>NZ_CP044016.1:3957036-4314072 GCF_004337365.2 Rhizosphaericola mali | reverse complement strand
TTTTTTACCTTGAAATGTTCAATGAGATACAAGCAATACGGTTCAAAAGTCCGAATATATTTAGAATATCAAAATTTAATATTGATAAATATCAAATTTTAAGATTTTACGGTCCAAGTAATTAAACCATGACGTGTAAATCGATAAGGTTTCACCTCTCCCCCAAACTTCTTTAAAGCTTCAATAACTTGATAACGCGTATTTCCAGGACAATAAAATGTCATAAATCCACCTCCACCAGCACCAGAGATTTTTCCTCCAGTTGCTCCAGCTTCAATCGCCGCGCTATAAATATCATCAATTAAATCATTGGAAATATTAGCAGCCATTTGCTTTTTCTGCTGAAATCCGAAATCCAAAATTTGTCCAAATTTGAACAATTCACCTCGCAACAGCGCTTCTTTCAATAAGATAGATTGTTCTTTTAATTGATGCATCGCTTCAATAGATTTTTCATTTTTTTGAAGCACATTTTTTTGCTGTTCGACGATAATTTTGGCACTTTCTCGACTTGTGGAAGTGTAGAATAAGAGCAAATTATTTTCCAATTCATCCAAATATTCATTGCGAATTCTAAGCGGATTGACAATCACGCGATCGTCTGCCAAAAATTCCATATAGTTCACTCCACCGAAAGTCGCCGCGTATTGATCTTGTTTACCTCCGCTAAGTCCAAGATCTTTTCGTTCGATATCATAAGCGTAATGCGCAATATCGTAATCTCCCAATGGCAATTTGAGCATTTCAACAAATGCACCTAAAATAGCAACAACCAAAGTAGATGAAGTACCCAAACCGCTTCCAGCGGGTGCATCCACAAATGTGTTCAATCGAAATCCTTGTTTGGATATACCGTAATCTTTTTGAATACGATTATAAACACCTTTTAATAAATCCAAATTTCCATTAATTGGAAGACTTGTCGTCCAATCGTACACTTCCTCCTCTCCTCGATCCATAGCAGACAAGATAATTTGTTCGCTTTCAATCAATTCAATATTGGCATGTGCAAATAAGGAAACCGTAATATTTAAAATTGCACCGCCATACAAATCACTATAAGGACTTACATCTGTACCGCCGCCCGCAAGTCCGATACGTAATGGGGCTTTGCTTCTGTAAATATTCATAATTAATTTGTTTGAGAGATTCCGCTGATGACAATCATGCTTTCCACAGCTTTTGCCCAGCTATATTTTTGTTTTTCTATTTGAAGATAAGGAAGATAATGAGATTCTCCCTGTGCATATAATTTTTCAATTCCTATTGCTACAGCTTCTGAGGTTGGTTCTGTTACGACACCAACTTTTCCATCTGGAACCATATCCGGTAAACCACCTACATTGGTAACCAACATCGGTTTTTCAAAATGATATGCCAAAGGTGTTACGCCACTTTGTGTTGCATCGCGATAAGGTTGTATCACAAAATCAGCTGCACTTAGATAATATTTGACCTCACTATCAGTAATGAAATTAGTATGCAAATGCACATTTTTTAACTGATATTTTTCAATAGTATCATCATAAGGTTTGCGATCTCCATAAAATTCACCAGCAACGATTAATTGTATATCCGAACCTTTTTCTTGCAATAAATGCATGGATTCCAACAAAATATCCAAACCCTTATATTTTCGGATAAATCCAAAGAACAAAATCCAAGGCTGATTTTCAGCAATTTGTAAATGCTTACGCGCTTCTAATTTGGAAATTTGCACACCAAAATTGTCGTATAACGGATGTACTATTTGAACTGCAGGTTTTTGGGTAAATTTTTTCAAATCTTGTAAAACCGCTCCACTCATTGTAACAAATCCATCCACCGTCTTAACCAAATAATTGGTCAATTGCGTTTGCATGGGGAAATGTTCATGTGGTATGATATTGTCCGCCAAGCAAACCGTTCTCGTATGTTTATTCTTTTTGACAAACCGTAAAATCGTACCCAAACAAGGCGCCATAAATGGCAACCAATATCGAATCAATATTATATCAGGACGAAGATTTTTTAACTCCTTGCCGACTTTACGCCAATTGAGTGGATTCACAGAATTGATACAAACTTTAATATCGATATCCGTCGGCGCTGGTTCATCCGAAAACTGTGTCGTACCTGGAAATAAAAAACCAGGATATTGTAAGGAAAATGTATAAATACTGGCATTGTGTCCTGCTTCTTTGAACGCTCTTGCCAAGCGCTCATCAAAAGAGGCTAAGCCTCCTCTCAAAGGATGTGCAGGACCAATAATTATTATGTTCATATTTCAGCTCTATGCCAAATGCAAAAAGCTCAAAGCACAATACAATTGCATTACGCATTGAGCTTTTTGCATTCAGCTTATTTTTATTTTTTAAATAAACGCCAGAAATCTAGACCTAACGCATATACCATCAATCCAAGCAATAAGACCATTCCGATCATTTGCGCGACTTCCAAAGTTTTGTCACTTGGTTTACGTCCTGTAATCATTTCAATCAAACAAAACAATACATGTCCGCCATCTAAAGCTGGAATGGGTAAAATATTCATCAGCGCCAAAACCATAGAGAAAAAAGCTGTCAACCCCCAGAAAGTTTGCCAATCCCAAAGTGAAGGGAAAAGATTTCCCATGCTGATTACACCACCCAAAGATTCATTCGCTTTTACTTTTCCACTAAAAATTAATTTTAACTGTAAAACATAAGAACGTAATGTTTCTTTTCCTTTCTGAAAACCACCAGGGAAAGATTCCCAAAATCCGTATTTTGTTAAATGAGTTTTCAAAGCATTATCTGGAATATTCGGAGCAATACCAATAATTCCATCCGCAGGAACATTTACACTTAAATTCAATGTATCATTTCCACGAAGAACTTTTGCAGTAACCAATTTCCCTTTGTTGTTAGAAACGCTTTCTTTAAATTGATCGAAAAATTGTACCGCGTTACCATTTACTCCAATAATCTTATCTCCTACTTTGAATCCTGCTATTTTCGCAGGCATCGTATCTACCACTGTTCCTAAAGGATACATAAGATATCTTGGAGACAAGAAGGCTATATCTTTATATTTAATAATATCGCCCGCAAATGTTTTTGGAATCGCGACATCGATCTTTTGACCATTTCTATCAACTTGTACAGAAGTTGCTCCATCCAAAATGACATTCATGGCAACATTCTTAAATCTTTCAACTGGTTTATGATCAACACTTAAGATTTTATCACCATTCTTAAATCCAACACTTTGTGCTAATGAATCTGCGGTTACACCATAAGTCAAATTTTGTGTAGGTAAATATTCATCACCCCAATGAAATAACATCATGGAATAAATAAAAAATCCCAGCAATAAATTCATCACCACGCCCGCACACATGATAATCAAACGTTGCCAAGCTGGTTTAGAACGAAATTCCCAAGGTTTGGGTTCTTGTTTCAATTGTTCTTTATCCATGCTTTCATCGACCATTCCGGCGATTTTGACATATCCACCAAAGGGCACCCAGCCAATACCATATTCGGTATCGCCAACTTTCTTTTTGAATAAGCTAAACCATGGATCAAAAAATAAGTAAAATTTTTCCACACGACATTTGAAAATTCTCGCAGTTATGAAATGACCAAATTCGTGTAAAGTCACCAATATCGAAAATGAAAGGATAAACTGTAGCGCTTTAACACCTACGCTAGCCCAATCGATAGCTAATAATACCATTTGAATAGTTTAAAAAATAATCGTTTTCCGCTTTATAATCTTACAATGGATGCGGCAAAACTTCTCGCTTCTCCGTCACTGTCAATATAATCTTCTAAAGAAGGTTTTTCAATGAATTTGATTTTTGTCATGGCTTGTTCCACCACGTCTGTAATATCCAAAAATCCAATTCGGTTATGTAAAAATGCGTATACCGCAATCTCATTAGCTGCATTCATAATACAAGGTAGATTTCCACCTTTTTTCAACGCTTCAATCGCTAAAGAAAGATTTCTAAATGTTTTGTAATCAGGCTCTTCAAAAGTTAAAGTGTCTGGTCTACGGAAATTGTATCTTGGAAAATCGGAATGTAATCTTTGGGGAAATGACAATGCATATTGAATCGGCAATTTCATATCAGGCAATCCCATTTGTGCTTTGATCGCGCCATCTTCAAACATTACCATACTATGAATGATACTTTGCGGATGCACAACGACTTCAATTTGCTCCGGTTTAAGATTAAAAAGCCATTTCGCTTCAATCATTTCCAAACCTTTATTCATCAAAGTTGCAGAGTCAATGGAAATCTTAGCGCCCATACGCCAATTGGGATGCTCCAATGCATGATCTCTTTTTACATTGACCAAAAAATTAGGTTTTCTACCCAAAAATGGACCACCACTTGCGGTCAATATAATTTTTTCAATTTTATTCTTTCCTTCTCCAATTAAACATTGGAAAATCGCACTATGCTCGCTATCTACGGGAATAATTGGAACACGTTTCGCCGCTGCCATTTGCATAACTAAATCACCGGCAACGACCAAGGTTTCTTTATTTGCCAAAGCGACAGGTTTACCTATTTCAATGGCTTTAATCGTAGGTAAAAGTCCTGCATAGCCTACAATTGCTTCTAACATGACATCATAGCAATCATTGCCTGCTGTTTCTAACAAAGCATCCTCTCCTGCCAATACCGTGATACCCGTGCTTTTTAAAGCATCTTTGATATAATTATATTTGCTATCATCAACGATGACAACAATTTTGGGATTAAATTTTAGTGCTTGTTTGATTAATAGGTCAGCGTTGCTCGCGGCAGTCAAAATCGCCACAGAAAACAAATCAGGATGTGCCTCAACAACTTCTAATGCTTGTTTACCGATAGATCCTGTTGATCCGAAAAGAGCGATTCTTTTTGTTTGACTCATTTTATATAAAAATCTTTATGCTAATATATTGGATTGTACGCAAAGTTAATGGTTAATAGGAAAAGAGTTATGAATTATGAATGATAAGTTATTTAGCCAATACATTCACATTTTTAATTCCGATTAAGACTCTGATTCTTTTTCTTCTTCTTTAATATGCAAACTCTGACCATTGGTTTTTCCCATTTCCAAAATCCAATCTTTACGTTTTAATTCAAAATTAGTACCTAAATACAAACGCCTAACTTGTTCGTTTTCAGCTAATTGTTCGGCAGTTCCGTGTTTAAATATTTTACCATCAATCAAAAGATACGCTCTATCACAGATGGAAAGCGTCTCATTTACATTGTGATCGGTAATGAGAATACCGATATTTTTATATTTCAATTTGGCAACCACACTTTGAATATCTTCTACGGCAATGGGATCGACTCCTGCAAATGGCTCATCTAACAAGATAAATTTTGGATCGATAGCTAATGCTCTCGCTATTTCCGTACGACGTCGTTCACCACCACTCAAACTATCCCCATTATTTTTGCGTACGTGTTGCAAACCGAATTCATTCAACAGCGATTCTAATTTCTCAGCACGTTCAGATTTGGATAATTTGGTCATTTCCAAAATCGCCATAATATTATCTTCTACGCTCAACTTTCGAAATACAGACGCTTCTTGCGGCAAATATCCAATGCCCAATTGTGCTCTTTTATACATAGGAAGTTTTGTGATATCTTCCTCATTTAGGTAAACAGATCCTTCTTCTGGCTGTATCAAACCCACGACCATATAAAAAGTCGTCGTTTTACCTGCTCCATTTGGACCAAGCAAACCGACGATCTCCCCTTGACTTACCTGAACAGATACGTGACTCACCACCGTTCTATTGTGATAAATCTTTACTAATTCATTTGTTTTTATGGTTAAACTCAACTTCCTGTATTTTTAGGAAACAAAGATATTGATTAACCTGAAAACCTTGCTATCTTATGTAATTTTAAAAATAGATTATGACGTATATACCGTACTTGTACCTGCTGCAACGTCGTACACTGCACCAGTAATCTTATTTGCCGCATCAGATGTTAGAAACACGACTGCTGGTGCGATATCGTCCGCTTCTACCCAAGGTAACCCTAAGGCATCTTTTTTGGATAAAACTTCTGATACTTGCGCTTCGGTAACCTGAGCATTTTCATATCCTGGTCCCATTGCCACTTGCCAACGTTTAAGATTATGTGTCATTTCGGTATTGACTAATCCGGGAACGACCACATTTACATTGATATGATGAGGACCCATTTCAATAGCAACAGACTTAGCAAGACCCACCAATCCCCATTTTGAAGCTGCATAAGCTGCACCATTCCACATACCTCTCATACCTTGTGTTGAAGCAAGAATAACAACTTTACCCATTTTTTGAGGAATGATCAAAGGCAAGAATGCTATCATCGTATTTGCCGTACCGATAACATTTGTTCCTATAATTGTATTCCAATGTTCTGGGGTAGAATCTACAATAGAGCTAAAAGCTTGCACTCCTGCATCTGCAACTAAAACATCAACATGTCCATATTTTGCTTTCAACTCAGCCGCAACTTTATTCAATGCAGCGAGATCCCTTATATCCGCCTTAGAGTAGGTAAATTTCTGACCAGCGGCTTCCACCAATTTTTGCGTTTCTAAAATATCGGCAGGTGTAGATGGTTTGTATTCTACCACATTACTGACTTTATCCAAAATATCTATACCGTGAATAGTCATACCTTCTTTGGCCAATGCTAAACAAATAGAACGTCCCATTCCACGTGCAGCACCTGTAACTACTGCGATTTTAGTCTTCTTATCTTTAGGTGAATTCGTGTGTGCATCTGCACTTAATGGGTTAGAAGCCAACCCTGCAATTGCTGCTAAAGAAGCTAAACTCGCAGCATTTTTTACAAATTTTCTTCTACTATTTTCTGGCGATAAATTGTCGGTCATAAATTTTTATTTTGATGAATCTATCGACAAAACTAAGCCAACAATATCATTAAAAAAGTGGACGAATTTGACAAAAGATTGTACAAATTGTAGATGGAGATAACTTTCACATTATCTTATCTTTCCTATCTCTATACCTTTGATTTTGCGATATAATTCGGTGGCATAATTGTCGGTCATTCCAGAAATATAATCTAAAACACCTAGCACTTTTTGGTAATAATTATCATCGTAAAGAAATTGTTTGGGTAAAAGTTTCAATGCTTTTTCTTCTGATTTAGATAAATTTTCCTTTAAAATAGGCGGAATAAAATGATCTAATAATTCATACATCACATTATATCCTGCATTTTCAATCTCCACTACTGCAGAATAATCATAGATATTTTCGATAGAAAATTGTTCGATTTGTTTCAATGCAACACATTGATTTTTGATACTATCCAAAAGTGGAATATGATAATTACCCTCTGCGATCGATTCCCAATTTTGCATGTAAATATCCGTTGCATGCTTGATCAACAAGCCAATGCATTTAGATCTGAGATAACTGACAAAATCATTTTTATCGGAAATTATTTTTCTTTTAGCATCTATTTTTTGCTTTGCTCCAGCATCTAATTCTGTAATTAAATCAGACAAAATCGCAACACAAGACGAATGATCAATGATACCTAAACGATGCGCATCTTCTAAATCAATAATACTGTAACAAATATCATCTGCGGCCTCCACCAACCATACAAATGGATGACGTGCAAATATGGTCGGCTCTTCAGATAATTTTTTCATTTGCGTAGCGCTAGCTATATTCAAAAAAATCTCCTTTTCCGCCTGAAAAAAGCCAAATTTTTTACGATGAATTTCCTTTTTTGTGGAAGCCGATGCTTCACATGGATATTTCATAATTGCTGCAAGCGTCGAATAGGTCAACATCAACCCACCTTCGGATTTGCCAGATTGTTGTTGAGTCAGTATTCTGATAGCATTAGAATTTCCTTCGAAATGTGTAAAATCAGCCCATTCTTTTTCGGAGAAAAAAGAGGATAATTGTTTACCATTTTGGATAAAATAACTAGCAATAGCATCCTCTCCTGAATGTCCAAATGCAGGATTGCCGATATCATGACAAAGACTTGCCGCCGCGATCACACTATTTAAACTGTATTTGTAAAATTCTTTACTATTTTCCGATAAATCTGAAGCATATTTCGAGGCAATAAAGTCTCCTGCAAGCGTACCAAAAGAGCGTCCAACTGATGCAACCTCCAATGAATGCGTCAACCGATTATGTACAAATACACTTCCAGGCAATGGAAAAACTTGCGTTTTGTTTTGCAATCTTCTAAATGCAGCGGAAAATATAATCCTATCGTAATCACGTTGAAAATCAGAACGCACATCTGCCAACACCTTATTTGAAACAGCGCCGGTACGTGCTGCGGAATACAACTTATTCAAATCTATTGCCATAAAACAAAAATATACTATTGTTTCAATACCTTTGCAGTTTACATTTTTCCATGCAATTACAGACAGATCTTACCTATTTATCTTTAGAGTCAGAAAGAAAAATAGCAGAAAACGAGCGATTTAGAACATTTCTAAGTGGTTTTGAATTAGACGAACTTGATAAGATGGTTTTTCAAATAAATGAAATCATAGAACCTAAAATCGATTGTACGATTTGTGGTAATTGCTGTAAAACATTGATGATTAATGTGGAACCGTCTGAAGCAGAAAGATTAGCAGATCATTTGAATATGCCTTTAGAAAAATTTGATGCACAATACATTGAAAAAAGTGATCATAGTGATCGACGTATTGTAAATTGTATACCTTGTCATTTCCTCTCTGAAAATAAATGCACGGTTTATGAATATCGATTTGATGGTTGTAGAGAATTTCCAGCTTTACACAAGCCTATGTTCAAAAAAAGATTATTTACCATTTTCATGCATTACGGTCGATGTCCCATTATCTACAACGTAGTAGAGCAGTTAAAAGCAGAAGTTTCTTTTCAATAAATCATTTATGTACATCTAAACCGTATCTCACAAGATCAATTTTCGCACAAACAAAAATAGCGGCTGCACAATGTACAGTCGCTAAAAATTTTTTAAAAGCTTGTATGTATTAAAAAAGAAGAACTAAGCTTCTGCTGTAGCAGGAGCAACAACAGATACATAAGTTCTGCGTTCACGACCTTTTTTAAATTCTACAATACCGTCAGTAAGTGCATATATAGTAAAATCATTACCAATACCTACATTTTTACCTGGGTGATATTCTGTACCTCTTTGGCGCAAAATAATATTACCAGCAGATGCAGGTTGACCACCATACACTTTAACACCTAAACGTTTGCTTCTGGAATCACGTCCGTTTTTTACGGAACCTTCACCAACTTTGTGTGCCATAATATTTTAGATTAAGACTATTAAAAATTAAAAATTGAAATTACGCGATGCTATTGATTTTGATCTGCGTAAATTGAGTTCTGTGTCCGATTTTTTTACGGAAACCTTTACGTCTTTTTTGTTTGTAAGCGATCACCTTATCATCCTGTACAAGGGCGTTAACAACTTCTGCTTTTACGATACTTTTAATATCAGCACCCAATGTAAGTTTGCCATCAGCATCTACCAACAATACGTCGTTGAACTCTACATTATCACCGTTACTTGCGGTCAGGTGCGGAACATACAAAGTATCTCCTTCTTGCACTTTAAATTGCTGACCAGCTATTTTTACAACTACAAACATGACTTTAAAAAATTAGGAGTGCAAAAGTAAGATGTTTTCCACATAAAACGAAAAAAAACTTCAATTTTGTGAAAAAAAACATTTGCGACAGCAACGTTAGGCTTTTTGTTGCCACAATTTAGCGCCACCGTCAATCCCTTCTTCATTCGTTACGATCTTAATATTTTTATCCAATTCGAAATCAATTTTCTTTGCATTACCGCCTCCAAGATATAGCGTATCATAGTTATAGACGGTTTTCAATGTCTGAATAATGAATTTCAAATGTTCATTCCAACGTTTTTTTCCAGCCTTATCAAATGCTTTCTGACCGATATATTCGTCGTAAGTTTTATCCTTTTTTATAGGATGATGCGCCACTTCCATGTGGGGCAACAAAACACCATTATAGAAAAATGCCGATCCAAATCCCGTACCCAAAGTCACGACAATTTCAAAACCTTTACCAGACATAATACCCAAACCTTGCATATCTGCATCATTCACCACACGTGCAGGCTTCCCAAAAGACTTGGCCAATAAATCTTGAAATTTACATCCCTTCCAAACTTCTGTACCTAAATTGGGAGCAGTAAAAACGACACCCTCTTTTAAATAACCAGGAAATCCAGAGGCTATAACATCATAATCCCAGCCTTCCGTCAATTTTTTAATAACTTTTATAACCGCATTGGGCGTGGCAGGATTAGGCGTGGGTAATTTTTTATACTCTGTAAGTAATTTACCATCAGCATCTAAAACAGAAGATTTAATATTTGTACCACCAATGTCTATAGAGAGAATTTTTTTGATTGTTTTCATAAAAACTAAGATGTTTCATTGGAAAGGTAATGAATATTTCCGGACCGATTTTATTTTAATATTTGCCTAAAAGTTAAATCTCGATTGCCATTGTCATTTTTTATATTTGCGACAATTAAGCGCATTACAATGGGATTAAAATCAATGATATCAAAGCCTTACGCAAAATTTGCAACCAAAAAATTGCGTGTCGCTGCGGACAAAGCGGTAGAAATACAATTACAAATAATGTCCGAATTGGTGGGAAAAGCAATGCACACACAATTTGGCAAAGATCATCATTTCAGTTCCATTCGTAATTATGTAGATTTCAAGGAGGCCATTCCCGTCAAAGATTATGAGGGGCTACGTCCTTACATCGACCGCATTGTAAAAGGGGAATACAATATTCTTTGGGAGGGACGTCCGATTTATTTTGCAGAAACAAGTGGAACGACTAGTGGCGTGAAATATATCCCAATAACAAAAGAATCTATTTCTAATCATATAAATGGTGCGCGCAATGCATTATTAGCATATATCACCAATTCAGGTAATGCACAATTTGTCGATGGCAAACTGATATTTTTAAGTGGTTCGCCGATTTTGCATGATACCAACGGCATTCCAACCGGGCGCTTGAGTGGTATAGTCAATCATCACATTCCATCCTATTTGACCAAAAATCAAATGCCAAGTTATGATACCAATTGTGTCGATGATTGGGAGCAAAAATTGGACAAAATTGTAGAAGAAACGATTTCCAAAGACATGACTTTAATCAGTGGGATTCCACCTTGGATGCAAATGTATTTTGATCGTTTAATAGCCAAAACGGATAAAAAAATAAAGGACATTTTCCCTAATTTTTCGGTTATGGTATATGGAGGTGTCAATTTTGATCCGTATAAAAAGAAATTATTTGATTCCATTGGTAAATCTGTTGATACTGTTGAACTCTATCCAGCAAGTGAAGGATTTATTGCCTTTCAGGACAATATGGAAAATGAGGGATTACTTTTAAATACGAACGCAGGTATCTTTTACGAATTTATTCCAACAGAAGAAATTTTTGATGAAAATCCAACACGTTTGCATCTGGGAGAGGTAGAGTTGGATAAAAATTATGCATTGGTAATTAATAGCAATGCTGGACTTTGGGGTTATTTGATTGGAGATACGGTCAAATTTATAAGCCTACAACCTTATCGAATCAATGTAACAGGTAGAATAAAACATTTTATTTCCGCTTTTGGAGAGCATGTAATTGGCGAGGAAGTCGATTGGGCAATAGCAAAAGCCTCGGAAGAACACAATGTGGAAATTACGGAATTTACCATTGCACCAATGGTCGTACAAGGTGATGGACAAAGCTACCATGAATGGTTTATTGAATTTACCAAAATGCCAGAAAACCTAACTGCGTTTGTCGAAACTTTAGATAATCATTTGCGTAGCCGAAATGAATATTACGACGATCTTATCAAAGGCAATATTTTGCAAAAATTGCATATTACGCCCATTCAAAAAGATGGCTTTATCAATTACATGAAATCAATCGGCAAACTTGGTGGGCAAAATAAATTACCAAGATTGAGCAATGACCGAAAGATTGCAGAAGCAATGGAGAAGTTTAAATTATAATACAAATTGGCGCAAAAAAGCTAGTAATCTTGACGATCTTATATCAAAATGTGAACAGGTTTTAATAATATAAATAGAGATCTTTTATGGTAGAAAAATTCATAATTTGGTAGGATTTCATTTCTCCTAAGTTATACGTAACACTGCTTGTTGACCCATTAGTCGCAGAACTAATAATAATAAATCCATCACTTGTTATCATAAGCGAACTTCCATTATTGGACATGCTATTACTAGAATTTGTAACGACAATTGAATAACCGCTGTACAATTTATTTTGCTCCACGCCAAGAGCTTTGGCAAGGTTACTAGCAGAAACCTGGCTCTGTGTCTGGGTAATGACTTCTTTTTTACAAGAAATAATGAGCATTGTTGTAATGGCAAGTAGTAATAATTTGATCTTCATTTCAATAGGTGATTTAAAATTTTGGATAAATATTTATTTAAAATATAGCACTTAGATTTAAAGAGTAGGAAAGCCGATATTATTTTTTGATCTCAGACGCATCAAATTCTCGCTTGAAAATATAAACATTCCTATATCCAGAATCTATTTTGAATAACTCCCATTTATGCGCTGCCATAAAATTCAATAAATCGGGCAGTAAATTCATATTAGGTATTTTATCCCGCAGTTCATTTACAATGGTAGTATCTGTAAATTTAAATAAAGAATCAATTGATCCTTCAGAAAAAACACTTTTTATTTTAGATGTAAAAAAAATTGTACGTCAACAGTACAATACCTTGTAACTTTTGACTGCGCCATTCCTTTAAGTAGGAATAATTGAATAAGCACAACGAGTAAGAAGGTCTTTTTCATTTTTTTATATTTAAAATTTCTAAAAGACATTTATAATTTTTACTTCTTTTTTAGATAACCTTGAAAATATCCCTCCGTTATATTTACGACTGGACTATTATCTTCCTGAGGAAAAAACGGATTTGCATCCGCCGTTTTGTGTACCGGTCCACTAAATGTACCACGAACAAAGCCGCTAGACTTATCAATCTCTAACAATTGAATGGAAAAGCCTGGTAGATAAACGGTTGCGGTATAAGTTGTCGAGGTAGTAGCATGGGATTGACTAAATAACGCAAAAAAATCACTATATGGTAGGGCACTTGGAATATATGTCCCTGGTATAATATCGCTCTTGATTCGCCCAAAACCTAATGTAAAAGGATAAACATATTCAGAATTGGTACTATCTGGTAACACCTTACCGGAAATACCTATCATTTCTATATCGTTAGCAGTACCTCCAATAACCAAACTATCTGGAATATATCCATTATGAACCACACCCTCTGCTGTAAAATACCAGTACATGGTCATATCAATTTTCGGAACAACTGGGATTGAAATATCGCAAGCAGTACTACTCACAGAAATGGGTATATTGTAAGTTCCTATAGTGGCTGGAGTTCCGCTACCGTATAGGGTAAGCGTATCTTTCCCAAGATGCACAAATGAGCCACTATCATGGAATTGAATATTGTTGACGGTTGATGTCTGAATCGTATATTTTCCTGTGCGAGTAACTATTATAGGAATACGTACAGAATCAGATGTTGCCAAAGAAACACCTTGTTTATACGTACCAAAAACTTCCATAGTAGGACAATTTCCAGACGGAGCATCAAAGACGTATGCCGCTGATAAAGGAGTAATTGAAAAAGGTAAAATTGACGTATCAAAATGTATTATAAAATCAGCATTGGCATCCTTTAAAAACGTACCAAAACTAGGTATATGAAAATCAGAAATTCCTGTGTGAGAAATATATCCACTAGCTGCAAACCAATAACCATAGACCGTATCCGTCCCAATATTATAATTACCTGGAGAATTAAACATTGCTGATACGGTAAGATAATTACTGTCCGTCAGATTCGTACCTAAAGTATAATCTCCATGAACATTGACAGAGGTTAGATATCCAGACGCTTTGTTATTATTCGTCTCAAGACTTAACTCTCGGGCACAACTACAAAATATTAAACAAAGAAAAATAAAGGTTTTAAATAGTCCGGGGATTTTCATAAAATGTCAGTATTCACGATTTGACATTTGCATCTCTAGCAAGTTTAATATAGTATGAACTACGCTATATATGATTACTTATATTCTTCGCAGCAATCCATCCAGTTGTCCATGCATTTTGGAAATTAAAGCCTCCAGTAATCCCATCAATGTCCATAATTTCACCAGCAAAATATAGCCCTTCGATTTTTTTGGATTGCATCGTATTGGCATCAATTTCTTGCAAATCAACCCCTCCGCAAGTAACAAATTCTTCTTTGAAAGTTGTTTTACCTTTGATTTCAAATGATTGATTGGTAAGTATTTGGATTAATTTATTTTGTTGTGCAGATTTTAATTCTGCCCAATTGGAATTAAGAGAAATATCCGCAGTTTCCAAGAAATATAACCAAAGCCGATTGGGTATTTCCCAAGGATTATGTTTGCCAATATTTTGCTTTGCAAATTGATTGCGGAGATCCACCCAATTTTCTCTTAGTTCATTTTCATTAATCTCTCCCAACCAATTTACTCCAATAGAAAATGTATAATTCTTTTCTGCTAATTCTCGCGCCCCCCAAGCTGAAAGTCTCAACACAACAGGGCCGCTCAATCCCCAATGCGTAATAAGCAATGGACCATTTTCTACTAATTTGGAACCCGCAATTTTTACTCTAGCATTCGGAACACTTAATCCCATTAATTTGGAAAGGGAATTATTAGGAATGTTGAAGGTAAATAGTGAAGGAACAGGAGCGTTGATTTTCAAACCCAATTTTTCAATCCATCCAAACTGTTCTTTTTTAGGAAATCCACCACATGCTAGAACTACATTTTTTGCTCTAAATTCGCCTTTGGACGTGAATAGACTAAAATATTCTGCCTCTTTTACTATGGATTCTACCGCAACATTTATTCTAATCTCAATTTGTAATTTATTGACCGCAGCTAAAAAACAATCAATAATCGTTTGAGAATCATTTGTACTTGGGAACATTCGCCCATCTTTTTCGGCATGTAACTTTACGCTATGATTTCCAAACCATTTTTCCGTATCTAAAGTATTAAATTGATGAAATGCTTTTTTCAAAAAATTCTTTCCTCGCGGATAACGTTTCACTAATTCAGGTAAATCCAAACCGAAATGTGTTACATTACAACGACCACCACCACTCACTTTAACTTTAGAAAGCAATTTGGTCGATTTTTCAATAATCAAAACTTTTGCATCTGGTTGATTTTCAACAATATTGATTGCTGTAAAAAAACCAGCCGCACCACCACCAATTACAATTGCAGAATATACAGACATACGTAAAACAAAAATGCAGAATATTGCGTAAAATATTCTGCATTTGTATAAATATTTATCAAATTACAATACAGGCATTTTGAAATCTTTGAAATAAGAGGTATTCAAATTAGGATTCTTAACTTCTTTCTCTTCAATCAAAGAATAATCAGAAAGAATTAATGGATGATTCTTTTTAACACAGACATCGTGTTCAAAATGTACAGATGGCATTCCATCAGCCGTTCTAATTGTCCAACCATCTTTATCCGTGTACACTTGTCTTGTTCCCAAATTAATCATTGGCTCAATCGCAATGGTTAAATTTTCTTTCAATTTAGGTCCAGTTCCTCTCCTTCCATAATTTGGTACATAAGGATCTTCATGCATGGTTTTACCCAATCCATGACCAACTAATTCACGTACAACACCGTAACCATATTTTTTTTGCGTATGCTCTTCAATTGCATACGAAATATCTCCCACACGATTTCCATTAATCGCTTTTGCAATACCCATATAAAGGGATTCTTTAGTCACACGCACCAATTGTAAGATTTCATCGCTCACTTCACCAATGATGAAAGAATAGGCATGTTCGCCAACATAACCATCTTTGGTAATACCGAGGTCGATGGATACAATATCTCCATCTTTTAATTCTACATCATTAGGAAAACCATGAACAACCACATCATTGACTGACGCACAACAATTATGCGGATATCCACCATAATGCAAAAATGTAGGCACACCCTTCAAGTCTGCAATCATATCTGCACACATTTTATCAATCTGCATCGTTGTCATACCAGGTTTCAATACACTTGCAACCTCACCTAACATCGAACTTACCAATCTTGCATTCTGTTGCATTATAGCAACTTCTTCATCTTTTTTTATTATCAACATGATAAACTTACCTCCTAAAAAACAACAACCTGTTAGAATACTCCTAACAGGTTGTTTATAATTACAAATATTAAATACTAATTGTTATCGATACCAGCAGCAATGCCTGTTGTCATTGACTGTCTTCCATGGATACGAGAACCACCTTTCATCAATCCGTCGTATTGGCGCATTAACAAATGTGTTTCGATTTGTTGTAATGTATCCAAAACAACACCAACCATAATCAATAAAGAAGTACCTCCGAAGAAAGAACTGAATGCTTGCGTAACTCCCAATTTTTGTGCAAATCCAGGAAGAATACCCACCAAGGCTAGAAATACAGCACCTGGGAATGTAATTCTATCCATAATCGCTCCAATAAAATCGGCAGTTGGTTGACCAGGTTGAATACCAGGAATAAAACCATTGCTTCTTCTAAGATCTTCACTCATTTGCTTAGGATTGAATATCAATGCAGTATAAAGGAAGGTAAAACCAATCACCATAACCGCATAGATAACCATATACCAAGGATTACTATGATCACTGAATATTGCGATGATACCTGATTTTGCATCCAAATTAGTAAAAGAAACCAATGTAGGTAAGAACATAATCGCTTGCGCAAATATGATCGGCATTACACCAGCACTATTTACTTTCAATGGTAAAAATTGTCTAGCACCACCAACTTGTTTATTACCAGTAATTTGTTTTGCATACGTTACAGGCACTTTTCTTACACCTTGAACTAAGATGATCAAACCCATAATAATTGCAACCAAAATACCAACTTCAATCAAGAATACTAACAATCCACCGGCACCTTTAACTTGCTTAGCTTGGAATTCTTGAATTATTGCTTGTGGTAAACGAGCTAAGATACCTACCATGATAATGATAGAAGTACCATTACCCAAACCTTTATCTTGTATTCTTTCACCTAACCACATTACAAATAATGTACCTGCAGTTAAAATGATAATAGTAGAAACAAAGAAATAAGAAGAATATGCAGGAATCAATGCATCAGCATAACCAGGACTTTTCAAATAAGCTACATAAGCTCCCGCTTGAAAAATCGTAACGATTACTGTTAAATAACGCGTCCATTGATTGATTTTTTTCTGACCACTAGCACCTTCTTTTTGAATTTTTTGCAATTGAGGAACCAAGACGGTCATTAATTGCATAAAAATAGAAGCCGAAATATAAGGCATCACACCTAAAGCCAAAATAGAAGCTTGTGCAAATGCACCACCAGCAAACGTATCAAATAGTCCTAAAAGACCGTTGTTACGCGTATTAGCTGCTGCAGCTTGTATTTTATTAGGATCAATACCTGGTAGTACAATCTGAGTCCCAAAACGATAAACTAAAACCAAAACAAGGGTAACAAGGATTTTGCTTCTTAATTCCTCGATATCCCAAATGTTTTTAATATTTTGAATAAATTTTTTCACTGAAGTGGTTTTGAAAGTATAAATACCATTAAGCTAAAAGGACGCAGGCAAATCTTGCTTGCGCCCGGCGAATATCGGAAAAATTATTTAATAATTTCAATACTTCCTCCAGCTGCTTCAACAGCTGCTTTAGCTTTTTCACTTGCTGCGTGTACTTTGAAGGTTACTGCAGAAGCGATTTCTCCGTTTGCAAGAATTTTAACTTTGTCAGTACGGCTAATTAATGCATTAGCATACAAGTTGTCCAAAGTGAATTCTTTAATTCCATATTTTTCAACCAAAGATTCAATTTGAGATAAGTTGAACACTTTATACTCAATATGATTTGGATTTTTGAAACCACGTTTTGGTGTACGACGTTGGATTGGCATTTGACCACCTTCGAAACCAATTTTGATTTTCCAGCTAGCGTGGCTTTGTGCACCTTTGTTACCTTTCGTAGATGTACCACCTTTACCAGATGCTTCACCTTTACCTAAACGTTTTTTCTTTTGGATTGAACCTTTTGCAGGTTGTAAATTGTGTAATTTCATTACCTTGATTTTTACTAACGGGGAATCTCCCCTCGCGATTAAAAAATATAAAACTAGAAAAGCTAATACGCAAAAAATGCATATTAGCTATAAAAAACATTTAAAGAAACTTATTCTCCAATATTTTCAACTTTTACAAGATGGCTAACTGCGTTAACCATACCTAAAATTTGAGGAGTAGCTTCAATTTCTTTAGAAGCGTTAAGTTTTTTAAGACCTAAAGCCTTCAAAGTTCTTTTTTGACGCTCAGGACGATCGATACCGCTCTTAACCTGAGTTACTTTAATCTTTGCCATATAGTTACCTTTTGGAAGGGTGTATGAATATTGTTATAAATAAAGTAAAATATTACAACAGAATAAATTATCCGTTAAATACTTTGCTCAATTTAATGTTACGTTTTTTAGCAATTTGGATTGGTTCGCGCAAAAGAGCTAATGCATTGATCGTAGCTTTAACCACGTTTTGAGGATTAGCAGACCCTAAGCTTTTAGCCAATACGTCAGTAACACCTGCGCTTTCCAAAACGGCACGCATGCTACCTCCTGCGATTACACCGGTACCAGTTGCAGCTGGTTTAACCAATACTTTCGCAGCACCAGATTTAGCTAATTGTTCGTGAGGGATAGTACCACCACGTACAGGTACTTTAATAAGGCTTTTCTTTGCATCATCAATACCTTTAGTAATAGCTTCTTGAACTTCTTTAGCTTTACCAAGACCTTGACCAACAATACCGTTACCATTACCTACTACTACTAATGCAGAGAAGGAAAATGTACGACCACCTTTAGTTGTTTTTACTACACGATTGATGGAAACTACTTTCTCTTTCAATTCCAAATCGCCTGTAGTTTTTATTTTATTTTCGTTTACTTTAGACATTTCTTAATACGATTACGATATACGAATTATCCACTATCATGTGGAATGTTTACTTCCAGATTCACGACTAGGATAATCGTAAATCAAAAATGAAATATTTTAGAATTGAAGACCGCCTTCACGAGCTCCATCACCTACAGCTTTAACACGTCCGTGATATAAATTACCACCACGATCAAAAACTATAGAACCGATTCCAATTTCTGTTGCTTTACGAGCGATCGCAGCACCAGCCAATTTAGATTTTTCGCTTTTAGTTACTTTTTGAGCAGCGATATCTTTATCTCTTGTAGATGCAGCAGCGATAGTGATCCCTTCTTCATCATTAATCAATTGAAGATAAATATCAGAATTACTACGAAAAACAGCCAAACGAGGTCTTGTTGCAGTACCGCTAATTTTAGTGCGGATACGGTAACGAATCTTTTGTTTATTAGAAATTTTTGCCATTATGCTATATTTAAAGCTTACGGAAGTTGCCGTAAGCATCTATTTTTAAAATTATTTACCAGCAGCTTTACCAGCTTTACGACGGATAAATTCACCCACGTATTTAACACCTTTTCCTTTGTAAGGTTCTGGTTTACGAAGACTACGGATCTTAGCAGCGACCTGACCTAATAATTGTTTATCATAACTTTCTAATGTAATCAAAGGATTTTTACCTTTTTCAGTAAGAGTAGTTACTTTCAATTCACTAGGAACATCAATGATGATGTTGTGAGAATAACCTAAAGATAAATCCAAAACATTACCTTGGTTAGCGGCTTTATAACCTACACCGACCAATTCCAATTGTTTTGTATAACCTTCAGATACACCTACTACCATGTTATGCAACAATGCACGATATAAGCCATGCAATGCACGATGACGAATTTGATCAGTAGGACGAGTTAGATAGATATGCTCATCTTTAACTTCTACCGTGATATCGCTATCAACAGTTTGAATCAATTCACCTTTTGGACCTTTTACTGTGATTGTGTTATCTTTAGCAACATTCACAGTCACGCCTTTTGCAAGCGCGATTGGACTTCTACCAATACGAGACATACAATATATGTTTTATATATTTAAAAATAACTCCCAACCGATCAGATGTGTATGTCCACCTTAATGTATCAGGAGTTTTTGAGCGCGCGAAGATACAAGATCTTCGCATATAAATAAAATATTAATAAATGCGGCACAAAACCTCACCACCAACATTTTCTTTTTTTGCTTGCTTGTCAGTCATCACACCTTTAGATGTAGAGATGATAGCGATACCTAAACCATTGAAAACAGCTTTGAAATCAGCTGGTTTAGAATATTGACGTAAACCTGGACGGCTGATTCTTTCTAAAACTCTGATAGCAGGTTGTTTAGTATCTACGTCATATTTCAACGCGATTTTGATCAAACCTTGTTTGCTGTCGTCTTCGAATTTGTATTTCAAAATGTAACCTTGATCATACAAAATCTCAGTAATACGTTTTTTTAGATTAGACGCTGGAATTTCTACAATACGGTGGCCTGCCATTTGAGCATTACGTATTCTAGTAAGGAAATCAGCAATTGGATCTGTAGTTAACATATAATAAACCTCCTAACCTTCCTTAAGAAGGAATTTTGGAAATAAAAATTTAATAAAAAAATGAAGAAAGAAATATCTTTCAAAAGATAGCTTACCAGCTTGCTTTTTTAACGCCTGGGATTTTACCATCTAGAGCCATGTCACGGAACATAACACGAGCTAAGCCAAAATAACGCATATATCCTTTTGGACGACCAGTCAATTGACAACGATTTTTCAATCTTACTGGAGACGCATTACGAGGTAATTTGTCCAAAGCTGCGTAATCACCTGCTTCTTTAAGAGCTGCACGTTTATCAGCAAACTTAGCTACAAGTTCTTCTCTTTTCTTTTGTCTGGCGATAATTGATTTTCTAGCCATAATAAATTACACTATTTAAATATTATCAGTGCCCTTGAAAGGCACTAATAAATGAAATGATTAATTGTTATCTTTCTTTGCATTTTTGAATGGCATACCTAATGCTTTAAGCAATTCGTATGCTTCTTCGTTATTTGCAGCAGAAGTAACGAAAGTGATATCCATACCAGAAATCTTAGTTACTTTATCAATATCAATTTCTGGGAAAATGATTTGTTCAGTAACACCAAGTGTATAGTTACCTCTACCGTCGAATGCTTTATCACTCACACCTTTAAAATCACGTACACGAGGTAAAGCTACAGAGATCAAACGATCTAAGAACTCATACATCTTAACGCCACGTAAAGTTACACGAGCGCCGATTGGCATTCCTTTACGTAATTTAAAGTTAGAAATATCTTTTTTACTTAAAGTTTGTACAGCTTTTTGACCAGAAATAGAAGTCAATTCTTCTACAGAAACTTCTACTAATTTCTTATCAGCCACTGCACCATTAACACCACGATTAATACAGATTTTTTCCAATTTAGGAACCTGCATGGTGCTTTTGTATTCGAATTTTTTAGCCAAGGCAGGTACAACTTCATTTTTGTACTTAGTTGCTAACCTTGGAATGTAAGTTACAGTACTCATTATTTTATAGCCTCCCCTGATTTTTTAGAAATACGAATTACTTTACCGTCTTGGCGTGTACGTTTAACTTTAGTCGGAGCACCAGCTTTAGCATCCCACAGTTGGACATTGCTGATGGCAATTGGAGCTTCTACTTTTACAATACCACCTTTAGTATTTTGAGCAGAAGGTTTAGTATGTTTAGTTACGATATTAGCTCCTTCAACTAATACACGACCTTTATCCAAAATTACTTCCAATACAGTACGTGGTTTTTTCAAATCTTTATCATCACCTGCGATGATTACAACTTGATCGCCTTTTTTTATATTGTATTTGGGTTTAAATCTATTACTCATACCCTGGATCCCTTATGGGATAATTTAAAAAAATGAAAAATATTATTTAGCGTAGTTTCATTGATACTACAATACTTCTGGAGCCAAAGATATAATCTTCATATAACCTTTATCACGCAATTCACGCGCTACTGGTCCGAAGATACGTGTACCACGAGGTTCATCAGAAGCATTCAATAATACTACTGCATTGTCATCGAAACGGATATAAGATCCATCTTTACGACGCAATTTGTTTTTGGTACGTACAATTACAGCTTTGGAAACAGTACCTTTTTTTACGTTACCTGCTGGTATAGCAGACTTAATAGTAACAACTATTTTGTCTCCAATATGAGCATAATCTTGACCAGAGTTGCCAAGAACACGAATACAAAGTACTTCTTTTGCTCCACTATTGTCGGCTACATTTAGCCTACTTTCTTGCTGAATCATTTTATTTTACTTTTAGCTCTCTGATACTATGTATCGTCGAGCAATGATTAACTTTATTCAGAGGCTGTCACAATGTATTTGAATCTGCAACAGCATGTGTTGTAAAAACTATTTAGCTTTTTCAACGATTTCCACCAATCTCCAACGTTTCGTTTTAGAAAGAGGACGAGTTTCCATGATCTTTACAGTATCTCCGATGTTACATTCATTGTTTTCATCGTGAGCATGGAATTTGGTAGTTTTTTTAAGGAACTTACCATAAATAGGGTGTTTTACTTTTCTTTCAACAGCAACTGTGATTGATTTTGTCATTTTGTTGCTGCTAACAACACCTATTCTTGTTTTACGCAAATTTCTTTCAGCCATTATACTATATTTTAAGCTTTACGCTCTGTCGAGCACTATTTTTTCTTTGCCTATGCAAGCGCAGAAAAATGCGCTCGTTCTTCTTTAAAATTAAGCTTTTGACTTCGCAGCCAAGGCAGTTTTTATACGGGCAATATCCCTTCTAAGGCTACGGATCGTCATTGGATTTTCCAAAGGAGAAATTGCATGTGCAAATTCTACTTTTTTCAAACGCAATTCTTCTTCAACAAGTCTTGCATTCAAATCTTCAGCGCTTAATCCTTGAAGGCTTTTATTAAATTCTACAGCTTTATTTGCCATGGTATTTATATTTGAATATTGTTCTGTCACTTACTTTTGAGGGTAAATGAACTTTTTTATTAATCAGTTACCAAGTCTCTTCTAATAACCATTTTGGTTTTAATTGGAAGTTTTTGAGAAGCTAATCTGAAAGCTTCTTTAGCTACCTCAAGAGATACGCCATCCACTTCAAATATGATACGACCTGGATCGACTACAGCAGCCCAAAATTCAGGGTTACCTTTACCTTTACCCATACGTACCGCAGCTGGTTTACGAGTAATAGGTTTATCAGGAAATATTCTAATCCAAACGTTACCTTCACGGTTCATAGCACGTGTCAAAGACTGACGAGCTGCCTCCAATTGACGGTTATTCATCCAAATTGGCTCAATTGCTTTTAAGGCATAAGAACCAAATTCGATGGTAGCTCCTCTCTTGGTAACATTGCGAGGATGTCCTTTTTGTGATTTTCTGTGTTTTGTTCTTTTTGGCTGTAACATTATTAGCCCTCCTTAGTCTTTAATGAAAAAGACATTTTAATACGTTCGATTAAGTAATATTTAATTTCATAATCCAGTCTTTCGACTGAATCAGATATTAATTGTTATGTCTACGTTCTCTTCTATCACCACGGCGATCATTGTTACCGCGACGATCTTCGAATCCACCTCTTCTATCGTTAGCAGCATCTTTACCACTTAAGATATTAGGGTTTAAATCTCTTTTTCCAAGAACTTCACCTTTACAAATCCAAACTTTAATACCGATTTTTCCATATACAGTCATTGCATATACGTTAGAATAATCAATATCCATACGGAAAGTATGTAGAGGTACACGACCTTGCTTAATTTCTTCGCGACGAGCTATTTCAGCACCACCTAGACGGCCGCCAACTTTAACTTTGATACCTTCAGCACCCATACGTAATGCAGAAGCGATCGCCATTTTAATAGCACGTTTGTAATTAATACGGTTTTCGATTTGACGAGCGATTGTATCTGCTACGATAGCTGCATCAGTTTCTGGACGACGTATTTCAAGAATGTTGATTTGAACATCAGACTTGCCAGTCAATTTTTTCAATTCTTCTTTGATACGATCCACTTCACTACCACCTTTACCAATGATAATACCTGGTTTAGAAGTATGTATAGTAACGATCAATTTACCTAAAGTACGTTCGATAACAATTCTAGCGATACCACCTTTGCTGATACGAGCAGTAAGGTATTTTCTGATTTTGTTATCCTCGATCAAACGGTTAGCATATTCTTTTTTGCTACCATACCAGTTACTTTCCCATCCACGGATGATACCTAACCTGTTACCAATTGGATTTGCTTTTTGACCCATTTCGTAAGTTTGATAATAGTGTGTATCTCATGTGACATACACACTGGTTATAATTATTTATTTATTATCTACAGCTTTTTTGTCTACTGCTAAAGTAACGTGGTTGCTACGTTTACGTACTCTGTAACCACGACCTTGAGGTGCTGGACGCATACGTTTCAATGTACGACCACCATCTACAAATACAGTTTTAACAATAAGGTTTGCATCAGCTGCGCTTTCACCATTGTTTTTTTGTTCCCAATTGGCAATTGCACTCTTTAGCAATTTTGCTAAAGGCACTGAATTCGTTTGAGGATGGAATTCCAAAATGTTAAGTGCTTTTTCCACTTCCATTCCGCGGATTACATCAGCCAACAAACGCATTTTGCGAGGACCTGTAGGATAATTTCTTAATTTAGCTACTGCTTCCATTTTCTTTAGTTGTATGCCTTCTTAAAAAAGGCGATTTACTTAAAACTATTTTTTGCTACCAGCGTGACCTCTGAAGTTTCTTGTTGGAGCAAATTCACCTAATTTGTGGCCAACCATAAATTCTGTAACGTATACAGGAATAAATTTGTTGCCGTTGTGTACTGCAAATGTGTGTCCTACAAAGTCAGGAGAAATAGTAGATCTACGGCTCCAAGTCTTGATAACAGATTTTTTTGCAGTTCCTTCGTTGATTGCAATAACTTTTGCTTCTAAGTTAAAATCAATGTAAGGACCTTTTTTAATTGAACGAGGCATATTCTATTTTGCTTTTTGTTTATTTATCCAACTTATTCAAATTGGGCAATTTTAACAATGATTGAATTATTTTGCTAATTTCTTACCGTTTCTTCTTTGTATAATTAGCTTATCGGATCCTTTCTTCTTACGAGTAATTTCACCTTTAGCATATTTACCAGTACGGCTACGAGGGTGTCCACCTGAAGATTTACCTTCACCACCACCCATTGGGTGATCTACTGGGTTCATGGCAACACCACGAACACGAGGACGGATACCTTTCCAACGGTTAGCACCTGCTTTACCTTGTTTGATCAATTGATGATCTCCATTGGAAGCAATACCAACAGTTGCATAACATTCGATCAATACACGTCTCAACTCACCAGAAGGCATTTTGATAACCGCATATTTTGATTCTTTACCAGCTAATTGAGCAGAAGCACCTGCACTTCTAGCCAATTTAGCACCTGCTCCTGGTTGTAATTCGATATTATAAACTACAGTACCTAAAGGAATATTTTTCAATTTCAAAGCATTACCCAATTCTGGAGCAACTGCGTCACCTGCGATAAGAGTAGTACCTACTTGAAGACCTTGAGGAGCAATGATATATCTTTTTTCACCATCAGTGTATTCCAACAATGCGATGAATGCTGTACGGTTTGGATCGTATTCAATAGATACAACTTTTGCTTCGATTTCTCTCTTGTCTCTTTTGAAATCTATGATACGATAATGTTGTTTGTGACCGCCACCGATATAGCGCATAGATCTACGACCGGAACTGTTACGACCACCAGTTTTCTTTTTTGGAGCTAACAAACTTTTTTCAGGTTTGTTAGTTGTAATTTCAGCATAGGCATTCCCGATTTTCCAACGGGTACCTGCTGTCATTGGTCTGTATTTTTTTAATGCCATTTTATATTCTTTTGTGCAGATTTTTCAGCTCCGCGTACTATAAAATCAGTTTAAATTAAATGCTAGCGTAAAGATCGATTGCTTCGCCTTCAGCTACAGTTACATAAGCTTTTTTATATGCAGGTTTTACACCTTTGATAAATCCAGCTTTTGTGTAACGTGTTTTATTTTTTCCTGGAACGACTACTGTATTTACAGCAATTACATTCACTCCGTAGAAAGATTCAACGGCAGATTTAATTTCAAGCTTATTTGCTTTTCTGTTTACTTTGAAAGCGTATCTGCGAAGCGTTTCTTGCTGAGCATTAGCTTTTTCTGTAAGAATTGGCTTGATTAAAATATCAGTAATTTTCATTTTAATTGCTTTAAAAGATGGTAAATTAAGCTACTGCTTCTTCAACTTCAGTAAATACTTTTGCTGCGCTTTCTACGAATACTAAAACATCTGAATTGATGATGTCATAAGTATTGATATCTGCTAGGCTAGAACCTAAGATAGTAGGGATGTTGCGCATGCTTAAGTAAACATTTTCATCATATCCTGCGAATACGAAATATGCTTTTTTACCTTCTACTTTCAAATTGTTAATTAATTCAACAAATTGTTTAGTTTTTGGAGCTTCATAATTGAAGTCTTCTACTACAAGGATTGCGCTATCTTTAGCTTTGTAAGTCAACGCACCAATTTTTGCTAAATCTTTAACTTTCTTGTTTAATTTGAAAGTGTAGCTGTGAGGTTTTGGACCGAATACAGTACCACCACCTTTATATAAAGGGTTACGGATGTTACCTTTACGAGCACCACCAGTACCTTTTTGTTTGTGTAATTTTTTGCTAGAACCTTTAACTTCAGCACGTGTTTTCACTTTGTGAGTGCCTTGACGTTGTGCAGCTAAATATTGTTTAACGGCCAAGTATATTACGTGATCGTTAGGTTCGCCTGCGAATATTTCATCTGGTAATTCAACTGATCTACCAGTGGTAATTCCTTTTGTATTTAAAACTTCTAATTGCATTGTTGTTCAGATTAAGATTATTTCTGGATGAAAACGATAGAACCAATATGACCTGGTACTGATCCGCTTACCAAGATATAATTTTTCTCAGGGAATATTTTTACGACTTTAAGGCCTTTCATTTTAACTCTGTCGTTACCCATACGACCGCCCATACGCATACCTTTCAATACACGAGAAGGAGTAGATGATGCACCAATAGAACCAGGCGCACGATCACGATCATGTTGTCCGTGTGTAGCTTCACCTACACCATGGAATCCATGACGTTTAACGACACCTTGAAATCCTTTACCTTTGGATATACCTACAACGTCAACAGATTCGCCTTCTGCGAATATTTCAGTTGTGATAGTATCACCAAGTGTTTTTTCTTCAAAATAATCACGAAATTCTTTTACAACTTTTTTAGCCGAAGTGTTGGCTTTTGCGAAGTGTTGGATAGCAGCTTTGGTAGCATTTTTTTCTTTCTTGTCACCAAATGCAAGTTGTAAAGCGTTGTAACCATCAGAGTCTTTAGTTTTAACTTGAGTTACAACATTGGGACCAGCTTCAATGATGGTAACGGCAATCTGACGGCCTTCTGGTCCGTAGATGCTGGTCATCCCCAATTTTTTTCCAATAATACCTTTCATTACGTGCGCTTTTGCGCCCCTCTAGGTTGTTGAGACAACCCCTGCGCGTTTGCGGGGTTTCAATCTCCTGTTTCCTGACGACCTTTTCCGTTCTTGTTCTACAACTTGGAAGTACCGGCAGTAAACAAACCTCGAAGGGCCTGTTTAATATGTATCCTAATTTTTGTTTAGAATTAGGATGGTTTACAATTCAGAGCTCTTTTTTCATCCGTTATGCGCGGATTGATTGAGAGATGATACAAAGAATTTATTACACTAAAATCTCGGAGAGATAAAGCTGTTAAGCTTTGATTTCAACCTCAACACCAGATGGTAAGTCTAATTTAGACAATGCATCTACTGTACGAGAAGAAGAAGTGTAAATGTCCAACAAGCGTTTGTGTGTAGCTAATTGGAACTGCTCGCGACTCTTTTTGTTTACGTGTGGAGAACGCAATACAGTGAAAATTCTTTTGTGAGTAGGTAAAGGAATAGGACCTGTTACGGCTGCACCTGTACCACGAACTGTTTTAACGATTTTTTCAGCAGATTTATCTACCAAATTGTGATCGTAAGACTGTAATTTAATTCTGATTCTTTGAGACATAGCGTAAACCCAATTTTGTCATTGGGAGCGCAAAGGTAAACCTAGTTTTCGAATAAGCAAATTATTTTTCCACTTTTTTTGAAAAAATTGTGGATTATTTTAATATTTCACCTTTTTTATCCAGATTTTGACAATCTAAGAACTTATCTAGCGAAGATAATCAAATTGTGGCACACATTTTTATTTGTAACTTTAGAGCTCATATTTTCTATTCTACTACATTATGCATAAAGTCTCTAACTTCTTATCAGGAATCCTTTGTTTGTGTTTTTTATCCAAAACTAATGCACAGCAAATTCAAAAATTGACGCACTTTTATATGCAATCATCCTCTCAAGTGAAGCAAGATGGCATACTTTTATCTTCTCGAGATTGCAAATCTTCTAGTTATTGGTTTCCCGTGAATGTACCATCTACCGTTTTAAAAGGATTAGTAGACAATCATATTTACCCCAATCCATATATAGGAATGAATAATATGTATATTCCAGACGCATCTGATTCCTTTAATACCAAGTACAGCTTATCCCAATATTCGTATTTACCAAATGAGGAAAATCCCTGGAAAAAGCCTTATTGGTATCGAACGAGTTTTACGCTTGAAAAAGCATCGAATAAAACTTATTTACTCGATTTTAAAGGAATTAATTATCGTGCAGAGGTTTGGGTAAATGGTGAAAAAGTCGCTGATAGTTCGCAAATGGTGGGCATGTTTGCCGAGTATGAAATTAACATCACCAAAGCAGCCCACGCTGGGCAAATGAATTATTTAGCCGTTAAAATTTATCCATTGGATTATCCTGGCGAACCCGATTCGGAACAACTGAAAGCACTTGGACCTTTCTTTTTAAATGGCGGACCAACCGGAGATATTGGAAAAAATGTAACTATGTTATCCTCTGTTGGTTGGGACTGGATGCCTCCAGTACGTGATCGCAATATGGGCATCTGGCAACCGGTATTTGTAAAAACAATAGGGGCAATTTCATTAGAAAAACCACATATAACTACAAAATTTGAGAACAATGATACGACTAAAGCATTGGTAAATGCAGCTTACACCCTTGCAAATCACTCGGAAAAAGAGGTAAATGGGATATTAGAAATTATCATTTCACCAGAAAAATTCGCTGGTAACACCATTCATCTAACCCGAAATTTTCATTTAGATAAAAATCAAACACAAGAGCTAAATTTCTCACCCGAAAAATTTGCTCAATTACATATCTCCCATCCAAAACTCTGGTGGCCAGTTGGTTACGGTAATCCTAATCTATATAATATCACTGCTAAAGTCACCTATGACAATGCAATTTCGGATACCAATCATATTCAATTTGGCATTCGTACCGTATCATCTACAGCTAAACTCGAAAGAGGAGTTACCCGCAGGGATTTTTATGTAAATGGCAAAAGAGTGTACTTAGTTGGTGGTGCTTGGGTGCCTGATTTACTGGTCAACCGAGATTCTATGCGTTATGAAGAAGAATTACAATTATGTAAAACTGCCAATGTTAATTTAGTTCGTATTTGGGGCGGCGGCATTACTCCTCCTGACAATTTTTGGAATATTGCAGATCGTCTTGGTTTGCTTGTATGGAGTGATTTTTGGATAACTGGCGATACACAAGGAGAATTTAAAGGTTCATCCGACTGGCCTTTGCAAGGCAATGTATTTACCCAAAATGTCATTAGCACGATTTATCGCATTCGTAATCATCCATCCTTATTGGTTTGGACAGGAGGAAATGAAGGTCACGCGCGCAAAGAATTATATGATGTGATGCGTAATAATGTAATTACGTTGGATGGTACTAGACCTTTTATCCCTAGTTCGTCCGGTTTTGCACATTTACCCAAAGGTTGGCAAGGCTCATACCCAGATAATCAGCCTTCTGGTGTATATAGTGGTGGACCTTACGCATGGAAAAAGCCAAGTGATTATTTCTGGTTGGCGGACACTGCGAGAGATTGGGTATTTAAAGATGAGACGGGAATTCCATCTCAACCGCCGATGAGTACTTTGCCCAAAATAATTCCTAATCTTACTTGGGATACTACCTTACCTTATCCACTCAACCATACTTGGGGTTATCATGACGCCGCAACAGGGGCGGGAAAATATGATGACTATTATAATAAAATGGTTCAATATTATGGCCAGCCTAGTTCTCTGAATGATTTTTCTACTAAAATGCAACTGATGAATTGGGTGGGTTATCAAGGTATATTTGAAGCAGCACAACACAAATTGAATGAAAACGGCGGTGTCATGTTGTGGAAATTAAATGCCGCTTTCCCAAGCGTAATTTGGCAAATTTATGATTGGTATTTGCAACCAAATGCGGGTTTTTATGCGATGCAAAATGCTTGTGCACCTATTCACATCCAGTTAAATCCAAAAAATTCGGATATTGAAATTATTAATAAATCTTATGAAAATCAATCATTTACTGCGAATGTGAGTTTAATTGATGCATTGGGAAAAGAAATTAAAAAGCAATCCTTTTCCAAGTTTAATTCGGATTCTTCTGCTGTAAAGATTTTGGGTAATTTATCTAAATGGATGGTAGGTAAAAATAATTTGCAATACGTTTTTTTGCAATTAAATGACGCTCATGGAAATAGCATTTCTAAAAATGTATATTGGTTAAATGAGCAGAATAATTACGGAGATATTGAAAAGTTGCCGGCACCAAATATTACAATAACCCAAAACAAGTCAGATGTAAATTCATTTGATTTTACTGTAAAAAATGCTGGGTCGAACTTGGCATTTTTCCTTAATCTTCAATTAATTGCAGATGGCGAAGAAATTCATTCTGCTAAATGGAGCGACAATTACATTTCTTTATTATCTGGCTCATCGGAAAATATTGCAGTTCATTTTAAAAAACAATCCTTTCAAAAATTGGAGTTAGAGGTAACAGATGTAAATGGAAACGTTACTAAATTAGAATTGAATTAAAAGCTAAAAAACATGAATAATTGACCAAATCCCCTTCATTATATGCCGATTATAGAAGTCTTTTTAAGAAGTTATAGGTATTTTAGACATTTGCTTTAAACAAATAAATATACCATGCTTCATCATATTGTAGATTTAATTCCAGTTTTGTTATGTCTTATCATTGCCATTTATTATGGAAATAAAGAAAATCAAAATGGAAATTAATTAAAAAGATTTGCCTCAACCTTAGACATCCAAAAGCCCTTCAAATTCAGAAAATTTGAAGGGCTTTTGGATAAGTTCTTAATGTATTATGCAATCGTAATATTCGCATCCAAATACACATCTTGAATGGCGTTCAATAGAGCAACCCCATCTTTCATAGATTTTTGGAATGCTTTTCTACCACTAATTAAGCCAGTACCTCCTGCCCTCTTATTAATTACAGCAGTTCGTACCGCCTCTGCAAGATCGCTATCCCCTTTAGATTCTCCACCCGAATTGATCAATCCTAATCTTCCCATATAACAATTGGCTAATTGATACCTGGTAAGATCGATTGGATTTTCTGTTGTTAATTTGGAATATACCAATGGATTTGTTTTTCCAAAACCAATAGCAGTGAACCCTCCGTTATTGGTAGGTTGCTTTTGCTTAATAATATCCGCTTTGATCGTCACACCGATGTGGTTAGCCTGTCCAGTAAGATCCGCCGAAGTTTCGTAATTTATTTTGTCTTTTGTAAAATCATTATTACGCAAATAGCACCACAACACCGTCGCCATACCTAGTTCATGCGCGTATTCAAATGCCTGTGAAACTTCCACAATCTGCCTATCGCTATTATCCGAACCAAAATAAATCGTTGCACCAATTGCGGCCGCCCCCATATTCCAAGCTTCTTTAATCGTACCAAACATAATCTGATCATATTTGGTTGGATAAGTCAATAATTCATTGTGATTAATCTTTACGATAAAGGGTATTTTATGTGCATATTTTCGAGCGACAGAACCCAATACGCCGAAGGTGGAAGCTACAGCATTACATCCACCTTCAATGGCTAACTTGACAATATTTTCACTATCAAAATATATAGGATTTGGTGCAAATGAAGCGGCTGCGCTATGCTCAATCCCTTGATCCACAGGTAAAATAGATACATAACCTGTATTGGCTAGTCTACCTCGACTGCTGTACAAAGCTTCTATATTACGCAAAGTCTGTACATTCCTATCGGAAATCCCAAAAATATCTTCCACATGAGTGGGCGATGGCAAGTGCAAAGAAGAGGAGGGTATCGTGGTACATTTGTGTTGGAGCAAACTTTCGGCTTCTTTTCCCAAAAGTTCTTCAATGTTTACTTTTTTCATTTTGTAGGTTATTTTATCAACTTTTCAATAGTAACAATTTACGTGCAAATTTGTTTTTTCATTCATATTCAATCAAATAGATAAAATTAAATTCTCAATAATGTATTCCTTAAATGATAGCTATAAAGATATCTTCCTCACGGCTCACTCCACTAATGTGGTTTGTATTTTGCCTCTTTAAATATTTGATCTGCAGGGGTATCCATTAAGTGAATTAAGGTAGTTTTTTCATTTTTTTCCATCCATTTCTTGACAATCTGCCAGCCAATGAATGTACCAATATTACCAGGCGAGTCCTCTCCTAATGCGTTTGTTTTGGGTCCATCATTAACATACTCCCGAGTTTCATCTAACTCAATGGAATACAATAAATTATTTACAGTAAAATAATTCCAAATCGCTTCTTCTCTTTTGTAACTACCTTCCAATTGATCATTTGTGTAACCAATTTTTACCGTGTCTGCGACATAAGGTAGCAATTGATCCAATACATACATCCTCTTACCCGCTTCAATCATTTGCTGTACCAAAGGCAAACTTTGAGATTTATTGGGATACATGTCTTCAATAAGATTTTTGACACAATTCACTGGCAAATATTCGGGTTCAAATCGTCTCGTAATATAGGCTGGATAAATCGTCTGTATATATTCCGTATTGTAAGCAGGGAAATCTTTACCCAAATACATCTGCAATCCGACTGCCATTCCGGAGCTTGTTAACACATTGCCATAACCATCGAAGGGGCCAACAAATGTGATCAATTTATCAGGCGCTTTGTAAAATGGAAAATACACATGAATCAATTTCATAGCTAATTGTAAAGGTTCCAGAGTTTTATTCAAATCTTTGAAATGAACCTGCACGGAATCATTAATGGATTGATAATCATGTATAAATGTGGGCAAATGCATTCTCACGCTATCTGGAAATGGAGGAATCCCAACAATATTGTACAAAAAATCTTTCGTAAAATTGCCATATTTGGCATCCAATTGTCCTAATTTTTGATCGATATTTTCATTTGCCGGTGCAAATAAATCTTGTTCAAAACGGACAACTTTCAACGAAGCTTTTACATTTGAGACATCGGGCACATTTCTTTTTTTATCTTTACATCCAAAAAGTAAAATAAGCGGACAGATAAAAAATAAGATTTTTTTCATGCGGTAAAATTAGTTGTTCGTACGAAAAAAACACACCATCTGTTTTAAGAAAAATAATACGCATTTATGAACATCCTACTCGCGCAACAAAATTATCATATTGGAAATTTTGAATCTAATACCGAAAAAATCTTACAAGCCATCGCAGAGGCAAAAGCACAACATGCCGATTTAATTGTATTCGGCGAATTGTCCATCTGCGGTTATCCGCCTAGGGATTTTTTGGAATTCAAAGATTTTGTTGATAGAAGTTATGCATGTATCGAGCAAATCAAACAAGCAGCCACCGATATTGCGGTTTTGGTAGGCGGACCAGCGCGCAATCCAGAAATTCAGGGAAAAAACCTTTTTAATGCGGCATTTTTCCTTTACGAAGGGGAAATCAAAGCGGAAATACATAAAACCCTTTTGCCCACCTACGATATTTTCGATGAAGATCGTTATTTTGAACCTGCACACGAATGGAAAGTTGTAGAATTTAAAGGTAAAAAATTGGCAATTACAATTTGTGAAGATATTTGGAATCTGGGAGATAATCCTTTGTATACGGAATGTCCGATGGATGTGTTGACCAAGCAAAATCCGGATGTGATGATTAATCTAAGTGCTTCGCCATTCGATTATAATCATGCCACCAATCGTAAAGCCATTGTAAAAGCAAATGTGAAAAAATATGGCATTCCGATGTTTTATTGCAATACGGTCGGTAGCCAAACGGAAGTTATCTTCGATGGTGCATCTTTGATTTTTGATAAAGCGGGAAATGTAATTAAAGAATTCCCATCTTTTGTAGAAGTTTTGGATGGAGCTATTTTGAAAGACAATAATTCCGTAGAAGGTAATATTCAAATACCTGCGATTCAAGTTGCCGACAAGGAAAATGTATTGGAAAAATTGGAGCCGACATTAAATATTGCAGCAATTTATGACGCTTTAGTTTTGGGAATTAGAGATTATTTCCAAAAAATGAAATTCAAGCAAGCCATTATTGGTTCGTCTGGGGGTATTGATAGCGCGGTGACTATTGCATTAGCATGTGAGGCTTTGGGTCCGGAAAATGTACGTGCGGTATTGATGCCATCACCTTATTCTACAAGCCATTCAGTAGACGATGCAGTTCGTTTGAGTGAAAATCTGAACAACCCTTACGATATTATTCATATTGATAAAATCTACGAATCCTTTTTATCTGAACTCCAACCCATATTTGAAGATCGTCCTTTCTCGGTAGCAGAAGAGAATATTCAAAGCCGAACAAGAGGCAATTTATTGATGGCAATTGCCAACAAATTGGGATATATCTTATTGAATACCAGTAATAAAAGTGAGCTAAGTACCGGTTATGGCACTTTGTATGGCGACATGGCTGGCGGTCTTGGCGTATTAGGAGATTGTTACAAATTGCAAGTATATGCTTTGGCGAGATACATCAATCGAAATGAAGAAATCATTCCAGAAAATATTATTACAAAAGCTCCCAGCGCAGAGTTAAGACCCAATCAAAAAGATAGCGACAGCTTACCTGATTACGAAGTTTTGGATCAAATCTTATTCCAATATATTGAAAAACGTAACGGACCGAACGACATTAAAGCATTGGGCTACGATCCAGCATTGGTCGATCGTACATTGAAAATGGTGAATACCAATGAATACAAACGCAATCAATTTTGCCCCATTATCCGAATTTCACCTAAAGCTTATGGCGTCGGTAGAAGAGTACCAATTGTTGGAAAATATTTGTCGTAATAGTTTGATTTGGATGATTTGATAATTAAAGAACAAGTGCCTGTTACAACTTTTTTATTCTGAATATGTCTTAAACAAAACGCTCATTCAAAATGAAAAGGATCATTCTTCCAATTGTCTTAATGCTTATTGAAATACTTTCTAATAATGCCTACGGGCAAAATTCAGAATCAATCCATAGTATTTTACAATTAGTGTCTCAAAATCTTAAGCATTTAGGAAAAGTAAGTTATAATTACTCTCGTGAGACTAATTATGCTTCGGAAGATTATCACAATAAATTTTCAGGTACGTCCTACATTGATTTTAGTCAACTAAACCCTACTTTTCAATTAGAGACGGCTGCCTATAAAACAATTTATAACGGAAATGAGTCCTTTTTAATGGATAAAAAAGATAGGACGATGGAGATTGCCTTCAAACCCAACTATAATTCATTTGTAAATCTTTCTTTTTTTGTAAATTCTCTTTTCACCCTTAGAAACGGACTTTCTTTATTTATTGCTGATAGCAGTGTTGAAAAAAGGATAACAGATACGCTAATATCTGGTAAATCCTATCTTGAAGTTACTTGTACTCTACACAATAAAACACTCAACGGATTTGGAAACGAAACAACACCTACCACATTGAAAAGGGATTTTCTATATCATATCATTATAGACAAAACCACATATCTGCCAATTGCTGTAATTCAAAAAAATGATGCAGAGCCAAAGGATTTTATGACAACAACGTTTTCGAATATTAAAAATAACGTTGCAGCTCCTGGTGAATTATCTTGGTATTTTTCGACATATGCAAATGATTTTAAAATTATATCCAAGAAAAAACTAGAGCTAATTAAGCCAAATGTTTCCGCTCCGGATTGGAGCTTACCATTTTATGATAGTTCTGACTCATTGCAACTTAAAAATTTGAAAGGTAAAGTTATATTATTGGATTTTTGGATGAAGAACTGCGGTCCATGCATTGCTTCCGTACCAAAACTGAATGAATTAATGAAAAAATATCAAAATAAATTGAATTTAATAGGGATAAATAGGTACGATTCAAAAAAGGACATAGATGTTTTTTATAAAAAACATAATCCCGATTATAGAACATTATATGATGTCACGGGAATCGTAACAAAAGCCTATGGAGTTGATGGTTTTCCTCAACTTGTTCTTATTGATACTCATGGAATTGTACGATATGCCGGCAACTCAGATATTGGCGTAGTAGAAAAAATCCTCGACAATAATTTGCAATAGAGCATACTTTCTCTCATCGCGCGCAAACATTAGTTTAGTGAGGAACGAGCGATGCTAGTGTGAAAAAAAACACCAGCAGCGCTTCGCTAATGCTGGCGCCGAGCCAAAGTAAGAAATTAAAAATTTTATTTCGTGAAATCAAAAACGCCATCAAAAGCCATAATACCGGAGCCCGTACTGGTAGTATAAGTAGATGTTATATAAGCGTTATTTGGACCATACGTTTCACTCATACTGCCTCCAATACCACTAAACCAATCCGCCGCAAGTAAATATACTTTTCCATTATAAATTCCGTATAACGCATGCAAACTGTTATTGATGCTCATATAAAGTGAGCGTTGATTGTTGGATTCAAAGATTATATTAGTTGTATTGTTCGCTATATTTTTTAATGTATCACTCTCCATCAAAACTTCTGCATTGTTAAAAATATAATCATTATTTGAATTTTTGACATCCTTATATATTCTTGCAAATAAATCAATTTTTGCATCGGCAGGAATATCAACCTCTCCAAAAACTTTCGTCCAGTCTAAGAGATCAATTTTTATATCTTTTAACGTTCTATTTGCTACGAAAACAGTTCTGGACGTAGAATCAACCAAATCATTATTCGATTTATTATATGCATACCTTTTTACAATATACGTTCCTGGCATATTGTAAATTATACTTGGAGTTTTTGTATAGTCAGATATATTATTATCCGCATCGCCTATTTTCCATTTATAATTAAATAAGGAAGTATCATCATTATTTTGAACGGAAATCGATAAATAAGTTGTCCACGTTAATGAATCTCCGATAATATCACCATTCTTATTTACAAAAGAAAAATCACGAACCTTGTCTTGATTGTTTGAAGATATTAAGTTCTCATTTTTTGAACACGCAGATATAGCCAATACTACAATCAGCATGAGGGTAGAAAAAGATCGCATATGTTATACATTAGGTGAATGTCTAACAAATGTAATTTTATTTACATTAAATGCCTCATTTTTATTCTAAGTGCATTTTTTAATTACCTACGTAAAATGAGCATACTTCATTTTTTTCATTATTGACTACTATTTGATAATCAGATTTTGGGTATACAGCCAATGCCGTTCGATTTAAGTCTAATTTATTTTTAACTTCAAGGACATCAATAGGGATTGCATTATTCACATTATCAGATCTTAAATACACTTTTACCATTATTGGAAATGATATTTTTATCTTATTGATTGGTAAGAATAATGGCAACATATGATTTTCAAATATCCAAGAAGGTCTATTGTATTTTGTTTTTGTAGCTGGTGTATATAAGGAAACATCCGTATATTTCATGGAAAATATTTTACCATTCGGGTATTGAAACAGTGCATACTTATCTGAATTAAGTAGTTGACGTTCTGGTCGTTCCAAGTGAAAATTGCTTCGTTCTCTTAAATAAACCTGATCCACCGTAAATGGATCAACCTTAGTCATCTTTTTTAAAATATTTGCCATAAAATGAAGGCTATCCTTTTGATTCATAGCAATTGGAGTTTCAAAAATATGATCCAATCCACAGTAGATAATTATTTTTGAATTTGGATTGTTGGACAGAAAATTCGCAATATTTGTAGCCTCTTCCATTTCCCTATGTCTTTTGTAAAGTGTTGTATCTTCATATGGCAATAATTTATAACCTAATTTAACGGCTAGTCTTATCATGTTTCCAAACTGAGGTTGAGCACTATAATATCCCGTTTCAAGAGATGGATGTTGAATATTGCCAAAAGACTTTTTATTTGAAAAAGTTTCCGCTGCAAAAACAGAATATCCAATATTTTTCAAAGAGTGCAATAAAGACACGACAAATACTCTATTTCTTGGATTGTAATGCGCTTCGTTAAATATAATAATTGAAGTTTTTTTTGCCTGTTCAAGGATGTAAAGAATTGGATCAATGGCTTTTAATTGAGATAGTGCAGTTTTGAGACTATCAGTAACTTCAAATGATTCTTTCCTCCGTGCACTATCGTATAATTTCAAACCCTCTTGATATAGACCTATCAAAGCAAGATCTGAAGATGCAAATCCACCCTTGAAGTAAAAATTAGAATCAATTTTACATTTTTCTAATATTTTATTCTCAAACAAATAGACGGAATCACTCTTAGTTTGAGCAAATAAAAATATTGAATTGGCTAAGAAAATAACAAGCAGTAATAATCTTTTCATTTTCAAAACAATTGTTGACATATTATCATATCTCGCGAAAGCATTAGTGAGGAACGAACGTTACTTGTGTGAAAGAGCACACCAGCACCGCTTCGCTAATGCTGGCGCGAGAAAGAGTTCATTTCCTCACATTTCCCATTTCTAATTTCCTATTTCAAAATATAACTAATATCCCGCCACGCTATCATCTCCTCTTTTATCCGAAGCCGAGATTAATTGTCCACCTTTAAATTCAATCATTTCTGTACGACCAATTGGACCACGCTCTTTGATTTGATATCCCATTTTTTGTAATGCACTTAATGTGTCCGCAGCAAATCCTTTTTCTACATACAAATAATCAGGAACCCATTGATGGTGAAATTTAGGCGAATTAATCGTTTCGCTCAACGGCATATTAAAATCTACAACATCTACAATACTTTGGAAAACAGAAGTCGGAATCGTCGTACCACCTGGCGTTCCTACGACAACAAAAGGTTTACTATCTTTTAAAATCAAGGTTGGCGCCATAGAGCTCAACATTCTTTTATTCGCAGCAATCGCATTCGCTTCTCCCCCAACTGCGCCATACAAATTAGGCACGCCAGGTTTGATACTAAAATCATCCATTTCATCATTCAAAATGAAACCAGCTTTTCCGGCAACCGTTTTACTTCCGAAATGGTTATTCAAAGTTGTCGTGATAGAAACCATATTGCCTGCTTTATCCGAAATACTGATATGTGTAGTTTCTTCACTTTGATGAATCAATCCTGCCGTCACATTGGTCGACGGCGTTGCAGAATCGGGATTGAAATCGCTCATTCTTTGCATTAAATATTTATTGCTCATCAAAATAGAATCTGGCACTTTCCAAAAATCAGGATCTCCCATATATTTTGCACGATCAGCATACGCTCTTCTCTCCGCTTCTGCCATTAAATGGATCTGCATAACAGAATGAAAACCAAAATCTTTTACCGGAAATGGTTCGATCATTTTTAGCATTTGAGCCAATAGCAAACCGCCGCTACTTGGAGGAGGAAAACTTACGATTTCATAACCTCTATACATAAAATGCAATGGAGGTCTTTCGACCGCTTCATATTTTTTCAAATCTTCCAACGTAATCAAGCCATGACCGCGTTTCATTTCCTCTACGATATAATCTGCAGTTTTTCCTTCGTAAAAACCTTTAGGACCATTTTTCTTGATTCGTTCAAGCGTTTCTGCTAGGTCTTTCTGAAATAACGTATCGCCCGCTTTCCATAATTCTGGTTTGACGAAAGCTATTTCTTTGGAAGTATTGTATTTGATAAAATTTTCCCGATCGGTATTCAAACCGTCGGCTTCTTTTTCTGTAATTACATATCCATTTTTTGCCAAATCAATAGCGGGTTGGATCAATTCTGCAAAAGTCAATTTTGCATATGGTAAGGTTTTGAATAATCCAGCGACGGTTCCGGGAACACCTACGGATAAATGTCCATTTTGGGACAATTCAGTACTCGCATTTCCGGATTTATCCAAATACATATCTCGACTCGCATGCCCTGGTGCTTTTTCTCTAAAATCTAAAGTAATTGTCTTACCATCTACAGCTCTTCTTGCTGTCATAAATCCACCACCGCCAATATTACCGGCGCCAGGATATACTACCGCCAAGGCTAATTGAGTCGCTATCGCCGCGTCAAATGCATTTCCTCCGTGTTTCATCATTGCAACACCGACTTGAGCAGCTAATGGATGTGCACATACCACCGTTCCATTTGTAAAGACTCCTTCTCTTTGGCTCGTGTAATGATATGGATCAATTTCCAATCCATTTCCAACGATAGATTTCTGTGCATCTGCTTGAATATGAACCAAATAAGCAGCTATTATTAGTATATATTTTTTCATGTGTGTCGATTTATTGCTAAGTTAAGGCAAAATGCCAATGCTACATTTGAGAAGTTTTTTTTAATAACATTTTTCAAACACGCAAATTTGTATTTTTACCCTATATTAGAACTTTCAAAACAAATAATTATGGCAGAGGACAATAAAGATATAACGCAAGGATATGTTAGATCATCCGTGAGAAATCACATCGCAACGATAGAATTTTATCATCCAAAAGGTAATTCTCTTCCCGGAAAATTATTGGAAGATTTGGCTATAGCAGTGCAATCTGCAGGAAACAGCGCAGAAGCGAAAGTCGTAGTACTTCGCTCGATCGAACACGACGTTTTTTGTTCGGGTACTTTATTGGAAGAATTGATTCCAATGAAAACACCAGAAGAAGGCTTCAAATTTTTTAGTGGATTTGCAAGAGTAATTAACGCAATGCGCAAATGTCCAAAATTCATCGTCGTAGCAGTTCACGGTAAATGTGTTGGCGGTGGCGTTGGATTGGTAGCAGCAGCAGATTATGCTATTGCATTGGAAGGAGCAGATGTAAGATTGAGCGAATTGTGCATTGGCTTCGGACCATTTACCATCGGACCGGCAATACAGAGAAAAATGGGCTTATCTGCATTTAGCCAATTAGCGATCGACGCACATCTTTGGAGAAGCGCAGATTGGGCAAGAAGAAAGGGTTTATATGCAGAATTGCATCCAAATAAACGCAGCATGGAAGATTCTATCACACGCCTTTCCACTTCTTTATCTCAAGTAGATCCAAAAGTGACCGAAGAAATGAAGAAATCTCTTTGGGTAGGCACGGAAAATTGGGATACGCTTTTGGAAGAAAAAGCGAGAATCAGTTCCAAATTGGTCGTGATGGATCAAGCACGCGAATATTTGGAAAAAATGAAGAAAAGTGTCGTGTTCTAAACATAAAATAATCTTTTTGAATGGGTGTAAATAGGAATATTTACACCTTTTTTAATATAGGAGCTCTATCTTTTGATTAACTTGCACCCTCATGCAAAAATTTCTGATTATACAGACCGCATTTATCGGCGATGTTGTTTTGGCAACCGCATTGGTGGAAAAATTAGCTCAATTTTTTCCCGCTGCGCAAATTGATTTTTTCTTGAGAAAAGGAAATGAAGGTTTGCTTACACATCATCCGAAAATCAGAAAAACGTATGTCTGGGATAAAAAGAATGGTAAGTATAAAAATCTTTGGAAATTATTACAAGAGGTCAGAGCGGAACGATACGATAAAGTAATTAATGTACAACGATTTGCAGCAACGGGATTTGTCACCGCATTTTCCAAAGCAAAAGAAACGATTGGTTTTGACAAAAATCCTTGGAGTTTTGCTTTTTCCAAAAAAGTTAAACATATTGTCAGCACACCTGAAAAGCCTTTGCACGAGGTCAATCGCAATCAAGCATTAATCGCAGATTTTACAGATCATCAGGCATGCAAACCAAGATTATATCCACAAGCAGCAGATTATGCATTGGTAAAGGGTTATCAATCAAAACCTTATATCTGTGTTGCTCCGGCGTCGGTTTGGTTTACTAAGCAATTTCCAGCACATAAATGGATTGAATTTTTGCAAGAATTGCATCAAGATTATATCGTGTATTTGTTGGGAGCGCCTTCGGATAAGGATTTATGCGAATCAATTTTGAAAGCCAATCCACAATTGGAAATATATAATTTGGCAGGAAAATTTAATTTTTTACAATCCGTAGCGTTACAAGAAAAAGCCGCTATGAATTATGTCAATGATTCAGCTCCAATGCATTTTGCATCTTCAGTCAATGCGCCAGTCGCTGCGATTTATTGCAGTACGATTCCAGCTTTTGGTTTTGGACCGTTGTCGGATGAAAGCCATATTATAGAAGTTGCAGAAGATTTGGAATGTCGCCCTTGCGGTTTGCATGGATTCAAAGCTTGTCCAAAAGGTCATTTCAAATGTGCTGAGGATATACACGCTAGTCAACTCATTTCTATACTTTAAACTACACAAATGATATTTGGAAAAATCCATCCCAAACATATTTTAGTCTGTCGCAACGATGCGTTGGGCGATACCATTTTGGCGTTGCCATTGTGTGGTTTATTGAAAAAACATATTCCAGATATCAAAATCAGCTTTTTGGGCCGTGGTTATACCCAACCGATCGTCGCAATGTCTCAAAATATTGATGCATTTGTCAATTTTGATGAAATATGCAAATTGACGGACACGCAATTACAAATGTTTTTTTCTGGTTTGCAAATAGATACTGCCATTCATTTGAGAGCGGATAAAGGCTTGGCTGAATTGATCCAAAAAACAGGCATTAAAAATAGAATTGGAACCTTTCATTCCATTCATCATTTGTCCACTTGTAATAAATGGGTAAATTTTAGTCGAAGTCGATCACATCTAAATGAATCTCAATTAGATATAAAAATGTTGAGCGCATTAGGAATCAAAGAAGTTCCTAGTTTGGATGAATTACCGCAATATTACGGTTTGCATAATATTCCAAAATTATCATCCGAATTACAAAGCAATCTCATCGATCCAAACAAATTCAATCTTGTATTGCATCCTTTGACAACAGGTAACGGACCAGAATGGGGTTTGGATAATTTTTCTCAATTATTGAATATTTTAGATCCAACGATATTCAATATTATCATCGGAGGTAGCAAACAAGATTTGGAAAAAATGAGTGATTTCCTACAAAAAAATCAGGGGAAATATCACCATGATTCTGGTGCTCTTTCGTTAGAAAAATACATTGCGTTGATCAATGCGAGTGATGGTTTGGTTGCGGGGAGTACTGGACCAGCGCATATTTCTGCCGCTTTAGGTAAATATACGTTGGGATTATATACTGATGTCGTTACGAAAAACGTACAACGCTGGGGACCTGTTGGTAAACATGTTTTTACGTTGGAAGGAAAAGATAATGACATGAATACCATTTTGCCTGTTACAGTGCAAAATATTTTAATGAATTGGTTAAATAAATAAGGCATTGGAACTAAAAAGTATCTTAATCAGTCGTACAGATAGTATTGGTGATGTTGTATTGACTTTGCCATTGGCTTATATTTTAAAACAAAATTATCCCAATGCGGTGATTGGTTTTTTGGGTAAAAAATATACGCAACCGGTTATCGAAACTTGTACTTATGTCGATCAATTTATTGATTTGGATGATTTTATGCAAAATGAAGTCACGATTAAAGGGCAAAAAATAGATTGTATCATTCATGTCCTACCGAAAAGTGCGATTGCAAAAAGAGCCAAATCCTTAAAAATCCCAATAAGAATCGGTACAAAAAATCGGTTATATCATTGGTGGACTTGCAACAAATTGATCAAGCTAAGTAGAAAAAATTCTGACTTGCATGAATCTCAATTGAATATTCAATTATTATCCACTTTGGTAAAAAAAGTTGATTATCCCTTATCGGAAATAAGCCAAATGCCGATCATGACACGCATTCAAAATTTGGATAGCAACTTCTCTCATCTACTATCCTCGGACAAAAAAAATATCATTTTACATCCAAAATCTCAAGGTTCCGCTCGAGAATGGCCGATAGAAGAATATATTCAGCTCATTCAAAACCTTGATCCAAATAAATATAAAATTTTCGTTTCTGGTACAGAAAAGGAAAGAGCTCAATTAGATACCTTATTCAATACTGCTGGCAATTGGGTTACTGATATCTGTGGCAAAATGCCTTTAGGACAATTTATTGCATTTATACAAAAGGCAGATGCCTTAGTAGCTTGTAGTACAGGACCGTTACATATTGCAGCAAGTGTCGGCACGCATGCTATTGGGATTTTCATTCCTATTCGTCCAGTGCATCCAGGAAGATGGCAACCTATTGGCAAAAATGTCGATATCGTTTGCCCAAAATTGCTTCCAGAAAAAAACAATTTAGAAAGTGATGCCAATTTTTATTTGAATGAAATAAAAAATAAAGAGGTACAATTACTCATTATGAAATATTAATGCAATATTTTTATCAAATCTTTGCAAACAATCTAAACTGAAAACATACTTTAACATTGAGTTATTAGATGCTAAAAAGATTAATTTCTGTATATCTTAGAAAATTTAAAAGGAAGAAAAGCGTAAAAAAGCATATTGCTTTCGTTGCTCTAAATAAAGAAGCCATTCAACATCTTCCTAATCATCCCTCTAAAAACAAAATCATTATTTTGGTTAGAATGGATGAAATTGGCGATTATATACTTTCTAGAAACACATTTTCAATCATTAAAAATGCGCCTAAATTTAAAGATTACAAGATAATTTTTATAGGAAATAAGTTAAATAAAAATATAGCAGAGACACTTGATACAGATACCGTTGATGAATTTTTATGGATTGATAAGGAGCAATTCAAAAAAGATCATAATTACCGAAGTCAGATTTTTACCAATATCAATAATATAAATGCAGAAATTGCTGTAGAATTAGAAAGAACTTCCGATGTAAATCTTGGCGGTATTATCATTGAAGCAACAAATGCGATTAAAAAATATGGAAGTAGTAATTATTATTTGTATGATAAATTAAACATTCTTTCTGACTCATTTTTCAATCATTTATTTCCTCAAAATTTTGAATTAACACACGAGTTTTTATTCAATCAACGATTTGTCAATTGGGTTTCAGACACAAATATTTCCATAACAAAGCCTGCAATAAATGCAAAACTTTTACCTAAACTAAATTTACCTGAAAAATATATCCTTTGCATGATTGGCTCTTCTAAAAAGAGTAAAAATTGGCCATTGAGATATTGGATTGAGCTAATCGGTCAGTTGCTGGTTTGTTATAAAGAAGAGGAGATTGTTTTACTAGGAGGAAATAGAGAGGAAGAGTTTGCGCAAGGAATTTTAGATGAAATTAAAGATGAGCGATTGTATTCTATGGTGAGCAAAACAAATCTTATGGAGTCTTTTTCATGGATCAATGCTGCATCATTAATGATTTCAAATGATACATTTGCCGTGCATGCTCGAGTTGCCTTAAATGAAAAACCAACTGTTGTCATGGCAAATGGAGAGTCATCCTTTAGATTTTCTGACTTAGGGCAGTTTTCTCCAAACTATACGGTAATATACAGTAAACAATATTTGGAATATTTACCTAAAATGAAAAATGCCGACAGATGGATTTATAATGTTTCCTCTGTCGACATGGCTACAATTTTTCCAAAAGAAGTTTTGGATAAATGTCTTGAACTGTATAAAAATTAATTATTTACCCAAACCTTGCAATTCAACTAATTTACGGTAAATTCCATTTTCGATTGTTATAAGATCATCGTGCGTACCACGTTCTTTAATCTCTCCTTTATCCAAAACGATGATTTCATCTGCACTTCTGATCGTACTCAATCTATGAGCGATAACAAGTGACGTACGGTTTTGCATCATATTATTGATCGCATCTTGCACGACTCTTTCACTTTCTGTATCTAATGAAGAGGTAGCTTCATCCAAAATTAGAATCGGAGGATTGCTTAAAACTGCACGAGCAATCGTGACACGTTGACGCTCTCCACCACTTAATTTACCACCGCGATCACCAATATTCGTATCAAATTTTTCTGGTTTATTTTCTATGAAACGAAATGCATTTGCAATTTTAGCAGCCTGAACAATTTCTTCTTGTGATGCATCTGGTTTTCCTAAAGTAATATTATTGGCAATTGTGTCATTGAACAAAATAGGCTCTTGAGTAACAATACCGACTTTTCTTCTTACTGATTCAATACTATATTCTTTAATATTAATTCCATCAAATAAAACTTCTCCACTCGTAACCTCATGAAAGCGAGTTACAAGATCTGCCAACGTACTTTTACCGGCGCCACTACTGCCAACCAATGCGACAGTTTTACCTTTTGGAATTCTGAGATTAATATTTTTTAGGACAATATGTTCGTTATATCCAAAACTTACATTTTTAAACTCAATCTCACCACTAAATGTGTCTAATCTTTTAGTTCCTTCATCTGGAATAGTAATTTTAGTTTCTAACAATTCCTCAATTCTTTCGACTGCGGCAGCACCTTGTTGTACATTAAAAAATGAAGTAGATAATGATTTTGCAGGATTAATTAACATTGCAAACATGGCAATATAGGCAATTAAATCTCCTCCTGTTAACCCTTGACCTTTTATTATCAAATTTGCTCCAAAATAAATTATAATACATAAAACAACAACCCCTAATAACTCTGTTAATGGAGAAGCTAAATCACGACGACGACTCATTTTCTTATTGATATTCAATAAGGTATTATTCATTCGAACAAACTTATTGTTCAGAATTTTCTCAGCACAAAAAGCTTTAATCACACGAATACCACCAAGCGTTTCATCTAAGATGGATAAAATCTCCCCCGTTCTTTCAGATGCGGCAGAGGATTGTCTTTTTAGAGATCGGCTAATTCTTCCAATTACAAAAGCAGTCAATGGCAATAACAATAATAAAAATACGGATAATTTAGGACTGATTGAAATCATCATTACCAAATAAGAGATCACCATAATTGGATCTTTGATCAAACCTTCCATGGTATTGATAATCGACCCCTCAACAATATTTGCATCATTAGCCATCCTAGACATAATATCCCCTTTTTTTTGATCTGAAAAATATCCCACAGGTAGGGATAATATTTTATGATACATGTCATTTTTCAAATGAATGGTAATTGAACTTCTTACTGGAACCGAAATGACAGAAGACCAATAAAGAAACAAATTTTTCAAAAATGTGGTAACAATAATGAAGGCACAACAAATTAAGACCGCATAAAGCTGACCATGTGTATGCATCGCATTAGACAAGTAATCCGTAAAAGCTTTCATTGTATCGCCACCAATTTGGGCACCACCATTTTCTGGCATAAAAATAATTGACATCAATGGCGCTAATGTAGCAATAGAACCTACTGATAATGCAGACGCAATTATCGTCATCAATAAATACAAGATAATTTTGCCTTTATATAATCCAATGTACTTAAAAAGTCGCTTAAATTTTTTTAATTTCATTTTATACTATCTTATAAGGGGCGCAAAGATAACGATTAAATATTTTGAAGTTTATTTTCAATTGGATAGAGACAGATACAACTCACATTGTTTTTTTTAAATTATACAAAAATGTCCCTTAGCCAATTCTGATAACTGTACTTTTCTATTATTTTAAAATTGATCTTTTCAAATTCACTATTAATAAACAAAGATAAATTTGCAGGGTTGTCTTGTCCAAAAACGAATACATTATTTGATTTATAAAAATCATACCCTTTGACTGATGCATTATCTGTAATGATCTTTTTTTCCAGCTTAAGACATTCAAAGTGTCGAAATGAAAGACCTTCATGAAATTTGTTTTGGACGTCCACAATAACTTTGTATTTGCTACTTAATCCTATCATTTGTTTATATGAAAGAGATTGCTGTAAAATATTTACGTCCTCGGTATACTCAAATGATGTAGCTTCTTTTTTACTATTAAATGCTAAAAAAATATCAAAAAAAATATCATATTGTTTTAGTATTTTTTTTATCTCTAGCAACTTTGTAATCCGATTATTTTGAAATGTGCCAATGTAGCAAACTTGTCGTGTTGCCTCTTGTATAAAGGATGATAAATTATCGAAATAAAAATTTGTTAGCAGTTTGATGTTAAAGTTTGTTTGATATAAGTCCTTAGGATCAAAAACATAAATTTTAGTAAACAAGGAAAAATAATTTACAACATCCGGATATCTTTTTATTCCATCCCATTGATAACAAACACTTACTTTAGCCAACTTTACAACTTCCGAGATTACTTCATGATGCCATAAATCTGGTCGAATAATTAAGGCATATTCTGCAATTGTATAATATTTATCATTCTGTATTTTTTTTACAACATCTAGCTGATAGTTTTTAATTAGTCTCTTTTTATAATTTTTATCCTTAAATAAGAGTTTTCTAACGCCGTTGAAAAATTTGAGAAGATTAGAAGGATATTTAAATTTTAATTTCTCGGACAAGGATAGTACTTCATATCCAATCTCTATTGTATTTTCCAGAAACATTTCATTGAATCCAAATTCCAAAGGAGTAAGTAATACAATTTTAATTGTTGAATCAGTTTTTGCCATATTTAGGCGTTATTAATCATTTTAGAAATTATTCATTATCTAACATCAATAAAGTGTTAATCCAATTTTTAAAATTATATTTTTCCTTGATTGATTTGTCTAATTTTTTGTAAGGTTTTTCTAAGAATAAAATAATATCCTCTTTATTATGTTGATTTAGAACAAAAATATTGTTTTTATCATAAAAATCTGCTTGCATTAAAGAACTATTAGTAGTAATCAATTTTTTTTCTAAACCCAATGCTTCTAATACACGAAATGAAAATCCATGATGAATAGAGAGTGGTAAATCGATAATTATATCATATTTCATAAGGGTACTCAAATAATTGTTATATGGCAAAGGGGATTTTAATATTTCGAAAGTTAATTTATCTGCTATTGAATTTTTTGCTTCTGCACCTAATAGAAAAATATCGAAATCAATTTTTTTTTCGTGTAAAAGCTTCTGTATAGTTATTAATATATCGTAACGATCTTTAAAAAAACTACCTAAAAAAATTGCTCTTTTAATAGGAGTTAGGACATTGTCACATTCTTTTTCAATATAAAAATTTGTAATCGGTATTACTCGATTATTTTTAAAAGCATCCTCTTTATCAAACACAAAAAATTTATCAAATAGCGGAATGTATTCATTGATACGTGGATATCTAGATAAACCATCCCACTGATAACCAATAAATTTTCGAGTTTTTCTCCTTACTTTATCAAGAATATATTTTGGGTAAATATCTGCCCTAATAAATAAAGCATAATCAAATTTTTCATAGCTATCAATGATCGAATCAATTTTAGATTTGTAAGGCGCAAACTTCAAATCATTTTTGAAATGTTTATTCCCTTTTATTTTTTTATTATACCAACTAATAATTTTTTGCTTCCAATTTTTATATTGAAATCCATAATCCTTAAAACTAATATCCACTACTAGAAAGTCCATTTTTTGAAGTTCTTGAACAATTGTCATGCTTAAGCCATAACTTTCAGGCATACCTAACAATACTATTTTTTTCGCCATTTCTGATTAGGAAATTATAATTGTATAGCCTTGATTCTCTAATGATAGATTTGGATTATAATAAGGATCTCGAAATAGCAAATGCCCCCATCTTTTTTTCATAACTTCAATTTCATTCATAAATCTATCATATTTTTCGGGAGTATTATCTTCCCCTCGACTTTTAGATTCATGATGTCTTATTGTGGCAAAAGGAGTCCAAATATTTCTATAACCAGCTTCTCTTACTTTAATGCAAAAATCAACATCATTAAATGCCACTTTTAAATCCTTTTCGTCCAAACCACCCACCTCTAAAAATATCTCTTTTTTTACAAGTAGTGCAGCTCCTGTTACGGCACTTACATTATGTACGATTTTAAGTAATCTAAAATACCCCTCAGCGTCACTCCTATTAAATTTATGAGGATGTCCAGCAATGCCACCTAGTCCAAGCACGACACCTGCATGTTGAATAGTACCGTCTGGATAAAGAAGCTTAGCTCCTACGCAACCAATGTCTTTTCTTAAACATAAGCTTACCATTTCAGAAAGCCAATCTTCATTAAGAATCTCGATATCATTATTTAATAACCCTATAATATCACCTTTAGCAGATTGAACGCCTAAATTATTTATTGCAGAATAATTAAAGTGATCGTTATAAGAAATAACAGAAATTTTTGGGTTACTTCTAAGCGCATCAAAATATTGTAGAGTCTCCTTATCCGTTGATTGGTTATCAACAATTATAATTTCAAAATTTGGATATTTTGTTTTTATTAAGATTGAATCAATACAGGTCTTAAGTTCTTCATACCCATCCCTTGTGCCAATGATTAAACTTATTAAAGGAGATGGATTCGGGATGGGCCAACTCGTTTTGTAACGACCATCCGTTAACATACTCACCTGCACACCAGAATTATCAAAATCAAAATAAGATTGCAAAGCTTTTTGTCCCGCTATTGCAGCATAAGGTTTATTTTCATGGCTGCTAGCAGTTGAGCTATCAGTCATTCTCCAATGATATAATATTCTTGGAATGTGTATTATAAGTTTTTCATCTCCAACTTCACGAACAGCTCTAAGTATCAAATCGTAGTCTTGACTACCCTCAAATCCAACTCTGAATCCACCAATTTTTTCAATTATTTTTTTCTGATAGACTGCTAAATGGCAGATATAATTTTGAGAAAATAATAAGTCTAAAGAGAAGTCCGGTTTAAAATAAGGATGAATTCTATTACCATCTCTATCATACTTATCCTCATCAGAATAAAAAATTTTAGCATCGGGATTTTCAGAAATCGACATTGCAACCTCTTGTAGGGCAGTATGAACTAATTCATCATCATGATCTAACAAAACAATAAACTGACCATTAGCAAACTTTAATGCTGAGTTGCTAGCAGCAGAAATATGTCCATTCTCTTTTCTATAATCAACTTTAATTCTTGAATCCTTTTTCTCAAAATATTTTAAAGTGGAAATTGTCGATTTATTGGTTGATGCATCATCTGCTATACATAACTCCCAATTTTGAAATGTTTGATTCAATACAGAATTAATACACTTCTCTAACAATTTTTTAGGTGTATTATATGTAGGAACTATTATTGAAAATAGTGGAACATAATTAGCATCTTTTTTATCGAAATCATTTATAACTTCTAGTCGTTGCAATAATCCCTCGTTATGGGGTTTTTCTATTATTTCCTGCCAATTCTCATAAAGTCTATTTTCTTCAATTACAAGTGTATTTTGGGCTAATGCATCTATTTTTATATGACTTTGATCGATATCCTTACAATCTTGAAAATATCTGTTTTCTAATTTTCCATGTAATTCATAATGAACTAATGGCACAAAATCAGAATTTTTAACATCATGATATTGATCTTGATACATCTGTGCATTAAACAAAGGACTAGGCAGTCTTCCGTCTTTGCCAAACAAGGCATAATGCATGGCAGGCGAAAAACCAGAATAAACTACATCAAAATATTTTCTTTTATACCAATCTTGATCAAAAAAAGAAGAATTTTCGATTATAGGTACATGTCTTTGGGCTCTTTTATAACGCTTTCTTTCTTGTTTTAATCGACCTTTTAAACTAGCTCTTATATAACCTATATATTTAGTCAAAAACCTTTTTAATCCAGGATGTTTCCTCAGATATCTCCATAGAGAGTCTTTTTCTAAAGATTGAACTTGTGTATTAAATAACCAAATATTGCTATAAAGACTATTAATTTCTTTTGTCTTACCATTTAATTCGCTTTTAAAAGAGTCTTTTAAAATTTGAAGTTGATTATTTTTTTCTTCAATTATTTCCTTTTCATTCTCCTCCCAATAATGCTTTACGTCTTCAAAATGATTTTCAAGTGATAATATTTTTTCTTCATATTGATTTTTTTGTTCTAAATTAATATGTTGAAAATTATCTTGTTCCAAAATTAATTGTAGTTCTTTTTCATATTTACCTCCAACAGTCGAAAATATGTTTCTAATTAATTCTGTATCATATTCACTATTTTGAAAAAAAGATAGGAGATTAAATGGCAATTCAGACCCTAAATATACTATACCTAAACCGTGGCAATGTAAGAAATGAAAATGATTGACATATTTATTTTCTAATTCTTTCCAAAACTTCCATACCCCAAAACCTTCTTGAGTTTCATTTGTGTCATGAAGTATTACAATTCCATTTTCCTTCATTTTAGGTAGCCATGTTTCAAAATCGTGGTTTACAGCATCATAACTATGAAAACCATCTATATGAAGCAAGTCTATTGAATCATCGTCGAAGCTCTTTACTGCATCATCAAATGTAGATCTAATAAGAGTGGAGAAATTCGCAAAATTATTCTTATTAAATTCATCAAGTTCTCCAAATATATCTTTTGAATATAGTCCAGCTTGACTATCCCCTAACCAGGTGTCTATAGCGAAGCATTTAGTGTCAAATTTATTTTTTTTTACACTATTACAGAATGCACTGTAAGACACTCCAGAATGCGTACCTAATTCTACAAATATATTAGGGTGAAATATGGACATTATCCAATGTGCAAATGGTATGTGTCCTGCCCAAGCAGAATCTTTCAAATTTCTAATAGGCTCCCAAAAAATCGCATCACTGTTTTCTAAGTTCAATATTTGCGATGTATTAGTTTTGTTCATATATAATTATAACTTCTTCAATTTATTATAGATATTAACTGCAGACTCATCAATTACTTCGTTTGCGATCTTATCAACATCAAAAAAACTCTGCATTTTATATACATCGGGGCGTCCATCAGCACATCCCCTTTTAATCCTATCCATATACTCTTCCTCAGACTTGCATTGATAATGGTTAATCTGTATTTTTTCTGAACTATGTGGTGAAAATGGCCCATTTATCTTTTCATAATTCTCATTAACACAAAATTTATCATCTAAATACCAGAAAAAATGGGGATTGTCATTTCTCAAAACGTATTTAGGCTGCACAATTGATTTAATGTGTGTATTAATTAATGTAGAGCCCGCACTTCGCTTTAAAAACTTATTAATAACGGATTCTCCATTCCTGACTTTATGGCCATTGGATCCAAAAATTAACCAATTAACACCCACTGCTCCATAATCTTCAAATTTTTCTAAAAATTCTCTTAAATTTCCATTAGTACTTTTTGGCACTATAAATTCATCAATATCAATAAATGCAATCCATTTTGACAAACTGCCATATTTTTGAATACACAAATTATAAGCATTTAATTGCTGATTCTTCCCTGGAATGTTAATTAACGTAACCAAACCACTTTTAAGATGTTTTCTTAAAAGTGGTTTGGGAGATATTTGACTATCATTATTATAAATATAGAAATGTTCAACACCTATTTTCTGATGGTAATCTATCCATTCTAATAAATATTCATTTTCATCCTTTTGAATGCAACAAATGGAAATATAGCAATTGTCTATTTTTTTTGCCTTAAAAAAAAATAATGATTTTATTAAATTAATTATCTTCTTCATTATATTCTCTAATCCAATAATCTTTTATATATTTCATTATATTTTTTTGCTGCGCCTTCCCAAGTAAACTGCCCTGCATGCGCTTTAATAGCATCAGATTTGCCCAAAACATCCGTATTATAATCAGCCATCACTTCCATCGTCCTTTCGGCTATGTGATCTGGCTCAAAATTATCATAATAATATGCTTGAGCTCCACCAATTTCTGGCAAAGAGGTTAACTTCGACAATATAGTAGGTTTTCCAAAATGCATCGCTTCCAAAACAGGCAAACCAAACCCTTCTGCTAAGGATGGAAAAGGTAATGCTTGACAGTTTTTTAAATACCAATTTTTTTCGTTGTCAGATATCGCACCTATTAAACGGACACGCTTACTCACCCCGAAATATTTGGCTCTTTCCCATATTTTTTGACAATAAGAATAATCTGAATGTTCTCCTGCTATAACTAGATCATAATCATTTTTAAGTAACATAGAAGGTAATACTTTAAAATTTTTCTTTTCTAATATAGTTCCTATTGTAAAGAAAAATGGCAAATTAGGCTTGACTTTCGGAGCTTCAAATTTAGGTTTTTCAAGGATATTACAACCATTATAAATGACAACAATTTTTGCCACATCTACTTGACAATATTTTTCAATTTCTGATTTTACAAATTTTGATATAGCAACTATAACATCTGCTCGATCTACTTTTTTCTGAATATCCTTTAATATCTGAACTCGCTTAGTTTCAAACTTGGCTTCATACATGAAATTGAAATCATGGACAGTATACACTATTTTACCTCTAAAATGATACGGGAAATAACGCGTATTTTGAAAAGTAGAATGCCATATATCATATTTGCCCGTAAAAGGCAGAAAAAATTTATACAGTGATCTAAATTTAAAAATTTCGAAAGCATCTTTATAATCCTCAATAATTGCAGGAGGAGCGAATAAAGAAAATTGCTCATTTTGCTGAAAATTCGGCTGCGAAGCGATTGCATTAATCAATTGAGAACAAAAATGGAATAATCCGTTATTCGCATATTTCATTCTCTCCACATCCAATAATATCTTTTTCATTTACGAGCTAATTTAATTTGCAAAAAGCGATCCCTACTCATACTTGTACGAGTTAAAATAATATTTCGTTGGGTATACTATATACTTACCAAACTAATTACTCACAAGGCTTGTGCCGATATTTAATAATCTGGCACAATAGATTACATTTTACTTTTTTTTACGATATAACCGTCTTTTTTTCCGTCAAGAAATTGATCATTTGTAGTAATAGGTCAGGTTTACTTACTAGATCATATTCATATTCGAATACCACTGCTCCAGAAGTTGAAAATATAGTTAAGGCTCTGGTTACTGGATTTATTTTGGCACTACTTATAGATGAAATACTTTCGGCTTTTTCTCCATCAAATAACGTGAATTTATCCAAGGATATTTTTGAAAAAGTCAGATTTTTGATGAACGGTAAAAAAGCATCTTCTGCGAGTATAGTCTGAGGTGTGGTAGACGGTAAGAGAAAGAAATCTATTCTACCGCCATTCGAGATTGCTTCTTTAAGAATCGACAGATGTATCTCCCCAAATCTTTCTATAAATTTTTTAATAAATGCGCTAGAAGCATTGAATTTGGTATTAATACCAACTAAATCCTTTTTATTATATTCAAAAACTAAAATATTGGGATATTGATTATTTAACGGTAGTCTATACTGCCAATAATTTGAAATATCCTCAAATAAAATTTCTTTCGGTTCTTTTTTAACATTATTGTAGACCAGTCGCACTCCATTTTCAAATAACTCAAAATAAAATGAGGGTCGGCTTCTTCTCATAAATATCAACAAGATAACAATCAAAAGTGTGTTCATTCCAAGTAACACATATAACATAAATCTATTATCAGCGGAGGTATTCAATATGACTTTTCCAATAGGATAGCACATCAGCAATAATATTACAATGGGAATTGTGTATATAATTTGATATAATTTTTTCCCTTTGTGTATACTGATTAATGTGCCTAAACTTTTCATTCCTACAAAATTTATCACAATAATATAAAAATAATTTAGCTTTTTTTATTAAACAGTGTAAAATTCGTACCTTTGCGCCCTTAAAAAGAGCTTTTAGCTGCTCATTATCATTAAAAATCGAACAATGGATATTAGAAATATCGCCATTATTGCGCACGTTGACCATGGTAAAACCACTTTGGTAGACCGCATTTTGCATTCTACGAATGTATTCCGTGACAATCAGGAAACTGGTGAATTAATCATGGATAGCAACCCTTTGGAAAGAGAGCGTGGTATCACTATCTTCAGTAAAAACGCTGCTGTAACCTATAAAGGTATCAAAATTAACGTTATTGATACTCCAGGTCACTCTGACTTTGGTGGTGAAGTTGAGCGTGTATTGAAAATGGCTGATGGCGTTATCTTATTGGTCGATGCGTTTGAAGGACCTATGCCTCAAACTCGTTTTGTATTACAAAAAGCATTACAATTAAATTTGAAACCTATAGTTGTTATCAACAAGGTTGACAAAGATAACTGCCGTCCTGACGAAGTGCATGATCAAGTTTTTGAACTTTTCTTCAATTTGGATGCTACAGAAGAACAATTAGACTTCCCTACATTCTACGGTAGTGGTAAAAATGGTTGGTTCAACGATAGTTTAACTCCATCTGAAGATATCACTCCATTGATGGATGGCATTTTGAAATATGTACCAGAACCTAAAGTATCGGAAGGTCCATTGCAAATGCAAATTACCTCTTTAGATTATTCTTCATTCTTAGGTCGTATTGCCGTTGGTAAAGTGACTCGTGGCTCTATCAAGGAAGGCCAAAACATCGCTTTAATGCAAACTGATGGCGTTGTTAAGAGAAATAAAGTGAAAGAGCTTTACGTATTTGAAGGAATGGGTAAACGCAAGGTAGATGAAGTTGTCGCTGGAGATATCTGTGCAGTAGTTGGTTTGGAAGGTTTCAATATCGGAGATACTATTTCTGATTTCGAAGTACAGGAAGCATTGCCAGCTATCAAAGTAGACGAGCCTACTATGAGCATGATGTTTGGTATCAACACCTCTCCTTTCTTTGGTCGTGATGGTAAATTTGTTACTTCTCGTCACTTACGTGATCGTCTTTTAGCTGAAACTGAAAAGAACTTAGCATTACGTATTCAAGATACAGACTCAGCAGATAAATTCTTAGTATTTGGTCGTGGTATTCTTCACTTGGGTGTATTGATCGAATCTATGCGTCGTGAAGGTTATGAATTGACTGTTGGTCAACCTCAAGTATTGACAAAAACAATCGATGGTAAAAAACATGAACCATTTGAAACATTGGTTGTAGATGTTCCTGCTGATTTTAGTGGTAAAGTTATTGACCTTGTTACACAACGTAAAGGGGAAATGAATGTAATGGAAAGCAAAGGAGATATGCAACATTTGGAATTTGAAATTCCATCTCGTGGCTTGATCGGTTTGCGTTCTAATATGTTGACTGCGACTGCTGGTGAAGCAATTATGGCACACACATTTATCGATTACAAACCATGGAAAGGACCAATTCCTAGCCGTAACAATGGTGTATTGATATCTAAAAACCAAGGTACTACTACCGCATATTCTATCGATAAATTACAAGATCGTGGTACTTTCTTTATCGATCCAGGAGATGAAGTTTATATCGGTCAGATCATTGCTGAACATATCAAACCAGGAGATTTGAATGTAAATGCAACGGAAGGTAAAAAATTGACCAATATGCGTGCATCTGGTAGTGATGGTACCGTACGTATCACTCCTAAAAAAGAAATGACTTTGGAAGAATGTATGGAATACATCCAAGAGGATGAATGTATCGAAGTAACTCCAAAAGTTATTCGCTTACGTAAAGTTTACTTAGATGAAAACGATCGTAAACGTTTCTCTAAAGGAGCAAAAATGGAAGCATAATTTTCAACTTCTTATATAGAAATAAGGCAATCAAATATTTGATTGCCTTATTTTTTGCATGTATTTGAATGGATTACTTAACTTTGATTATCGAAATTTAAATCGGTCGGATATGAAAAATAGAATCAGATTAGTACTTGGTTTGGCTATATTGTTTATCATTGGACAAGTGAATTTTGCAGCAGCGCAATGTGCGGTTTGTACAAAGACTGCGCAACAATTGGGAGAAGGTCCTGCAAAGGGCTTAAATGCAGGTATTTTATATCTTGCAGCTATTCCATTAGCACTCGGAGGAGTGATTGGTTACCGTTGGTATAAACGTGAACAAAAGATCTCACAAGCGTCTAAATAACTTCTTTTATATATTACAATTTCTCTGCTTATATGCCTCAAGGTCACATAGAAAACCATCTTTCTAGTAGTAGTTTTATTTCTGATATTGTCATAGGCATGAGCGATGGATTAACTGTACCATTTGCATTAGCAGCTGGCGTAAGTAGCGCGGTAAGCAATACCCATATTGTCACTACGGCAGGAATTGCTGAATTAGTAGCTGGAGCCATTTCGATGGGGCTAGGGGGTTATCTGGCTGGGAAAACAGAATTAGAGCATTACGAATCTGAATACAAAACAGAAGCGTGGGAAGTCGATAATCTACCCGAAAAAGAGAAAGATGAAGTCAAAGAAATCTTTTTAGATTTTGGACTAAGTCCTGAAACTTCTCAACTTGCTACGGAAGAACTTTCCAAAGATAAAACCAAATGGATCGACTTCATGATGCGCTTGGAATTGGGTTTGGATAAACCAGATCCAAAACGCGCCACCAAAAGCGCTGCGAATATTGGAGGTAGTTATATAGTTGGTGGAATTATCCCATTATTGCCTTATTTCTTTGTAGACACGCCTATCGATGGTTTGAAAATATCTGCCGTCGTAACGCTTATTTGCCTGTTCATTTTTGGATTTTTTAAAAGTAAAGCAACTGGTCAGCCTGTTTTATCTGGAGCATTAAAAGTGATGATTATTGGTGCTGTAGCAGCAGCAGCAGCATTCGGTGTAGCAAAAGCCTTTGGTGCATAATTCTAATTATTTTGTATATATTCCGCTAAATCGAAATAAAGAATTATGCTAAAATCATTGTTTTCTGTTGGTATTTTTTTACTTTTTTCTACTAATACTTTTGCTCAATTTTCGGACTCGGTTCATAATCAACTCAGTTTTACGGGTACGGGAAATTATAGTAAAACAAATACAGCGAAGACCTATTTGCTCAATAATTCATTAGCTTACAAATTAAGATTAAAAAAGATAGAGCTCAACTCTGTCAATGGTTGGATATATGGCAGTTCAGGCGATGGTGGACTTACCAATAATGATTTTACTTCAACGATGGATTTCAATATTCGAAAAAATACACATCGTTTGTATTACTGGGGACTGTTAAATTATACCACAAGCTACTCTCTCAAAATAAGGAATCAATTTCAAACCGGACTCGGCGCAGCGTACAAATTATGGGATGAAAAAACAAATTGGTTAAATGTGAGTGATGGTATCTTATTTGAAACGAGCTCCATCACCCAATCCGATAGTGTACAGGTAAATTATTCTACGATTCGTAATTCACTTCGCTTGCTTTTCCACTACCAAATAAACAAATCAATTACATTTGACGCCAATGGGATGTATCAACCATCATTAGAATATGGAGGCGACTATTTAGTAAATGCTGGAGCTAAAGTTTCTATTCAACTAAAAAGCTGGTTAAATCTTACATCGAGTCTCACCTACAACAAAATCGGTCGTACTCAGAAAGAAAACTTAATCGTTGCTTATGGCGTAACGCTCAATAATTTTTTCTAAAACTTTCTAATGGATGATTTATTTTTCCCAAAATGCAATCTATAGGAAAACAGCGTAATCAATATACCCGAACCAATCACCAAATGTATCGGTTGTGCATATTGTGGAAATCCTAATTTCACTAAAGTGAAGCCCATCGCAAATTCTATCACAACTAAAAGCAATAGCAAAAAGCCCATTTTTTGCAAACGCGGATAATTCAAACTTTTCCAAAATAGGAACAAGCAAGCCACTGCTGCAATCCATGCGAATACTTCATGTGTAGTCAAAACATTCCCAACATTGACCAACCATTTTTCTCTTTGCTTATATTCAAATTGTTTGGAAAAAATATCTACAGATTCTCTCACTTGCGTACCGATAAATATTTGTACCAATACTAAAATCAACGCTAAAGTGCTAATCCATTGCAAACTTGTATCCTGTATTTTGTAATTGCCCTGTGCCTTATGTATCATCAGCACACAGATGCCGGCAAGGATAAATATGGGAAATAAATGGATCGTCACCGTATCTACTGCGAGATTTGCATATACGACCATCGCCCCTAAAATAGACTCAATAATTACAATAACCATCAAAAAAACACTTAACCATGCAATAGAAGGCTTTGTTTTATAGAATTTCTTAAAACTCCAATAGATCAAAGCAATAATTGCAAAGCCTAATATACCCGTGCAAAGCCGATTGATATATTCCACCCAAGTATGAAAAGCATTGAAGGAATGATCAATATCTTGTTTGCTTAAATATTTTTCATAATCTTTGGGTAATTGACCCGCATTCATTGGAGGAATCCAACGACCAAAACATTTTGGCCAATCCGGACACCCCATACCACTATGTGTAGTACGCACCACACTACCAGCCAAAATGACTAAAAAAACGATAAACAAAACGACTCTTGTGTATAATACGTAGGACTTATTGGTCTTCATCGAAATTTTTTACTTTAAGATGCGCAAAAATAACCAATATTACAGAGAAAAGAACCCCAACAAATACGATAATCTTCATTAGATTTTTCTATACACACATTTCAAATTAAGTTTGTGTGATGTTGTCTTCATTTTTATATCCTGATGAGATCGAGGCTGGTTGTGATGAGGCGGGACGCGGTTGTTACGCAGGTCCTGTATTTGCAGCGGCGGTAATTTTACCTGTAGATTTTGACCATCCACTGCTCAATGATAGCAAGCAAGTCAATGAAAAAAATCGTGATATTTTACGCCCCTATATTGAAGAAAATGCGCTTGCTTACGGCATCGCGATGATCAATAATGAAGAAATTGACCAAATAAATATTCTAAAAGCCTCATTCAAAGCTATGCATCTGGCTTTGGATCAATTAAAATTAAGACCAGATCGACTTTTAATTGATGGCAATAGATTCGTACCTTATCAAGAAATTCCGCATAATTGTATTATAAAAGGGGACGGAAAATATAAAAATATTGCCGCTGCAAGTATCCTTGCCAAAACGCACCGCGACTCATATATGAAAAATTTAGATATAGAATTTCCTATGTATAATTGGAAAAAAAATAAAGGTTATGGTACTTTAGATCATAGAAAAGCAATCGAACAATTTGGAATAACTTCCTATCATCGAAAATCTTTCAATATTTTGCCCATACAGACAAAATTATTTTAATATAATTTTTTTTCGTAAATTAGCCACAAATTCAGAATGTATGAAACAATTTATGATCGTAATATTCTTAATTGGGCTATTTCTTTTCTTAAATGGTTCTATTCAATTTGCAAATGCAAGTATGATTAATAGACAAAGTAGCGCCTATCATATCGGACAGATTGTAAGATCTGCTGTACAACCATTTGTGGGAATAATTTTCGCAATTATAGCTATCAAAAAATTAAAACTCGCAGATCACTAATTTTCTGACTTATACACATTTCTACTGCGAACATTGACGCTTTTCAGATTTTATCCACAAACCTATTTATTATAAATTTCAATAATAAATATTCAATAGCTTAGTAAAAATTTTCACAGATGCTAAGCATTACCAAAAATCAACGCCTTCAACCATTTTTCGCAGCTGCGGCGGCACTTATTTTAGGTGCGACAAGTTGCAAAAGTGACAAACCTAAAGAAGAGGACGCCACAGCTAAAAAGCCTACGGATTCTGTTTCGGTAACCATGCCAACTGGTTTGGGTTCTACGATCCAATACGATCCATCCAAAAAATATATTTTCTTAGCATTTGATGATGGTCCTCAACCTCCAGGTACAATTAATTGTAAAAATATCTTCCATGAAGAAGGAGTGAAAGCATCTTTCTTTTTGGTAGGTATGCATCAATTTGATCCTATGCGTAAGCGCATTGTTGATTCATTGGATAATAGCTATCCTGAATTTGTAACTGGAAACCATAGTAATACGCATGGATTTAGAGACAATTATAGAAAATTCTATTCCATGCCAGACAGCGCAGTTGCAGATTTCCTTATCGCGGAAAAATCTTTGAATATAAAATTGAAGATTGCACGTCTACCAGGAATGAATACTTGGGCAGCTAATGGACAAATACAAGGTCCAAAATCCTCATTGAACGTAGCTAAAAGATTGGACTCTATTGGTTATACTGTAATTGGTTGGGACGTAGAATGGCAATTTATCAAAGGTTCTACACCTAAACAAAGCGTTGATGAAATGGTCAATACGGTAAACAAAAAATTTGCTGAAGAGTATACTTATCAACCGAATACATTGGTCATATTGGCACATGATCGCATGTTTGCCAAGCCACAATATGCGGATTCTTTGCGTAAGTTTATTTCAACTTTGAAAGAGAATAAAAATTACGTATTTGAAACATTGGATCATTATCCGACGGTGCAGAATAGACATTAATTTTAATATTTTTTAATACTGAGCCGCAATAATTATACATTGCGGCTTTTTTATTGAAGACATTTTACAAAAAATGAAAGACGAAATTTCCATAAGTAACGTATCCAAAGAAGATTTAACATCACTGGTTGAAGTAATCAATGATGCCTATCGCACAGACAATCCGAATGCATGGACAACAGAAGCGCATTTGTTCCAAAAAGATGGAATAAGAATGGCTTTACCCGAATTAGAAGAAGCTTTTGCCAACCCTAATAATATCATATTGAAAGCTGTTTTGTCAGACTCCATAAATGTCGGCACGGTAAGTTTAACTAAAAAAGAAAACGAACTATATTTAGGCACTTTCGCCGTTTCTGGCAATCATCAAGGTTTGGGTATTGGTAAAAAATTAATTCAAAAAGCTATTGAAATAGCTAAAGATTTGGATAAATCTTTTATTACGATTACCGTGATTTCTACAAGAGAAGAATTGATTAGTTGGTATAAAAAATTAGGATTTGCACCAACAGGAAAAATAATTCCATTCGAAGAAGATCGACCCGAACATATGCCACGCGAACCTTTAAATTTCATTGAAATGCAATTAGCCCTCTAATCGTTGCTATTTTAAGTCCTATCTTTGCAAAATGAATATCAAGTCCTCAGATTACCTGATCTCTAGTCCATCTTTTGATAAATGTCCTAAACCCGATCGTTTAGAATTTGCGTTTATCGGTCGAAGCAATGTAGGAAAATCATCTTTGATCAATATGATCTGTCAAAAGCAAAATCTTGCGAAAACCTCTTCTACTCCTGGTAAAACACAAATGATTAATCATTTTAAAATTACTACAAAGGAAAAAAAAGGCGAAAATAGCTGGTATTTAGTGGATTTACCAGGATATGGTTATGCCAAAACTGCGCAAAAAACTAGAAGATCTTGGGGACAAATGATTGAAAATTATTTGCGTAAGCGAGAAAATCTATCCAATGTATTTGTACTGATTGATAGTCGTCACGCACCCCAAACTATTGATTTGGAATTTTTACAAATGTTGGGAAAATGGGAAATTCCTTTTTCTGTGGTATTTACCAAATCTGACAAGGAAAAACCGGGTGTAGTTAAAAGAAATGTCGAAGATTTTTTGAATAAAATGCGAGAAACATTTTACTTCCTACCCGAAAGTTTTGTTACCAGTGCTGAAAAGAAAATCGGTCGTGACGAGCTTTTAAACTTTATAGAAAATCTAAGTAAACCAGAAGAGAAAGAATAAGTTTTTATCAATTTGCTTTAGAGGTGATAAATATATTATTTCTTTGCCCTTTCAATACATAATAAGTGTAGGGATTTTTCTTTATTTCTAATATTTTGCTAACATAAAAATCATTAGCAAGGGTTTTATCACTTTCGGACTTTCCATCTTTATCAATAACTTTATAAGTCAAATATAGTTTGAGACTATAAGGACTATTGTTTTGAGTGAAATCGTATACACTTCCTTTAACCTGATTGATTGTATTGTCTATCAATGTATCCGAACTTAAAACAACATTTTTATATGGATTATTAATTTGTAAGTTACTCAAATAACCAACATTAAAAGATTGCTTTTCACTTTCAATATAAGAGGTAGGAGGAATAAATGTTGAATTGTCGCTAACAGTAGAAACGGAATTCATAACTCCATTCGTTGACGTGGTGGACCACCTTTTGCTCCAATTATATTTTAAACTTTCAGATGCATATTGACCTACCGTTTTCATTACTGTATTTCCCAAGGAAAACGATTGTCCATTTAATATTAAAGATGATCTCTTCCAATCAAATATTAAACCCTCGTTAGAGTTATTCTTTATTTTTATAGATGTAGTAAGATTATTAAAACTCTTATCAGAATTCATCACATAACTAATATCAAATAGACTATCATGAAAATAGAAGGAACTATCGTTTTCTAATTTCCAATTCGTATTGGATGAGACAACTGTATTCAATTGATAGGTGCTACAAGCACTGAATAGCATAGCAATAAGGAAAAATGAACTTAAATAGGCAAATTTCATAGCTCAATACTTTGATTAGCCTACAATTTAGTAAAATGTTGATTTTCAATTTACATTTTAACTATTTTTTTATTAATTCGATATAATGTTGCAATTATTTGAATAATTGATACGCAATAAAACTGCACACATACGCAAGAACCGTCATATATCCAAACTGGATTACCGGCCATTTCCAGCTTTTGGTTTCTCTTTTTACGATCGCTAATGTACTCATACACTGCATTGCCAATACATAAAATACCATTAGAGAGAGCGCTGTTGCTGGTGTATATACTTTCGAGCCATCAGAACGCGTTGCATTTTCCATCTTTTGTTGCAATGTATCATCATTGTCTGCCTCCACACTATATAAAGTTGCCATCGTACCAACAAATACTTCTCTTGCTGCAAATGAGGTAATTAAGGCAATACCAATCTTCCAATCAAAACCTAATGGTTTGATTACGGGTTCTATTGTATGTCCCAAAATACCTGCATAGGAATTTTCCAATTTGGCAGTTCCTTGTTCTAAGGTTAATTGTTCTATTTTGAGCGAATCTGTTGTTGATGTTTGGGCTATTAATTGAGCATAATGATTCTCCGCATTTTCCATTCTTTTCCCTGGTCCATACGAGCTCAAAAACCACAATATCAAGCTAATAACAATGATAACTTTACCTGCATCTTTGACAAATATTTTGGCTTTTTCCACCATTGTCACGCCCACATTTTTCCATCTTGGACCACGATAAAGCGGCAATTCCATAATGAAAAAGCTTTTTTCTTTAATCTTTATCCAAAATTTTAATACGAATGCCACAATCAAAGACATAATAATTCCAAGCAGATACATCGCCATCATGATCAATCCTTTGACACTCATAAACCCCAAAACAAGACGATTATCTGGGACCATCAAACCGACTAATATCGTATATACAGGAAGACGAGCACTACAACTCATCAATGGGGTAATCATGATAGTCAAAAGACGCTCTTTGCGATTTTCAATATTACGCGTACTCATAATCGCTGGTACTGCACATGCAAATCCGCTAATCATCGGCATCACACTTTTTCCGTTCAGACCGACTTTTCGCATCAATTTATCACTCAGAAAACTAATGCGCGCCATATAACCTGTATCCTCTAACAAAGTCACCATTCCAAACAAAATCATAATCTGCGGAATGAAAACAACAATTCCACCTAACCCTGCCAAAACTCCGTTGACTAATAAATCACTCCACCATGCTGTGGGTAATATTGCGGATAATTTGGAAGTGAATTGGGTAAATAACCAATCTATACCATCCATCGGATATTGTGCAAGCCAAAATATACTTTGAAATAAAACGAACAATACCAATAGTAAAATGACATAACCCCAAACTCGATGTAAAAGAAGATTATCTAACCTTTCCGTAAATAATTTCCGTTGCAAAGGATCTGGCAACACGACATTTTTATCCATGATGGTTTTAATGTTCGTATACCGTTGTAATATTTCTTGCGCTTGCGTCTTAGTGGGATTAAATTTATTGCGAACTTCCGTTGCTTCAATATTTTCTTGAAGCGTATCATTTAACGGAAAATTTTCGTGATTGATCAAATAGTGCAAACCAGCATAATCACTTAGATCAGGCACCAATTCTTTTACTTGTGTAATTGCGTCTGGAGCTAGTTCTTTTATTGGAATAAAGTCATTGACTTTATTAGGTTGGCTTTGTTTGATTAATTTATCCAAAGTCTTTTTCAACTCTGGAATTCCTTTGTCTTTTCTTGGATTCACAGACACAACAGGAACTCCCAAATCTCTTTCTAATCCAGGAATATCTATTAAAATTCCCTTTTTTGCAGCGATATCCATCATCGTTAACGCGATTACGACAGGATATTTTAAATCAATTAATTGCGAACAAAAAAGCAAATTTCTTTTTAAATTACTAGCATCGACTACCAATAATATAGCATCTGGGACAACCGGATCGACTCTCATCAAAACTTTGTAAGCCACCCATTCATCCGCTCTTCTTGGGTACAGACTATAAGTTCCCGGCAGATCAATCATGGTTGCATTACAATCGGCAGAAATTTTGGTTTGACCTGTTTTTTTATCAACCGTCACACCAGGGAAATTACCGACTTGCTGTCTCAATCCTGTCAAAACATTGAATAAGGATGTTTTTCCACTATTTGGATTGCCCACTAAAGCAATCTTCAAATTGTCTTTTTTTACTACTTCTTTCATCGCGCGTTATGCAAACTTACTTGACTATTAACAATATCATTTACGAAATGAGAAAGAATTTGAGTTTAATTGCGTTCCTTTCCCTCAATGCATTGAACTTTTAACATTTTATGAAGTTATCTATTCAAAAAATGTTTTTCTAAATAAATTTTAAAGAAATTTGCGCTTATGAAACTCGTTTTAAATAGTGAAGATCTAACCTCTGACTTTTACGAAGATGCCAGAGTTTTGGGGATTGTATCCAAATACAAAAACTACAAATTTATTTGGTCGATCAACCAACATTTGGACCTAAATTTTAAAATGATTCCCGATTACGAAATCGAACTACCTAAGAAAAACAAAGATTGCTATTTCTCTGTATTTCAACACAGTGTAAAAAATACATCCATCGATTATTTCATTTATCAAAATTATTTTGAAGGGGAGTTTCTTTTACCCGAATTGAAAAATATCGATTTTATCTGTTTAGTAAAAGGCGACTTTAGTGCTGATCAGACACAATGGCGAGGGTTCTTAGACAATTTAAAATCAGTGAGTTGTATCCAAATGGCGAGTGAAATTTCTTTGGATCAAATTAAAAGTAAAGAAAACTTGATATTCTAAGATTTCTCCAGATTTCTATTGGTTTGCTCCAGGTATATCCCTTAAATTGCAATAAACATTTTAAAATTTTATGCCTGCAAATGAAATCAAGGTAACTTCAGAAATCGGTAGACTCAGACGCTTATTGATACATAGTCCAGATGGCGGTATCGGAAAAGTAATTCCTGCAAAATTTAAAGAATGGCTATACGACGACACTGTACAACTCAGCCAAATGCGAAAGGATTACAATGATTACATCAAACTCTTGTTGTATTTCTTAGATCCGGAAAAAGTGGAATTGGTCAAAAACGCAGAATCTGAAGGACTTCCCAAAGATAGTTTGCAGTATGATTGTTACAAACCAGACAAATCTACCTATTTCAATAGTGACAAAGTGCTTGATTCTCAATATTTATTAAGTCAAATTTTGCATGATGATGCTGTAAAAAAACAAATCATCTCTGCGGTTTGTGCTTGGGAAGGAACGGGATTTCGTACCGAAAAGAAACTATTGTCCATTCAATCTCCATTTACCTTAGCGAAAGTTTTAATCACGGGGATTTTGCATGATGAAAATGGTGAGGATGTCTACATTTTTCAACCATTGCCCAATTTTATATTTACACGTGACATTGGTATTACGATCAATGACCAACTATTGCTGAGTAATGCGGCAACGCCAGCGCGCGAAAGAGAATCGATGCTCATGCGATTTATTTCCCAATATCACTTATTCAAAGGGCGAGAAGATGCTTTGATGGAAGTGTCCGAGCCCGGAAATTATTTCCTTACATCTGAAGAAGATCAAAGCGCCTATAAAATAAGCGTGGAAGGTGGCGATGTGATGATGATTGCGCCCAATCACTTATTAGTTGGCTGTAGTGAGCGAACGACCGCCGCGGGTATCAATGAAATCATCCATACCATATTTAAAAATAACAAAACCGGCATTGAAAAAATATCGGTGATCAAGATACCAAGACATCGCTCTGTGATGCATATTGACACTGTATTTACGCAAGTGAAAAGAAATGTGTGGGTATTATTTGGACAATTTTCAGAAAAATATGATGCACTATCCAAAGATAAAGCATTCTCTTACAGACATTTATTCTTACAAGAAGGAGAAAATGCGGCCCAATTTAAAATCGAAATTTATAGATTTTATAAGCCTTTGAATGTTGATTATGATGCTACGCAAAATTACCAATGCGATATTCAAGATCGTATTACGGGCATCGAATCGCTTTTGCATGACATTAGCGTTAATGATTTTAATGTCAAACCAGAAGATGTTAAAGTGATTTATAGTGGAGATGGCGTATTTCCATATGATGAACGGGAACAATGGACGGATAGTTGTAACCTTTTGGCATTAAAAGAAGGTGTTGTAATTGGTTATGATCGTAATGAAAAAACTATTCAGGCATTTGAAAATAATGGATTCACGATCTATACACCTGAACAATTATTTGAATTATTCGAACAAAAAGTTACGTCTCCAGACGATTTAGAAAATGTGTTGATCGTTTTACATTCTTCCGAATTGTCGCGCGCTCGCGGTGGAGCACATTGCATGAGTTGTCCATTATTACGTGATGAAATCTAAATAAGATAATGAAACAGAATTCCAATCATATTATGATGGTCCGCCCAGCAAGTTTTGGTTTCAATACCGAAACTGCAACCAACAACGCATTTCAATCGCAAGTGGATCTTTCCAACGATGCCGTTCAAGCGAAAGCATTGGAAGAATTTGATCAATTTGTAGAAAAATTACGTGCAAATGACATCAACGTTTTGGTAATTGAGGATAGTAAAAATCCACCCAAACCAGATGCTATTTTTCCTAATAATTGGTTTTGCACTTTGGACAATGATGTGGTGTATTTATTTCCCATGTTTGCACCAAATAGACGCATCGAACGTCGTCCCGAAATATTGGAAGAGATAGCTCAACATTTTCAAATAAAGGAAACGATTGATTGGAGTGCATCCGAAAATAAAAATGAATTCCTTGAAGGAACAGGCAGCATCATTTTCGACCATGAAAATAAATTGTCGTATGCTTGTCTTTCCGAAAGAACAGATAAATCCCTTTTGGAAAAATATTGTCAATCTATTCAATACCAAGCAATTGCATTTCATTCTTCGGATGAAAATAATTTCCCTATTTACCATACCAATGTGATGTTACATATTGGGAAAGATTACGCTGTTGTTTGTTTGGAATCGATAAAAGATGAACAAGAAAAAGCATTTTTGATCCAATCATTTGCAAAAACTAATCATCAGATCATCGATATTACGCTCGCACAAGTACAAGCATTTGCAGGTAATATGCTACAAGTAGCAACAAATAAGGGAAAATTAGTAACTTTAATGAGTCAAAAATCGTTAGATTCCCTTACTTCGCAGCAGATTTCTGATATTAGTACTCATAGCCAAATACTTCCCATTTCTATACCGACGATTGAAACAATAGGTGGAGGAAGCGTCAGATGTATGATGGCAGAGTTGTTTTTAACTTCAAAATAAAACATGAAAAAAATTTATTCCATATTCCTTATTCTAGTTTTGTTGACAGCAGTAATCGTTAGCGGTTGTAAATGCAATGGCAACAGCGAGCATTCTACTGCAGATTCGTTAGATTCATTGGACACATCTGACACCATTATCGATGTGCCAGACTCGATCAAACATGAAGATAGTTCGACCGTATTTACAAGTACGCCGTTGAACAATACATTCAAATCTGCCAACATTTCTCCGAAAGAATGGAACAGATTTCAGTTGAATAGTTATGATAAAATGGATGATCCTAAAGATGTAAAATCATTTACCCCAAGTCCAAAATTTTTCAAAACCTATCAATCTGTATTAAAATATTCTCCAGACAAGCAATTTGTTTTGGATTTAGGTTCGGACAATTCTGTCGTAAATCCAAGCAATGGCGACGTGGAAGAAGCAGATCCAGAATCTTCTTTGCACGTTTTGGATATTATCAATAAGAAAAAAAGAAGTCTATCCTTTGTTGCTCCAGCTGCGGATGTGATTAGTACTAATTGGGTAAATGCCAATGAATTATCTATTTTTTGCTCCACTCCTGGAGCCGATCCAAAAAGAGATGACACGCTTTTGTATATTTATAATGTGAAAACACAGTTTTTAAAGTCCTACCAACTTTCAGCTAAATAAATTGTTATATAAAAGAAGTAAAAAGGAGATATCAGCATGGAAAAAGAGAATGAAAAAATAGTCAAAACAGATGCAGAATGGCAAAAAGAACTTTCGCCAGAAGTATATTATGTAGCACGTCAGAAAGGAACCGAGCGTCCTTTTACAAGTGAATATGAAGATTTTGAAGGCGTAGGAACTTATTATTGCAAAGTGTGTGGCAATCCATTATTTAAAAGCAATGCAAAATTTGATAGCGGATGTGGCTGGCCGAGTTTTTTCGAACCAATAAGCAAGGGAGCTTTAATCTATGCACCCGATCATACGCATGGAATGAACCGTACAGAAGTTCTTTGTGGTAAATGCAATTCACATTTGGGTCATGTATTTGATGATGGTCCACGCCCAACAGGATTGCGCTATTGCATGAATGGTGTAGTGCTGGATTTTCAAGATAAGTAAAATAAAACGAGAGGCTATTGCTTCTCGTTTTATTTTTAGTAAGACTAAAATTAATTGAGGATGAATTTTTTGCTATGTATATTTTTCTGTTGCATTTCAATTTCCAATTTTGCACAAAAAATGAATGATGCAGATTCTTTTAGTAATAATTGTTGCAAGATTTTACCAAGAATTAACAATGATGACATCAAAATTTATTCAGACAAAATTATTTTTATAAATAATGGAATTATAGAATTTCATCCCAAAATAAGTATTGACCTTAAAGCAGTTTTATCAAGTGGTTTAATCAATCCTTATTCTGTCAATAAAATTGGAAAAATTAAGATAAGTGAACTCCGAGAAATTATAAGTACAAATACATATATCAGAAAATATCAATTTTGGATTTACCCAACTAATTCAAATAAATCTTCGAATAAGATTGAAAATGCGCTGAACAGCAGAACCAATCCCGACGAATATTATTTTGAATTAGAAAATACAAATGCTAAATCTGACAGCGATATTCAATCTTTTTTAAAAGGAGCCAAAATGATTGTTTTTAAATATAATGGAATCATCATTTAATTTTAAATTCGTAATACATCTTCTATAAATGTAGAAATACTTGCTAATTGAATTTAGCCATTTTGTAGCTTTTATCTTTTAAACAGTTATTGCCATTATCTTCTTTTTTGAAAATCTTTGTATATGGAAGAAATTCATCCTTTTGAATCGTTTTATTCAGAAAATGCAACCGTATTAATTATTGGCAGTTTTCCTTGTTTTAATGGATCTGATTATGGCGATTGGTATTACGGAGGAAGTGGTAAAAATTACTTTTGGCAGATACTTTCAGAAATTTACAAGACTCCCACCAATACATTGGATCAAAAGAAGCAATTGTGTATGCTCCATAATATTTCTCTTACAGATATTTTATATAAAATTGAGCGAAGACAAAATAATTGTAGCGATAGCAATTTGAAAATTATAGAATTTAACAAGGCTGGCATTGAAAAATGTTTGACGAAAAACCTTAAAAAAATACTATTTACGAGTAAATTTGTTGAAAAGTATTTTAAGAAATTATTTCCCGATAACCTTATTCCTACTTATACTTTACCATCGCCCTCTCCTACAGCCAATCGAGCTATTGCTAGAATGGAAAATTATCAAAAACTAAGAACTGAATCTTTGACAATCTCTACATATGCATATAGAGTAATTCAATTTAAGCAGGCGCTACAATAATATTTAGGAGATTATTTTACTCGCCATATATTTAAAATCAAATTTTACATTTGTAGCACATTTTCAGTTTTGAAATGTAGATAACACTTTGATCATTCAAATATAAATAGATGAAATTCAGCCATTTAGCAGAATCCATGCAAGGATCTGAAATTGTAAAACTGGGTAATGCCATCAATGTAAGAAAAGCGCAAGGAGAGAAAATATTCAACTTTACTATCGGAGATTTTGATCCAAGTATTTTCCCAATTCCAACAGAATTGGAAAAATTAATCTTGGAGAAATATCAAGCACATTTTACCAATTATCCTCCCGGCGATGGCGTATTGGAATTACGTAAATCCGTAAGTCAATTTCTTGCAACACGTGAAGGTTTGGATTACAATACCAACGAAATCATGATTGCTAGTGGCGGACGTCCCATCATTTTCACTGTATTTGAATCCTTGGTGGACAAAGGCGACAAAGTAATTTATGCTGCTCCATCTTGGAATAATAATCACTATTGTAACATCACCGGCGCAGAACATTGCTTGATTGAAACTTTTCCAGAAGATGATTTCATGCCAAAAGCGGAAGCTATTCGTCCATTTATCCAAGAAGCAAGATTAATTTGTCTTTGTACGCCACAAAATCCAACAGGAACAACCTTACCTGAAAGTGAATTGAAAGCGATTTGTGAAATGGTATTGGAAGAAAATGCGCGCCGTGCAGAAGACGAAAAAAAATTATTTGTGCTTTTTGATCAGATGTACTGGACTTTGACATTTGGAAAAACAAAACATCTTACGCCGATTCACATAGATCCAAAAATGAAAGAATATACCGTTTTTGTAGATGGTATTTCCAAATCATTTGCATCTACGGGCGTGCGTGTTGGCTGGTCTTGTGGTCCAGAAGTTTTGATTAGCAAAATGAAAAGTTTGTTGACACATATTGGAGCTTGGGCACCGATGGCAGAGCAACAAGCCGTAGCAGAATATTTGAAAAATGACTCCGCAATTGACACTTGGTTTGCCTCATTCAAATCAGCAATTGAAGATCGTTTAAACGCATTGGCGAAAGGATTTCAAGATTTGAAAGCCAAAGGTTACAATGTTGATGCAGTTGATCCTCAAGCAGCAATTTATTTAACTGTAAAATTGGACTTAGTAGGAAAATCATTTGACGGAAAAATATTAGCAACGCAAGAAGATGTTACCAATTACATATTAGATCAAGCGAAATTAGCGATCGTTCCTTTCTCTGCCTTTGGCTCGGATGCCAATTCTCCTTGGTACCGCATCAGCGTAGGGACTTGTAAAATGGACGAATTAGATACCATGTTTGATTTATTAGAAAAAGCGTTGTCTCAATTACAATAAAATTTTTAGATCATTTAGGTCGATTTGGCGAAATTGTTGTACTTTATCATAGAATTGTAAAATTTTATAATCCCATGAAAAAACGTATTATCAGTTTCGCCATTTTTTGTGCTTGTGTTTCCATTATGGCGTGCAACGGAGTAAATAGCAACGCGAAAGGAAATAAAGTCGACGACAGTACTAAATCTACCAATCAATTAATTAATACAGCAGGTAACGACGTTCCAGCAGAATATAAAGAAGGTGCAAATCTGGTAACGTCCAATGACTGTCTCACTTGCCACAAAATAAATGAGAAATTGGTCGGTCCCGCATTCGTTACGATTGCCAATAAATACGAAACGAATGAAGGAAATATCAACAACTTATACCAAAGTATCAAAATGGGTAGCAGCGGGATATACGGTACGCAAGTCATGACGCCACACCCCAATCTTACACCCCAAGATGGTACTGCTATGGCAAAATACATTCTATCTTTGCGTACAAAAAAATAACAATACGGTTCAATAACGATTGATATGAATACACTGGATTCTGGCGAGCTCAACAAACCTTCTAAGAAAAAAATTCCCTATCCGATTGAAAATAGGTTGCGTGATTATTTAATTAAATATGGTCGCGAAGTAGACCTTTCTATTAGTTACGATGATTTACTGCATTTCACATATGCGCTGCCCATTTTTGATGAAAATGGAATTGATACACATTGGGAAAAAGTATCTTATGACTTACGAGAATGGGAATACATCAATGATGGTCTGGTTAAATGCTATGCGATTTTGAAGACGGAAGGAGATTTGAGTTTTGCCAATCATTTGGAAGTGGCACAAATAGAGTTTTGCGGTTTTGGAAATAGTCAACCATTCCGTGTACGGATTATCAATAAGTATAATGCCAATTACGATCATTTCTATGTAAAAAAAGCAGATGCCAGCCGTATTTACGGTTTGGAATTAGAGCATTTACTTTCACCCAATCGGTTAAATTATTTTACCAATGGACAAACTTTAATCGAAGAGCATATTCCAGGCATTCCAGGTGACATTTTCGTACGCGATATTTTGCCCACGATGCCCAATCCCTTGCGTTTTTTGAAAGAGTTTGTCAAGTTTAACGAACGCTGTTTTGTACGTCTTTTAGGTGATATGCGTTCGTATAATTATGTTGTGGAAATGCCTCCCGACATCGATGGCGTACAATATCGTATCAGAGCAATTGACTTTGACCAGCAATCTTATGAAGGGCGAAAAAATATGTATTTGCCTCAGTTCTTTATTGAAAATCAGCAGATTGTAAATATGGCATTAGAAGAATTTAACCAAGAATCTTTAGCCCAATATCAAGCGGAAGAACGTGCCAGAATTGTATTTCGTATTATAACAGAGCGGTATCAGATCAAAGAATTATTGGATGTAATGATTCATGAGAAATTGGCACCACAGGAAAAAATTGACCAATTAAAAGTCCAATTGGCGGATCATTTCAAAATAACGAGTTTCTTAAAAGCAAAAACGATGGGGCAAATTGTCAAATTACAATTGAAACAAAATTTGCGTAAAAGTCTGATGCTTGTTCGTGGAGCGCGACATTATATCACCAAAAACAAAGCATTTACAAAGTAAGATAATCTCCTTTTCGATCAAGCAAGCGACAGATCAACCAAATAATAAACATGAATAATGCGGCTTGTAAAAAAGATCCAATATAGGCAGAAGCATAGCTAAATACATTGATATACAACCAATTGGAAATAGATAACCCTGGTTCGACTTCTATCAATTGCAATGGAATCGTCATAGTCATCGACAAGATATATGCGACTAATGGATTGCGTCCAAATACTCGGAAAAAATTAGCTTCTTTCGTGTAGTGTATTTTGTCAACTACGTAAATGATAATTGCCAAAATAGACAAACACAAACCAATTGACTCAACAGCAAAACTACTTGTCCATAATTTTCTATTCACCGGCAAAACATTGTTCCAGATATATGCCAATGACATCAACATAAATCCCGAAATTAAAATTAAAGTCAATGTTTCGTATGTAATTTTTTTCTTGAAAATTATTCTCGCGGTTAAGAATCCTGCAATTATATTGGCAAATGCAGGAAACGTACTCAAAAATCCAAATTCTTCAAATGGAACGATGGGACTTTGATCCAAATGATCCGTTCCAATCATTAATTTATCTATATGCAAAACAAGATTGTGACGGATGGAATAGGGATTGGGAAATTTGCCTCCGAAATATAGAACTGGCCAATACCCCACCAAAAATAAAACGCCTAACGCCAATGTTACACGAAGATTGGTAAATAATAAAAGGCAAGAAGTTATGAAATACAAAACGCCTAATCTTTGTAAAAATCCCCAAATACGAACCTGTGAAAATGGTGTAAATATTTTCTCCCCCGACTCCAAATCTATCTGAAAAAAGGGAAACCAATTGATAAGTAATCCGATCAAAAACATCAAAATAGACCGCCGTAAAATAATCAAAAACACACGGCCTTTGCTATGCATTTCTTGCCATTCTTTTAAGGAAAAAAAGAGCCCAATACCTACACAAAAAATATAAGCAGGATAGATCAGATCGGCAGGTGTAAAACTATTCCAATTAGCAAAAGTCAATGCAGGGACGGTTGTCTCTGGATTGCCCGGCATATTGACAATAATCATAAATCCAACGATCAAACCTCTAAATACATCTAATGAAAGAAATCGGTCTTTCGGCTGTGACATATAAATTTTCCTTAAAATTCTGGCTAAATTATAATTTATTAACGAGAGTAAAGTTAAAAATCTAACTTGATGATAATATGACAATTAGATTGACAATTTACTTTCCAAATTTGGCTATTTTTGCCCCGCTTTTATTCAAACCTTTTAGACCATCTGCTGTTTTGAATATAAGTATGTGTGATACGATTTACACACATTAACTTTTGTTGTCATTTGAATAAATTATATGGAAAGTCTTGTAGCGGATTTGAAAGTAAATAGAATAGAACAGAAAAATAAAAACCCGAAATTGGAAGAAAGAAAATTTGTTTATCTCGTCAATCCAGTATCTGGAACGGATAAAAAGGAATCTCTTATAAAAGTTATCAAAAAGATCAGTACGGAAAAAAAACTGGCTTTTGAATTTTTAGAAACCAATGCCTTGGGCAATTATGATTATCTCAACGATAAGATTATAGATGAAGGTATTACGGACATTGTTATCATCGGTGGCGATGGTACCGTCAATCAAGTTGTAGGTGCACTATATCAGAATAAAAATGTACGATTTGGTATCATTCCTTTTGGAAGTGGAAATGGCTTAGCAAATACAGCGGGAATTCCATCCAAGCCCAAAGCGGCATTTGAATTAATATTAGAAGGCCCGTCCAAAATGATCGATGCATTTCGTATCAATGGACAATTTTCATGCATGTTGAGTGGTTTGGGTTTCGATGCCGCAGTGGCACATGATTTTGCACAAAAATCACATCGCGGTTTATTGACTTATACACAACAAAGTATTATCAATTTTTTCAAAGCTCAACCTTATCAATTTGAGATTTCGGTGGATAATTTTTCCGTATTTTCAAGTGCATTTTTCATAAGTATTGCCAATAGCAATCAATTTGGTAATAATTTCACGATTGCACCACAAGCTTCTTTAAATGATGGACTTTTAGATATTGTGATTGTTCAAAAAATGAATAAGGCAGAATTGCCATTTGCGGTATTGAAACAAATACGCGGTAATAATAAATTACAAAAATTGGTAGAAGACATTTCTCAGAAAAATATCCTTTATTTCCAAACGCCATCTATCAAAATCAAAAATTTGATGCATGCTCCTTTGCATATTGACGGAGAGCCTGTTGAAACTTCTGATGAATTGGAAGCAACCATTATCAAAGATTGTTTTAGATTGATTTGCTAGATAGATTTTTCGAATAAAATAAAAGGACCGAATTCTGTAGAATTCGGTCCTTTTATTTTATTCGAAAAAATCAAGAATCGTTTTATTAAATAATCCAGGAATTTTCTCTGGGGCTTCATGATCCGCACCTTTGAATATTACTAATTTACTATTGGGAATTTTCTCAGCGATAAGTTGCGTGTGTTTCTCTTTTATCACGTCATATTGACCAGCCATAACTAAAGTCGGCGCTTTAATTTTCTCCAAAGAATCAGGATGTATATGTGGCTCTGTCAGTAACAACATTTTTAGTCGATAATTCATGTCTGTATGGGCCATATGTTTATCGTCCATTTCTCTTACCTGTTTATGTATTAATTTATTAATGACGGGATCTACAGAAGTATCATCATTAAACAAAACGGAACCCATAATTGCCATTTTCTTGACTTTATCAGGATGATGCATTGCCAGTATCAAGGCAATATTACCGCCATCACTCCATCCTAAAATATTCACATTTTTCAAATTTAATTTATCCAAAAAAGCATTGACATCCTCCGCCATTAATTCATAAGTCAATCTGGTTGTATCTCCAGTGGAATTACCTTGTCCCCTACTATCCAAACCAATTACCATAAATCTTTTACGTAAAGTATCTATCTGCCTGTCAAAATCCCCCATGAAGGAATTATTGCCATGAATCAGCAGAAGAGGTTCGCCTTTTCCATATATTTCATAATATAATTTTACACCATTTACGTCCATATATTTTCCAATAGTTGCATTACTGCCGAAAACCTCTTTTCCTTTTAGACCATTATTGAAAAATAAAGATTGTTTTCCTGTAAATGTTTTTTCTGTGGAAAGTGCAACCGTTGAATTTTTTTCTAAATTTTCTGTTCTCCATTCTTTCAGAGAATCACTTTCAAAACTTGCATTTTTCAATGGAATCTCAATCGTATCTTTTCCATCTTTTACGGATAGCTTGAAATCATCGAAATAATAATTTCCATTCCCACCAATAGCCGCACCGATTCCCATAATCATCGCTTTTTTATCTATCTTACCCGTCAATTGGTAATTACCCCAAGCATTGGGTTGGTAAAACGCACCTGCATCATCGTTGTAAATGGGCGTTTTTATAGTTTTGCTATTCCTATCTACAAAAATAGCAGTTAATACAGCAAATGAATTATTAGCCAATTTATTTGCATAAAAAATCTTTCCTTCCAATATAAATTCTTTGCCTTGGTATTTCTCAATATTAACTAATTGGAAAATACCTTGTTGCGCATAATTTTTAGAACTAATGAAAACAAAGACTACGACATATAAATATTTGGTGAAAAGGCGCATAAAAGTCTGATAGTTTTAATAAGGAGATTTTCAAATATAAGCGATAAAATCCCACAAAAGCAATAAGACCGAATTCTGAAGAATTCGGTCTTATTGCTTATTTCAAAAACAAATACAACTATAATTGATTGAATTGTATGCTACCACCAGAGGAAGAAACATTAATATTGGAATTACCACCGCCATTTATTTTACCAGAAATCGTTTTTTTGGAAAGATTACCACTGAAATTTTCCATATGATTTTTAATTCCATCTAAATTCTCTCCGACAAATTGAACATTTGCTGCCGTATTTTTGGGTACTGTCAAGGAAATACCACCACCTGAATTACGCAATTGAATATCACCAGAGATTTGTCTCATAGAAACGGTAATCTGTCCGCCACTTGTGCTACCGTCGACCTTTCCAGCAAGTTGATTCAACGCAATATTACCGCCACTCGTCACAACATCAAAACTTCCTGTTAGATTTTCACCTGAAATATTGCCACCACTTGTCGTTAGTTGCAAATTACCATTTGCATTTTCCGCAAGAATATTGCCGCCACTCGTAGAAACTTTGACTGTATTATCCACATTTTTAAATACGATATTGCCACCAGAAGTACGACCATTAATCATACCGTGTATATCTTCAAATGCAATATTACCGCCAGAAGTTGCGAAATCTTGATCTCCACGTAGAGAAGCTAAGTGCAAATTACCGCCACTTGTTTTTAAAGACGTGGAAACCGCATTAGGAACATGTAATTTAAAATTGATAGAAATATGTGTGTTAGACAATTTCTTAATTTCTGATTTAATCTTGGCTTGCGCAAATAGCTCACCATTTGAAACACTTACATTTAAATCATAAATTTCTGCAATCTTTTGTTTCAATTCGGCACCAGAATATTTGTTACTACTAGCAATTACTTCCACGGAACTCTGAGCACCTGCATCCCCTAGTACTTCAATATTGCCGCCAGGAGTTGCAGAATTGACTTTGGTAAATGAGTTGGAAGGAAATTGTTTTGTATCAATGGTCTCAGTTACATATTTTTCAAAAAACTGAAAAGAATGATTTTCTGCTTGAGATGATTGGATACAAGAAGGCAATGCGATGATGGCACATAAACCTAAAATTGGAAAATATTTCTTTAACATAAACATGGTTTTTCAAATGAATAATAGGCGCAATAATTAAAAATGGACGCCTTTACAAGATAAGACGTCCATTTTTAATTTTGGTTACAACTTTCTACGTTTTATTTCTTTTTCTATTAAAGAAAGTTCGCGCCCGGTCTGTCCTGCGACCGAAGTATTTTCTTGCGCTCTTCGCATCAGATAAGGAATGACATCTTTCACCGGTCCGTAGGGCAAATATTTATTCGCATGATAACCAGCATCTGCGAGATTAAATGTCATATTATCACTCATCCCAAATAACTGTGCAAAATACACATGAGGATTGGCTGGAGGAATTCCTTTTTCTTGCAATTTCTTCACTGCTTTTAGACAACTATCTTCGTTATGGGTACCAATGAAAACCGTAATTTTATCCAAATGTTCTAAGCAAAACGCAACGGCAGCATCATAATGCTCATCTGTCGTTTTTTTATCTGGATTTATCGGAGAGGGATAGCCCATTGAAGCTGCACGAGCTCGCTCTTTTTCCATATAGGCACCGCGCACAATCTTAGCACCGAGATAGTATCCTTTTTCTACAGCTCTATTAAAGGAAATTTTTAAAAATTCCAATCGATCTGTACAATATTGTTGATAAGTATTGTAAATATAGCAGGCGTCTTTATTGTATTTTTCCATCATCAGATCCGTAAGATCATCGACCGGCTTTTGGATCCAAGTTTCTTCCGCATCGATCAAAATCATAATTTTGTTACGCGCCGCAGCGCCACAGATGGTATCTATACGTTTACCAACTCTATTCCAAGCGTTTAGTTCTTCTTGTGTTAAATTATGGCTAGAATGTACTTTTTCAAGCAAACTAAATTTTGCGAAACCCGTTAATTTGATTGGAATAAATGGAATATTTTTTTGCGAAGCAGCATATTCAATAGCACGTACAAATTCTGGTACTGCATTATCAAAATCAGCTTCCGATTCTTTTCCTTCAACACCATAATCTAATGCCACACTCACATTATATCTACCCAATATCTCAGAAGTCTTAGCTGCTTCTTCAATAGTCTCTCCACCACAAAATTGATCAAATATGGTTGACTTAATAATACTTTTAACGGGCAATTTAAACTTTAATGCAATGTCGGTAAGTTTGATCCCCGCATTCGTTAAAAATGGAGACCCCATAGATTTAAATAAAAAATGTGCTTTTTTTAATTCCTTGTTATTCCTGTAACGAAAAGCAACTTCCGTATTTTCAAATGAAAGTGACATAATGTACGTAATTGAAATTTGGCACTAAAAGTAATTTATTCGGGCGAAAACAAGTATTATTTTTATTCTTATATATAATTATTGGTTTGTATAACTTACCGTATTTTTTCTTTAATTTGAGCCAATAGAATACCATCCGATGCATTTAAATTGATTGATTTGAAACAATTTTACGCTTTAATATCCTACAAACATTTATTAAAATCTATTTTATTCTTACTAATATGTATCACTAAAGACATTAGTGCAGATGCGAAAATCACATTTCAGGATAGTCTATATCAAGCTGCGAACAATCCAGAGACACCTCTGAAAAATAGATATGAAGCTTATGATCGCTTGATTTATTTATTAAGAACAAAAGATAATTTTTCGTTTTGCTATCAAGTCAATCAACAATTTATTGCTCTTACAAAAGAAAATAAAGATTATACAGAGTTAACAAATGCGTATATGCATCTTTCCATGATTTATAATAATCAGGCAAAATATGTGGAAATGCAAAATTGTATTGACTCCGCCTCTTTCTATTACCAAAAAGCAAAATCTCCCACGGCATTGGTTTATTTAAACTTTGCAAAATTATCGAGAGAATTATCCTTTAATCGTAATGCAGAAGTGGTGAAATTATCTATGAATATTATACCAATTGCCGAAAAATATCATCTTAATTTCATTCTTTCTAGAATTTACAATAATCTTTATATGATTTATGAGGAATGGAGTAAGTTTGAACAAGCCAATAATTACCAGAATAAAAGTGAGCTATATGCAAATGCCACTAAAGAAATTAATTTTATTCTATATTGTTATTCTGACAGATCTGATCTCTTGGTAGACATGATGAATACAAAAAATCATGCAATATTTGTAGACAGTATATTCAAAATACTTGATCAAAGCTTTGATATAGTGCGCACTTATCCAGACCAAGTCTCCAATTTTGTATTATCCACACTTTATGAAAGTAAAGCAGAGTATCTAATTAATTATAAATTAAAAAACAAAGATCAAAAAGATATCAATGAAATTGAGCGTAATCTGGACTCTGCGCTAACATATTGCCCAAAAAAACAGAACAATTGTCTAAACATCATTGCCAATATTTATGCGCAAAAAGCGAAAATTGCACATTTAAATAACAACCCTATTCAAGAAGAATCTTATTTGCTGCAAGCTTACCAAACCCAGCTAATGCAATCACCACTCAATTTTATGGACTTAGACGCTTACCTAGATAAAATTGTATCATTTTACAAAACTTCCAAAAATTATGAAAAAGCACTTGCTTATCAAGAAAAATTAATCAATTTTAAAGAGAAACAATTTAATCAGACTCAAGCTAAAGCCGCACAACGATACGAAGCAGAATTCCAATCAGAAAAGAAAGATCGACTTTTAAAAGAATTTGAACTAAAGGACGATAATCGTAAAAAAATGATGTTTTTATATTTAGGATTATTGATACTTGGCATTGTGGGCGCATTTTACATTTATAAATCCATCAAATTAAAATTACAAGTCTCCTTAGCCACACAAAAACAATTGCAATCCGAAAAACACGAGCAAGAATTGCAGATCAAATTTGAAAAGGAAGAGAGACAAAGGCTAAAAACTGAACAAGATTTATTAGCCTTACAACAACAAAAACTTCAAACAGAAATACTTGCAAATCGGTTGCAGTTACATCATAAAAACGAGGTACTCAGACAGATAAAGGATAATATTCACTCAGAAAACTCTGTAAATATTGCCAAGATTTTGAGAGAAGAGAGCATGGTTGACAAAGATTTTGAAAACGCAGTATTTCAAATTGAAGAAGTACATCCCAATTTTTTTAAGAGTTTGAATGAAAAATCTGTACAGAAATTGACTCCACTCGACCTGAAATACTGTGCTTACATTTATCTTGGTATGAATGCGAAACAAATAGGGAATCTTCTAAATGTAGAATCCAAAAGCGTACGCATGACCAAATATCGCTTAAAGCAAAAAATTGGTTTTGCAACAGAAACTACACTTGAAGATTTTCTTAAAACAATAGCTTAATTTTTCAATACTTGAAAAGTAATTTGTTGTCTTTGTTTGCAATCTATCGGAGTTCCATTTTTAGTTGCTGGTTTCCATGGCGGAGAATTTTGAATAATTCTAACTGCTTCCTCTGCAGTTCCGTAACCAGGATTATTTTCCGCATGCGCATTAGATATCACTCCAGTAGAACTTACATTAAATGAAACGATAACGGTGTAATTACGACCACCTGGGGCTTTATTTTCAATAGGCACATCTGCACGTAAGTGTCTTTCCAAATATTCTCTCCAAGAACCATTAAATCGAGCCTCTTTAATACCATTATCCTTAGCATTCTTATCAAACCCAACGACGGTCACTTCTCTATCCGCTTGAGGTATTTGCATAAGATCATTCAATTCACTGGCAGATTTTGAAGCATTTGCATGACCTTGTTTTGTAGTAATCATAATTACTCCACTCCTTGCTTTCAAACCATAAATAGCCTCTGCATTTTTATCTTTAAGTACGGTTATACTCTGGATATCATTTGGATTAAGCGTATTTATATCACCCTCTTTATTTGGCACACCATCGATGACTATAAGAGGCGTACCATTAGCACTTGGTCTGCCAGTCACTACAATAACTCTAGTGGTGTCTTTTAAGCTTAATCCAGAAACTCGACCCTTTAATTTTTCTTGATTTACACCGTCCTCTTGAGCAGGAGCTAAACCCACATCCTCTACTATAATCTTCTGACTCTTCATCTTATTATCAGGATGAGTATCTTTTCGATTGTCTGACAAAAGAAAAACAGACGAATTGGGAGAAGTAATTGTCGTATCACGTATTCCAGTTTTATCTTTTATTCTAATTATAGTATCTGGTAAAATTTTTAGCCCTAGGCTTTTGCCTACAAAATTATTAATAGGAGTAAGATTTATCCCAGCAGACTTCGCCCAGTTTTGCAAATCTATTTTGGGTAAATTTTCTTCTTTTAATCTAAATGCAAATAATAGTGTAGTACAAGCCAATAAAGGCAGGATCATCAATCTTCGAAAAAAGGAGAAACGCACTTTTTGTTCTTTTGTAAGCATAACCAATCTCCTTTTAATCGGTGAAAAAGCAAATGGATTGATAGGACTCAGTATAGTATTCCCAAATTGCGCCATTAATAACATTTTGGCAAAGGCTTGTGTATCTTGATTCTGCACAGACTTCTCATCTGCCATAAACTCATGTATCATTGCCATCTCTTTTTGCATGATCCAAAAAAATGGATTGAACCAAAATAGCGCACATAAACTCTGTAAAAACACTTTATCCAAAGAATGTTTTTGCTCAATATGAGCTAACTCGTGTGCAAATATCTGCGCACCGACGGAAGATTGAATATCTAAATCTTCTCGCCAAAAGATAGAATGAAAAAAACTAAACGGCGCATCGGACAAATTGGAATTATAAATCGTCAATCCATCCTGCTCCAGTCCTGGTAATTCTTTTTTTAAATGAACTATACGAGAAATACTCTTCAAAAATATAGTTATAAAGACTAGTGAGGTGATAGCAACGGCACAAAAAATAATCGTGGAAGTATCCCAAAAATGAGAGGTGCGGACTATAACATCCGGCAAAGTATCACTTTCGTATAAATAATGCAATAACGCAGGATCAAAATTTTTCTTTGTTACAAAAATCAAAGAAGACAAATGTATAAACGGAATAAATAAACTGAAAAGGGCGGCAAACAATAGATAGAATCTATTATAGTAATGAAATTTTTTGTTTCTTAATGCAATCCAATAATAACCCAAAAACAAACCAGAACAAAGAACCATTTTGCCGAGATAAATAAATACAGGTTGCATAATTGATAATTTTACATGATGGACTATTTTTTCTTCAATTGATCCAATAATAATTGTAGATCGTCAACGCTAATTTTGTCCTCTTCTACTAAAAAAGAAACCGCATTTTTGTACGATCCACTAAAATAATTTTTGACCAATGTCGTCATGGATTGATTGGAATAAGCTTCTTTAGTTATTGCAGGCGAGTAGCGATGAATACGACTAAAAGATTCCACTTTCACAAATCCTTTTTCGTGTAATATTTTCAATACCGTTGCGATTGTGTTGACATGTGGTTTGGGCTCGGGCATATTTTCTACGACATCTTTCAGAAAAGCTTCTTTCAATTTCCAAAGCACTTGCATAATCTGCTCCTCTGCTTTTGTTAACGCTTTCATATTATAATTTTTTACATAAATAAATATAATGCAAATTAATTCTATTTATTTAATCCACAAACTATTTTATTAGTTTATTAAAAAATACCAAGAAACTTAATGTATTAGATTTTATTCAAAAAACAGACACTTTATTGACAATTTAGTAAAGTTTTGATATTCGTTATACATTTATTAACATATTTAGATTTTATAAATTAGATTTGAATTGAGAAAAATGATTAAAAAAATAAGAATAAAGCCAACTGTTTTTGTATTATTTGTTAATTGACTACTTATTTTCCTTAATTATTTGCATTTTATAACACATTAATTTTTTTTCTATGTTTAAAAGTGTGATTAAGGCTTTCTTTTTGAGTTCTGGTATTTTGTTTAGCCTATCTAGTAAAGCACAGACACAAACCTACACTGGTTATGTCAAAGACCCCTCTGGCGCAGGTATTGAAGGCGCTACTATCAAAACATCTTCCTCTAAAAAAGGAATTATTACAAACGCGGAAGGAAAATTTACCATCACAGTACCCAAAGGAGATAAAATCACGGTAACTGCAATTGGCTATGTATCAGCAAGTGAAGTAGCTGGCGTCGATGACCTTACGTTTAATCTAACGGCTTTAACTTCTGACTTAACTCCAGTATCTGTGGGCTCTAGAGGCGCTGCGAGATCATCCATTGAATCTCCCGTTCCTGTTGACGTAGTCAAATTGGGAAATTTTGCTCCGACAACAGCCCGAGCCGACCTTAACTCACAATTAATGTTAGCGGTACCCTCTTTTAACTATAACAAAAATAGTGGAAGTGACATCTCTGATGCCGTTGATTTCTCTACCATTCGAGGCATGTCCACCTCACATACACTCGTTTTAGTAAATGGAAAGAGAAGACATTTATCCTCCTATATATCCAGTACAAGTGGAAGTAGTGGCGTAGGCGTAGACATAAGCACCATACCTCAAGGAGCGATAGACCACGTAGAAGTCTTAAGAGATGGAGCGTCTGCGCAATATGGATCTGATGCCATTGCAGGGGTATTAAATATTGTATTGAAAAAAAATGTCAACCATTTCACGATGACTTCTGGCTGGAGCGGCTACTATGACCACAAATACAATACCTTAAACTCTGATGACCCTTCTAAATATTACACGGGAAGCAAAGTAGATGGAAATACATTTAACTCCACGATGGATTGGGGATTTGCACTTGGAAAAAAAGGCGGCTTTGTCAATATTGGAGGCAATGTATTAGCCCAAGGAAAAACATTTAGAGGCAACCCAGATAATAACGACCTTATCCAAACACGCCGTGCATTCGGAGATGGTTCTGTCACATCTGGAGGCGGCATGTATAATATGGAATTACCATTATCTGCCACAACTAAATTATATTCATTTGGAGGATACAACTATAAGCATTCTAACGTATATGCATGGACACGTAAATACAGCAATCCTTTACGTTTCCCAGAAGCTTCCGATGGAAGCCCCCTTTTTATTCCTAGTATTATGAAATTAGCTAATAGTAGCGATGGAACTTCTGACACTCTTGACGTCAACAACCTTTACTATAACCCACAAGAAGATGTTTATATGAAAGACTATTCGGGAGCACTAGGATTGAAGGGCAAAATGGGTACTTGGGATTGGAGTTTGAGTAATAACACAGGATATAGTAAAGTAAAAATATATGGCAACAAAACATTTAACGCATCTTTGCCAATGCCAGACCAAGCTTATAAAAATAGATTTTACGATGGAGGTTTTAATTATCTTTTAAATGTATCTAACTTAGATTTTACCAATCATTTTAATAATGTATTTCAAGGTCTAACTTTATCATTTGGAGGCGAGTTTCGCTATGAAAACTATGAAATCGTAGCTGGAGAGCCAGACTCCTATAGAAATGGAGGAGCAACTTACGATGGTCCTACAATCTACAATAGTGATGGCTCGGTTGCATACGCTAATGGCGCACCAAAGGCAGCAGGATCTCAAGGTTATCCAGGATATCAACCAACTGACGCTGTTAAGTCTCACCGTACAAACGCAGCAGGATATTTAGATGCATCATTTGATTTGACAAAACGTTGGTTATTAGATATTGCTGCACGTTTTGAAAATTATTCAGACTTTGGATTTGTAAATGTATATAAAGCAGCAACAAGATATAAAATCACAGACAACTTTAATATCCGTGGTTCATTTAGCACTGGCTTCCGCGCACCATCTTTACAAGAATTAAATTTTAGTAATACCAACACGGTAATTTCAAAAGGAGAATTAGTATATCAAAAAATAGTTCCTAATTATAGTGACTTGGCAAGACTTGCGGGAATTCCTAAACTAAAACAAGAAACCTCCACGAACTATAGTTTAGGATTTACTTGGCAAGCAAGTAGAGAATTTACAGCCACAATAGATGGATATCTCATCAAGATGAAAAATCGTATAATTACTACGGGAGCCTATGATGCCTCTACTCCTGCCTTAACTGATTATATGAATGCAAATTCATTAGCACAAGCTATATTCTTCGCCAATGCAGTGAATACAACCAACAAAGGTATCGATGTAGTTTTGGACTACCATCATCGCTGGAGCGACCAACACTTTAATGTATTATTTACAGGCAATATCCAAAAAGTATCCATTGATAAAATTAATGTTCCTACAGAATTGGGTACATCATACCTAGCAGCGCAACAGTTTTTTAGCACACAGGCTCAATATAATTTAAGAGCAAGCGCTCCTGGCCAAAAATTTATTTTCAATCCAGAATATGGCGTGGGTAAATTTTCAATTGGAGGTCGTTTAACCTATTGGGGTAAGATTGAAAAAACAGGATATGGCTATGCAACTGTACCAGGTGCTGCAGCTGGCGAAGCAGGTGGAGATGGCATTTCCAATGCAGGTCTTGGATATGATCCTTATGTAGAATTAGACAATGAATCAGGCGTAGTACCAGAAATATTCAAATATAATGGCAAGTTTACCACAGATCTATACATGAGTTTTATACTTTCCAAATCTGTAAATTGGGTAGTAGGTGTAGATAACATATTCAATGTACACCCAGATCCAGCTTACACAAAAGGAGCAAGAGCCAATTCATGGAATGATTTCCCTACAGGTGGTTATTTTGACAACGTACAAATGGGATTTAACGGTATGCGTATGTGGACCAAATTAGTATTCAACTTTTAAAAACAAGCAAACAATAAATCCATAAAAATGCGTACCAATTGGTACGCATTTTTTATTTTTTACAACATTTCTTATTTGAAATAACTTTTATCTTCGCTGTACATTAAAGTTTATATGAAAGGAAAAACGATTCTGATTGTGGCAGCTATTACATTAGGCCTTGGCGCGGTATTTAGTTGCAGCAACAAAAAAGAAGAAAAAGTCACTGTATTTGAAACCTCAGAATCTAAAGACTCTGCGGGCATTGTAATCAGAAATAACATCCAAGTAAAGGGATCTGGTGGATTAGCGGTAAAACAAGCTTATATGATGCGTTCAAATGGCTCCCTAGTCAATGACAGCAACAATGTAAAAGTTGGAGAAGTCATAGAATTAAGAATGCTTGTTGACGGTTGGAAAGGTAAGGACGGAAAAATTGCGCTAGGAGGCAGTGAAAATATTGCTACAGACAATAACCAAGTTGCACTAGATGTAAAAGATATGTTTGAAGGGCAACCTGCCATTCCTTTAGAAAAGGCAAATATTATTAGAATACAAGCTACTGTCACAAAAGCAGATCAAAATTTCAATTACTACCTGACCAAGTTTAAAGTTTGGAATAAAATGGACTCTACCCAAACTTTAACCGGTGAATACAAATTGTACAATAAATAATAAAAATAGCGGCTAGATTATCTAGCCGCTATTTTTTAAACTTGTCACTTGCAAAGTTTTAAAAAGAAAAATCCCAGTCTTTTAGAAGACCGGGATTGCAACTTTTAAACCTTTCCTTTGTAGAGCGTACGGGAATCGAACCCGTGATTCCTCCGTGAAAGGGAGGTGTCTTAACCCCTTGACCAACGCTCCGTGTCCTTGTTTAAAGGGGAGTGCAAAAGTACACGTTTTTTTTTATCAGCCAAATTTTTTCTTAATTATTTTCAAAAAAATATTTCAATCAACCTAGTTCATATAAAATAACACAGGCTTAAATTTTTTTTAATGGATAATTCTAACAATACTTGTAAATTCGCAAACCTATTTCATTAATAAACTATTATAAAATGAGTACAGTAAAAGTTGCCATTAATGGCTTTGGACGTATCGGTCGTCTGGTTTTTAGGAAAATATATAATATGGAAGGGATTGAAGTCGTTGCGATCAATGACTTAACAAGTCCTAGTGCGTTAGCTCATTTGTTAAAATACGACAGTGCGCAAGGTCGTTTTGACGGAGAAGTTTCTAGCACAGAAGATTCTATCGTTGTAAACGGAGAAGCGGTTAAAATATATGCTCAAAGAGATCCTTCATTAATTCCTTGGGGAGAACACAACGTTGATGTAGTGATCGAAAGTACTGGTTTCTTTACAAGTGCAGAAAAAGCACAAGCGCATATTACTGCTGGAGCAAAAAGAGTAGTTATCTCTGCTCCTGCAACTGGAGAAATGAAAACTATCGTTTTCAATGTAAACCATGAAACGTTAGACGGTAGCGAAACTATTATCAGTGGAGCATCTTGTACTACAAACTGTCTTGCTCCAATGGCTAAAGCATTGAATGATGCTTTCACTATCGAAGTTGGTAGCATGACAACAATCCACGCTTATACAAACGATCAAAACACTTTAGATGGCCCTCATCCAAAAGGTGATTTGCGTCGTGCTCGTGCAGCGGCAGCAAACGTAGTTCCTAACTCAACTGGTGCAGCAAAAGCAATAGGTCTTGTATTACCTGAATTGAAAGGTAAATTAGATGGTGGTGCACAACGTGTTCCTGTTATCACTGGTTCTGAAACTGAATTAATCGCTGTTCTTAGCAAAAAAGTTACTGTTGACGAAGTTAACGCTGTAATGAAAGCTGCTAGCAACGAAAGTTTTGGTTACAATGTTGATCCTATCGTAAGTAGCGACATCATCGGTATGTCTTATGGTTCTTTGTTTGATGAAACTCAAACTAAAGTAATCGAAGCTGGTGACAAGCAACTAGTTAAAGTTGTAAGCTGGTACGATAATGAAATGAGCTATGTAAGCCAATTGGTTCGTACAGTTCATTATTTCGCAGGATTGATTTCTAAATAATCATTTAGAAATTTCTAACATACAAAAAAGGCTTCTGAATAATTTCAGAAGCCTTTTTTAATATTCATAATTTTTTCAATTATACTTTTCTTAGTTGAACAGAATTTTCTCTTTTGAAATTCTGCCCTACGCTCATCAAGAATCCAAATACCATGATCAGTACGCCTACCCATACGACATTGATAAATGGAAATTCCAATGCTTTCAATGTCAACATATCGCCCATGGATTGACTTTCTTTTATCCCAATTTGGAATTTACCTGCCTTGTCATCTACGATTTTGTTAAAGCGAACAACCAATCCTTGGGACATTACCGTATCAGGAATACTTCTTGCATTATCACCCGAAACAACTACTGCAGGAGTCAATGGATATCTACCACCTTCTTTGGATACTGCTGTCATATTCAATGCCATCAATAATTCATTGGGTTTCAATACTACACGATCAGACGCTTTATTGACATCTACTTTATTCAAAATCATATATCCATTAGAGTAGAATATAGAATCTCCCACCTTCAACTCCCCTGGCATAAAGCTCGCAGTATCGTCATCCGCATGTTTCCATGCACTTACATACACAAATACATCTTTATTCCAAAAATGCTTAGAACTTGGATTTGCGCCCATTCCTTCTACACCTTTATTATTTTTAATCAAATCAGGATATAAGGTAAATGCTTCATTGATACCATTTTTTCCTTTAAATGCTATTTGAAAATAACGTTTATGATCCTCGTTGTTCATTGTATCACCAATATAAGTAACATCATATTTACCCATATCCGTTTGTATACCTTTGAATAAAGTCAAGTTTTCAGCGGGATCTTCCGTTTTTGATTTTTCAAATCCTGGGATACCAGTTGTATTATGACTTAATAATTTTTTATTACCTGAACTTAATAAAACGCCTAACAAAATCATGGCAAATCCCACATGGGCAACACTCGCACCAGCTGCTTTCACTTTACCCTTTAATACCACAAATACATAACCGATATTTCCCACGATGGCATAAACCGCCATGTATAATGCAACATATAAAGCAACTTGATACCCAATTCCTTTTTCATTATAATCTATTTTTACAAAAATGGAAATCAAGGTTGCAATAGCTAGCGCGATTACAGTCGGTTTCAATATATTTTGCAATAAATATTTCTTAGTAGTGTCTTTATATTTCAGATATTGACCAACCGCAGTCAATAAGCCAAGCACGATCGCGATAAATACTTGAATCTGATTGTACGAAAATTTGACATCTTCTGGATCCGCAATTTTGGTATTGAACATCTTATTAATTACCGGCACAGATGTTTTTCCAATAATAATTAATGCTGATAGGAAAATAACCAAACTACCAATAAACATCCAAAACTCACGACTATACGTACTTTCTTCTTTGGCTATGGAAGGAATATTTTTCGCTCTTACGATATATAAAATCATCGCAGGAATGAAGAATATCAATACAAATAACAATAATTGTAATTCCGTACCTGCTCCGGTGAATGAGTGAACGGAAGTATCTCCCAATACACCGCTTTTGGTTAAATAGGACGAATATAAAATAAGAGAATAGCTTAGTATATAAAATAAATAAGTGCTTTTTAACGAATAACCTGTTTTGTTAAATACTAAATGTGTATGCAAACCAGCAATCATTACCATCCAAGGAACAAGTGAACCATTCTCTACTGGATCCCAAGCCCAATATCCACCAAAATTCAAACTTTCATACGCCCAAGCAGCTCCCATCATAATACCCAAACCTAAAATACCACCAGAAAAACAAGCATAAGAAACTGCGTCTTTTGTCCAAGTATTATCTTTATTAATCAATCCGGCAACGGCATATGCAAATGGAACAATTGTAGAAGCAAATCCCAAGAACAATACTGGCGGATGTATTACCATCCAATAATTTTGTAGCGTGGCATTTAACCCAGATCCATCCCGTACAAAATTCATATAGTTCTCTAACAATTTACCATCGCCATCATGGAAAATTGGCGCCATATCAAATATGCCATCTTCTCTAGAAAGAATGAATGGATTACTACCAATATGTTTTTCACCGAAATACAAACCTAAGACCATCGTAGCTAAACAAACTTGTGCAAAACTGATCGTCATCATTACTGGAGCTTCCCATTTTTTTGCACGTTTGATAATCACCCAACCCAAAACGCAATGCCAAAAAGTCCAAAGTAAGAAACTACCTTCCTGTCCCTCCCAAAGACAACTTAACAAATATTGCATCTGAAGTGTCTTATCACTATGCGTCCAGACATATTTGTATTCGAATAAATGCGCATGTAACATATATATCAACAAAGTGATAATTGTTACAACACAGATTGTCTCTACTAAGAAAAAAAGCCGGCCTAATTTTTTCCAGCTATTTTTTACATCAACAATTTGAGCGAAATTGGATTTACCAAAAGCAATCGTAGCCATCAATGAAGCTACAAAAGATAATACTACCGCGAAATGGCCAATCAGCCCCGGAAGTATATGTTCTCCAGTATAGTGCATATCTTAAAGTCTAAGTCCTAAAATCAAAATGAGAATTCCTGTCTAAAGTATTTGGTCTATATTACAAGCTAGCGTTCAAGTTGTTACGTGCGGCTTTAGGGTCGTCTTTATATTTGGATGGACATTTGATCAAAATACCGCTTTGGTCTCTGATTTGAAATAATCCATTTTCCATTTTACCTTTCAATACAACACGTTCGCTTTTTTCCATATCCATAGGTTTTTCGTAATAATAAATGACATTCATTTTACCACCTAATGTGTCGGTTACGGAAAAAGTAAGATGATTTGGATCTTTTACAGGATCATAATTGATAGATCCGGGATCTAATTTGGCGATAACGGTGACGGTTTTCCCCTGTTTGGCTTTAGCCGATTCGATAGTTTCGTAAGTGGAGAAATTTCCTAACTGACTGATAAGTATAGAAATAACAACAGCAATGACAACTAATGCGACAATGTATATTTTTTTCATGTACCCTAAATTATAGCTCCGCAAATTTACTTCAAAAAACACCAATGGCAGGATTGTTTTTCAACTATTGGGTATTTTCTTAAAAACTTTAACGAATCTATTTATGGAAAAATGAAAAATATTATTATCTGTGTATCAAAAACATCTAAAAGCGATCAATTCATTACGACGATTACTCCTCCTCCAATACTTGCACATTTCTGTTAAAGCTTTCCTCTAATGCAATTAAGGTTTCTGTACGTTCAATACCTTTAATGTTTTGTAATTTCTCGTGCAATACTTCTTTTAATTCTGGAATGTCTTTGCAGACTATCTCCACAAACATACTATAATTACCTGTAGTATAATTTACTCTTACTACTTGAGAAATTTTTTGTAAATCATTTGCAACAGAGTTATACATAGAACTCTTTTCTAAAAATATACCAACAAATGCAATTACGTTATAACCTAGCATGTGTGTATCCACGCTTAATCTCGTACCTTTTACAACACCCAATTCTTGTAATTTTTTCATTCTTACATGAATGGTACCTCCAGAAACAAATAATCTTTTACCTAAATCAGCATAAGAAATTTCTGCATTATCCATCATCGCTTGGATAATTTGGTAGTCTAATTTATCAAGATTCAATTTTGACATCATTATTAGCGTTTAGCTTTATAAATATCTAACAAAGTAAACACTTTATTGTAAAATAAAAAATTTTTTAAAATATTTATTGAAATATTTGCAAAAGAAACGTTTCTATTGTTACATTTGCAGCCACACCAGCCGAAAAGGTTGAAAGTTCTTAAAAATTGTGGGGTGATGAAATTTGGCAGACATGCCCTCTCGTCTCGGGGGTGAGGATTCAAGGATAAACGATTCATAGAGATTCGCAAGAGTCGCGGGGTTGACCACCTCATTTGTGTTTTGGCTAACTTCCTCGTGTAGGTTCGACTCCTACCCCTACAGCAACTTTAAATCCCATTCGATTGACTATCAATTGTTTGGGATTTTTTTATTTTAATAATATTTAAAACACTTAAACTAACCATAATTTCTTCTAGATACCACAATTCCATCTTCATCACAATACACATATTGGTCAGGGATAAATTCAATACCAGCGAAATGAAGTGAGATATTTTTTTCGCCTAATTCTTCTTTTCCACTTTTTATGGGAATTAAGTGCGTGGCTTTTACACCAATATCTAATTTTCCAATTTCAACAGAATCTCTAATTGCTCCATAAATGATCACTCCCTCCCAACCATTTTTTAAAGCAAGTTTTGCAATATTATCTCCCATCAATGCACATCTGTACGAATTGCTTCCATCAACCACTAATACTTTTCCATGACCAGGCTCAGATAAAGTTTTTCTAATTAGAGGATTATTTTCCAATACTTTTAAAGTGACTATCTTCCCATAAAAAGATTTTCTATTTCCATAATCTTTGAAACCAATGGGCGTGGCGACTTTTAATTCCAAAATAAAATCATCACAGAGGTCAGTAGTATTTAATCTTTTCATACAAAAAAATTGACAAGCTAAAATTTATATAATTACAATTTCACAAAACATATTAATTCGATATTTGTTTTTTGAATAAATAAAAAACGCAGTGAAAATTCACCGCGTTAAAATCTACCAAATCAAAATACATATTAAAATACATTAAAGGCTAATTGTACATTACCCGTTTGTCCAATTATATTCCAAGAAGGAGTAACACTGACAGGTAAAGTATACGTTCCGATATGTAAATCTCTTCCTAGTACAAATCCTATATTATTAAAACCAGGCTTTGGCCCATAAAATTGCGCTTTAGAATCTTTATCTGGTTTCAAAGCAAAAGATCCACCAATAAATAGGGACAAATTTGTATTTTTCCTTTGTAATACAGGATAGGTTGCTTGTACATAAGTGGAGTATCTATTTCCATTGTTTTTTACAGTACGGTCTCTACCTAATATTACAGTAGCCCAATATAAGTTTAATGGTAGTTTATCTGAGATAGTCCAGCTCGCTGATAGATCTAAGAAGTGCCCCGTTGTATCGGCATTATAGTTTAAAAAAGAATGATTATTCCAAGTTGCATACGTTGAGTAATTATAAATATCCCATAGCGCAAATGCTAAATTCTTAGAGGGATTATAAATAGCGTAATAATCAAATTCTTTGTATTCTCCATTAGAACTATAACCGCCCCAGATGCCTGCACGCAATTTTCTATCTATAGTCCCCACTCCTCCATCCATAGCAACCATCCATGAATTTGTCACGGCTAAGCCACGCCACAAGTGCATTGACTTTACTTGAGTATGCAAATAAAATGGTTCAATATCTTTTGAAACGAAATTTGCACGATGCATATCTTCTGCTACAGAATCTATATTATCTTTGGTATGATCTTGTGCCAAAAGTCGTTGATTGAAAATGCTACCAACTATCCATATGGTCAAACAAGCAATTACCCTTAATTTAATTTTTTTCATATAGTAATTCGTTGTAAACTGTAAAATTTATTTGAATTTTAGGTAAATAAATGCAGCCAATAATGCACCTAGTATTGGGCCAATTACTGGAATCCATGCATATCCCCAATTACTACTACCCTTTCCTTTCATAGGCAAAATAGCATGCATAATTCTTGGTCCGAGATCACGTGCAGGATTGATTGCATATCCTGTTGTTCCACCTAAAGACAAACCGATCGCCCAGACTATAAATGTTACAGGAATAGCACCTATGGAACCCATGCCAATGACGTTCTCACCACTAGTGGACGTCATCTTTGGATCTGTAAAATGAAAGACACAATAAACTAATACAAACGTTCCTAGAACTTCACTAATAATATTCAAAAAAGTATTCTTAATAGCCGGCCCGGTACAAAATACGCCTAACTGTGCTCCAGGATTATCGTCTGTTGCATCAAAATGATCTTTATGCATCAACCATACACAAAATGCACCTAGAAATGCGCCTAAAAATTGGGCTAAAATAAAGGATGGAACTTGATTCCAATCAAACTTACCAGCTACAGCCAACCCAATTGTTACCGCTGGATTTAGATGTGCACCACTTACAGGACCAGCAATAACAACACCGGCAAATACCGCTAATGCCCAACCTGTAGCAATGACGATCCAACCAGAACCATTTCCTAATGTTTTCTTCAATGAAACATTCGCACACACGCCTCCTCCTAAAAGTATCAATACTGCTGTGCCAATCAACTCGGCGATAAATGGTGTCATATAACAAGTTTTAATAGATAGTCGATGATGATACGCTACCTAGATGAATTTTAATTATTTACAAACGTTTGTTTATTTATATAGAAAAAAAAATTAGCTATTGATCGTATCAATGATTAATAGCTAAATTTTTTTATAGCTTATTCTTCTACCCAGCCTTGTGCTCTTTTAACTGCTTTGTGCCAGTATTTAATATGCCCTTCCACTTCTTCTTTTTTAAGTTCAGGTTTAAATACTTTTTCTTTAGCCCATTGGGTTTTGGTTTCTTCAATACTATCCCAATAACCAATCGCCAAACCAGCCAAATATGCCGCTCCGAGTGAAGTTGTTTCTAATATTTTGGGGCGAATGACTTCATTTTGCATTAAGTCTGCTTGGAATTGCATCAATACATTGTTGGCTACAGCACCCCCGTCCACACGCAATTCTTTCACGCCACCATCTACATCAGATTCCATACTTTTCACCAAATCATAAACCTGAAAAGCAATGCCTTGTAAAGCAGCTTTGGCAATATGCGCCTTAGTAGTTCCTCTAGTTATACCAAAGATTGCCCCACGAGCATACTGATCCCAATACGGCGCACCCAGACCAGTCAATGCAGGTACGAATATCACACCATCCGTATCTTTTACAGACTGAGAAAGTGGTTCACTTTCTGCCGCAGAATGGATAATTTGCAATCCATCTCTTAACCATTGGATAACAGCTCCGCCGACGAAAACAGAACCTTCCAATGCGTAAGTCGTTTTGCCATTGATTTTCCAAGCGACAGTAGTCAACAGATTATTTTTTGATACAACTGGTTTGTCTCCGATATTCATCAATAAGAAACAACCTGTTCCATAGGTATTTTTTGCCATACCTTTTTCCACACACATTTGTCCAAATAACGCAGCTTGTTGATCACCTGCAATACCGGCAATTGGAATTTTTGTGGAAAATAAGGTTGTTGCGGTTTCTCCATAGACTTCACTACTTTCTTTTACTTCTGGCAACATAGACGCTGGAATACCAAATATGTCCAACAATTCTTTGTCCCAAGCCATATCATTGATATTAAAAAGCATGGTTCTAGACGCATTAGTAACATCCGTCATGTGCATTTTACCACGAGTAAATTTCCAAACTAACCAACTATCCACCGTTCCAAAACATAAGTCCCCTTTTTCTGCTTTTTCTTTTGCACCTTTTACATTATCTAAAATCCATTTAATCTTAGTGGCACAGAAATAAGCATCTATCACTAAACCCGTTTTTTCTCTGATTGTATCCGTCAATCCTTTTTCTTTCAATTCATCGCAATAACGTGCTGTACGTCTATCTTGCCAAACAATCGCGTTATAAACGGGATGTCCAGTTTTACGATCCCAGACTATAGTTGTTTCTCTTTGATTGGTAATACCAATTGCTGCGATATCCAAACCTGTCAAATCTGCCTTGGCAACAACCTCCGCCGCTACGGAAGATTGTGTGGACCAGATCTCGTTAGGATCATGCTCTACCCAACCTGCTTTGGGAAAAATTTGTTCAAAATCCTTTTGAGCTACCGCAACCATTTCACCACTATGATTATAAATAATCGCCCTTGAACTTGTTGTACCTTGGTCCAATGCCAAGATATACTTTGATTTTAATTCCATATTACAATCGTTAAATTTTGTTAGGAAATGAAATTGATATGTATTGTAAATAATTAATTTAATTGATAAACGGAAGCGACTTTGGCAAAGTCACTAACTTCTTGATCTACCCAATCTTGAGGTTTTCCTAATTCTTTCGCCATAATTTCTGCCACTTTTCGACTTACATTAACTGCAGTTTTAGCATCTAGAAACAATAATCGAAATCGTCTTCCTAATACGTCTTCCACCTTATTTGCTAATTCATTTCTTACCGCAAATACAACATTGGCAACCGTGTATTCATAATTTGGAGAAAGTTTTTCGGCAAATGCAGGATTTTCGGACTCTAGTTGTTTCAATACTTTTAAATCAGAACCATAGAAATGCAACTCCTCTTGATGATTTACGGTCGTATCATAACCATGAATATGTAATTGCTCTGTTACACAAGCTTTGCTTGGTATTGCCCCGATCTCGATCGCTTTATCAATAGTATCTTGCGCCATTCTTCTAAATGTGGTCCATTTACCTCCGATGATTGTAACCAAACCCGAATCAGCTACTAAGATTTTATGACTGCGTGAAATTTCTTTAGTATTTTTTCCATCTCCTTGTGGCGCAGCTAAAGGACGAAGACCTGCGAATACAGCCAAAACATCTTTTTTGGTAGGTTTTTTAACCAAATATTGTTGCGCTGTTTCTAGTATAAAATCCACTTCTTGATCCAATGCTTTTGGTTCCAATTCTGGATGATCTCTCAAAGTATCTGTAGTACCTACGATCAATTTATTATGCCAAGGCACCGCAAATAATACACGACCATCGCTCGTTTTTGGAATCATCAATGCTTTATCTCCAGGAAGGAAGCTTCTATCCAAAGTCAAATGCACGCCTTGACTTGGCTTTACCAAATGAGGTGCATTTGGTTTATCCATTTGCAAAATATTATCCGCATATACTCCCGTAGCATTGATAACTACATTACCAGTAATATCATAGATTTTTTCAGTTTCGATATCTTTCGCATGGATGCCGATGATTTTTCCGCTGTCATTTTTAATAACACCTGTTACTTTGAAATAATTCAAAACACAAGCGCCATTTTCAACAGCGGTTTGTGCAATATTTACGGCCAAACGAGAATCATCAAATTGACCATCTTGATATACAACACCCCCTTTCAATCCCTTTGGTGTAATCGTTGGCAAATCTTCTAATACTGCAGACTTTCCTATATATCTTGATTTACCCAAACTCAATTTACCGGCTAGGAAATCATAAAATTTTAAACCGATGGTATATTTTAAATTGTCCCACCACGTATAATTTGGAATGACAAATGAAGTATTTCTAGTAAGATGTGGTGCATTTTTCAATAACAAACCTCTTTCATGGCAAGCTTCTTTCACCAAACCCAAATCTCCTTGCGCCATATAACGCACGCCACCGTGTACCAATTTGGTTGCTTTACTAGATGTTCCTTTTGCAAAATCAGCTTGTTCCACTAGAATGGTTTTGTATCCTCTAGTAGCGGCGTCCATTGCAGCTCCCAATCCTGTCGCACCTCCGCCAATGATGATAACATCCCAATCTTTGGTATTTTCTAATTGTTGAATTAATGCTTCTCTTTTCATATGACAAATTTAAAGTAAAAATAATAAAAAGAAATTAAAAGAAACAAATAAAAATATATTTATGTTTCGTTTTATTACTTTTAAAGAATTCGAAACTTTCTTTTTATAGATTAGTGTTGTTTTTTTGTATAAATTTGAACGCGGTAGCAATGAATAAGATCAATTATGGAATTCGAATCAATGGCTCAGCGCCATGCGTATATTTTAAAACTCTTAAAAGCAGAAGATTCTGTCAAGGTAGCAGACTTAGAAAAACTTCTTAAAGTTTCGTTAGTAACCATTCGAAAGGATTTGAAGATTTTGGAACAAAAAAATCTTTTGTTTCGTACACATGGATATATTACGAAATCGGCTCCATACCCAACAGATATCAATGTCAATCTTAAAGAGGATCATAATAAAGAAGCGAAAATTAGAATCGGAGAAGCGGCGGCAAAATTGGTGGACCCAAAATCTGCCATATTGATTGCCTCTGGTACCACCGTATTGCAAATGGCAAGAGCTATACAAATACCGGAGAATCAACATCTTACTGTCGTTACTTCCGCAATGAACGTAGCAATGGCGTTGAGAGACAAATTAAACATTGAAATAATACAATTAGGAGGAATAGTGAGACACTCTTCCACTTCCGTTGTAGGACCATTTGCAGAAAAAATGTTACAAGACTTATCTTTTAGTACTTTATTCTTAGGTGTTGACGGATTAGAAGCAGCTTACGGATTATCGACATCCAATATGTTGGAAGCAAAATTGAATGCAGAAATGATTAAAGTTGCACAAAAAACGGTGGTCTTGACAGATTCATCTAAATTTGGGAAACGAGGTTTTGGAAGAATTTGCGGATTAACCGATATCGACCATATAGTTACAGACAGTGGCATCTCGCAACAATCCATAAAAAGGATCGAAGCTGCAGGTGTTGAACTAACCATCGTATAAAATCGTATCTTTTACATTTTAATATAATTTATGATAGCTTTTAAAACGCTATATCAGTTTATAGCAGAAAATCAAGCAGATTTTCCTTATGCCAAAGGAGATCTCAGTAGATTATTGAGAGACTTAGCATTAGCTGGGAAAATCATCAGTAGAGAAGTAAACAAGGCGGGAATTACGGATATTTTAGGAGAAGCTGGTTCGGAAAATGTGCAAGGTGAAAGCCAAAAGAAATTGGACATTTATGCAAATGAACAATTTATGTCAACACTTCTTGGGAGTGGTGACGTATGTGTAATTGTTTCTGAAGAAAATGAAGAGCCTGTTTTTTTAAATGATGAACGCTCTAGAGATGCAAAATACATTATTGCAATGGATCCATTAGACGGATCTTCCAATATCGATGTAAATTCTGCAGTTGGAACTATTTTTTCCATTTTCAGACGTCAAAAAGATGATGCAGCCCCCACTTTGGATGAAATTTTACAAGAAGGTAGAAATCAAGTTGCGGCAGGTTATATCATATATGGTTCCTCTACCATGCTTGTTTATACAACAGGAAACGGAGTCAATGGATTTACATTGGATCCAACTATTGGAGAGTTTTGTCTGTCTCACCCCAATATGAAAATTCCAGAAGACGGAACGATCTATTCGGTGAATGAAGGAAATTATATTTATTTTCCTAGAGGTGTAAAAGATTATATCAAATACTGTCAAGTGTATGATCCAAATACAAAACGTCCTTACAACTCCAGATATGCTGGTTCTATGATTGCAGAGATACACCGGAGTATGTTGAAAGGCGGTATTTATATGTATCCCGCTTCTTGGGACCATAAAGAGGGGAAAATTCGTTTGATGTATGAATGTAATCCTTTAGCATTCATTATTGAACAAGCAAATGGTAAAGCATCTACAGGTAAAGAACGGATTTTAGATATGAAACCAACGGGAATACATCAAAGAATTCCAGTAATGATTGGTTCCAAAAATATGGTTGAAAAAGCGGAAGAATTAATCAGATTAGCGGAAGAAAAAGAACGCGCTTTGAACAATTAATTTTTTCGAAAAGAAATAAAAAATGCTTCTGAAAATTCAGAAGCATTTTTTATTTATCTAAGCTGGTCCGAAGTTTTTATCTCCTTTTTTATAAGGATAGGCTCCATCAAACTTTCCCGGAACTGGCACATAACGCTGTGCTTTCGTAGCGCCGATTTCGGATGTAAAATATCCCCAAATGGTCAACTGCTTCATCATTGTAAGATAATGACGCTTTGCTTCGGTTTTAACTTCACTTGGCAGATCATGCGTTTTACGATAATCGGCCATAGATTTATTGAATATTTCAGATTGTTGCTTATCGTATTCCTTAGCAGATTTATCAATAGAATTCAGTAACTTACTTTGCTCATCGGACGTCAATTTTACGAAATCTTTTTTGTACTGCTTGTTTGACTCCTCGTTTAATTGCACAATTCCATCTGTAAATACTTTTTGATTTTCTGGAGTATAGCAATCTGTAACGATGGTTTTCATAAACTCCCCGATTTTTGCTTCTTTAGCTCCGGGAATTCCTGGACTCGTCGGGATAATCGTCTCTCCTACGGTATCCAAAAAAGTAATATCCTCTGCAGAAAATAATCCTTCTTTAGGTGAAGGCGCTTTACAACCTGATAAAAATATATTCGAACCTACAATCGCACCACCAAAGATGACGCTGACCGCAGATAAAGCTTCTCTTCTATTCATGATTCAAAAATTTTGGATTAAAGATTTTGCTTTTTCATTTCACTTACGGCATAATCCACAGCTCTTGCAGTAAATGCCATATAGCTCAAGGAAGGATTGACACAATTCGCAGAAGTCATAAATGAACCATCTGTTACAAATACATTGGGCGCATCCCACACTTGATTCCATTTATTCAAAACCGAGGTTTTAGGATCATTTCCCATTCTCGCCGTACCCATTTCATGAATACCTCGACCAATCGTACCATCACCATCCCAACCATGAACATCTTTTACACCAGCGGCAGTTAACATTTCGATCGCATCATTTTGCATATCAACACGCATTTTCTTCTCATTATCTCTCCACTCTGCATCGATTGCCAATACATTTAGCCCCCATTTATCTTTTTTATCTTTATCCAATAAGACTTTATTTTCATGATAAGGAAGTATTTCTCCAAACCCACCCATGCTCATTGTCCATCTTCCAGGCTCAATTAGATCCATTTTTAAATCCAAACCTAAAGCAACATCTTCCGCTGAACGACTATAACCATCTCTAGAAGCTCCGCCTTGATATCCAAAACCACGCAGATAATCACGTTTATCGCCAAATAAATTGCGATATTGCGGGATGTAAATACCATTGGCACGACGACCATAAATAATTTTATCTTCGTAACCTTCTACCCAACCACCTGCGCCTACACCCAAATGATGATCCATTAAATTATGTCCCAATTCACCGCTACTACTGCCCAATCCATCTGGCCAAATATCCGTTGCAGAATTCATCAAAATCCATGTACTATTTAAGGTCGATGCGTTTAGGAAAATAATCTTTGCTGTATAACGATACGTTTTGTTTGTTTCTGCATCTAAAACCTCCACTCCTGTAGCTTTCTTCTTATCCTTATCGTATAAAATTTTGGTTACGATACTGTAAGGACGCAAAGTCAAATTACCTGTTGCTTGAGCCGCAGGAAGCGTAGAAGATTGTGTGCTGAAATACGCACCAAAAGGACAACCCAGCCAACATTTATTTCTATATTGGCAATTCGTTCTTCCTGGTAAAGGTTCTGTGATATTTGCGGTTCTTCCAATAATGAATGGACGAGAGCCGTTATATTTTTTCTTAATTCTTGCCGCTACATCTTTTTCAACAATACTCATATCCATCGGCGGCATGAACTGCCCATCTGGCAATTGTGCCAAACCGTCCCGATTGCCACTTATTCCTGCAAATTTTTCTACATAATCGTACCATGGCTCAATATCTTTATAGCGGACAGGCCAGTCCACTCCCATACCATCTTTTGCATTAGCTTCAAAAGATAAGTCACTCCAACGATAACTTTGACGTCCCCACATAAGTGAGCGGCCTCCTACATGGTATCCTCTGAACCAATCAAATCTTTTTATTTCTGTGTAAGGAGAATCTTTTTCGTTTACCCAATAATCCAAATTGATTTCGTTCAATGGATAATCTCTTTGTAATACGGGATAATCTTTAATCATCTCTTGCGTACGCGAACCACGATGTGGAAATTCCCATGGCGCTTTATTAGCATTGACGTAGTCTTTTACATGTTCAATGTTGCGTCCACGCTCCAACATCAATGTTTTCAACCCTTTCTCTGTTAATTCTTTGGCAGCCCAGCCGCCGCTGATACCTGATCCTATTACAATAGCATCATATTCAACTCCTGGCATAATCGTTATTTTTTGTTGAGAAATTTATTTATATATCGCAAATACTAACACATTCTTTCAAAGCTTTCATTTGGTCTTTTTTAGTGGGAATAAATTCTTGAGCGACATATCCGTCAAATCCTGTGGCAAGGATTGCTTTCATAATGGCTGGATAATTTAGCTCTTGTGTCGCATCAATCTCATGTCTTCCCGGAACTCCTGCAGTATGATAATGATTGATATAAGGATGAAAATCACGAATATTTTGAATAATATCCCCCTCATCAATCTGCATATGGTAAATATCAAAAAGCAATTTAAAATTTTCAGAACCTAATCTTTTACACAATTCAGCTCCCCACCATGTGCGGTCACACATATAATCTTTATGGTTTAACTTACTATTAAGCAATTCCATTACGAGTGTAACACCTTTTTTCTCTGCGATGGGCATCAATTTTTGCAAGCCTTCTACACAATTTTTCCAACCAGTTTCATCATCCATACCCCTCCTACTACCGGAAAAACAAATTAAATTTTTATATCCAGCTTTGGCAACTAAATCAATATGTTCTGTGTAATTTTTTATCAGGATTTCATGATATTTTTTATCCGCAAATCCTTCTGTCAAACTGATCTCCGCACCATTACACATGGAAGAGTCCAAATTATATTTTTTCAAAATTGGCCAGTCTTTAGGACCTACTAAATCCATTGCTTTGATGCCGAGTTGATTGAAATTTTTGCATAATGGCTCTAGTTCAATATCCGAAAAACACCATCGGCATGCAGAGTGATGAATATTTCCCTTCCAACCTGACATCTGCTCATTATTCATTTTCATTTTAGAAAATAATTTATCAGAAATTAATAGTCCAGTAGTTCCGACAAGTAAGTTTTTAACAACTTCTCTTCTGTTATTCATGTGGCAATAGTATGATTTACAATTTTGTTAAATGAACCAAGTGTTAGATTCAATCGCATCGCAAATTCTAGGTTTAAATGTAAAGTAATTATTTGAAATGACCCATTGATTTAACCAAATTTTCCTTTTTTCAAAGAAATTAAATACCTTTCGAACTACCAGACTAGGAGATAATAGATAGGAATATTTCGCCATTTGAAATTTATAAATATGAAAAAAAAAATAAGAATTGCCATGATTGGAGGAGGTCCAGGCTCTTTCATTGGTAATATTCACAGAATTGCAATGCGTCTCGATAACGATTATGACTTAATAGCAGGAGCATTTAGCAGCAGTTTAGAAAAATCAAAAACTACGGGAGAAGAGTTGGGTTTAGATCCTAGCAGAATATATCCAGATTATACAACATTGATTAAAAAGGAGTTGCAATTGCCTGCTGAGGACCGTATAGAAGCTGTAAGCATAGTTACTCCGAATCATCTGCATTTTGCACCAGCGAAATTAGCTTTGGAAAATGGGATTCATGTTGTATTGGACAAACCCGCAACATTATCTCTAAGTGAAGCTTTGGAATTGCAAAAGGTATTAGAAAATTCCACTGCCAAATTCTGTCTTACCCATACTTATACGGGCTATCCGATGGTAAAAGAAGCAAGATATCAAGTGCTTTCTGGCAATTTGGGAAAAATTAAAAAAGTCGTAGTTTCTTATCCGCAGGGTTGGTTGAGTAAGGCAGCTAGTCCTGATAACAAACAAGCGGCTTGGCGCACAGATCCAACCAAAAGTGGAATTGCAGGTGCAATGGGCGATATCGGGACTCATGCATTCAATTTATTGGAGTATGTTTCTGGATTAAAAGTAACAGCAATTTCCGCTCAAGTAAATACAATCGTACCCCATCGACTTTTGGATGATGACGGCGGCGCATTTTTGCAATTGGAAAATGGTGGAGTTGGAGTTCTACTAGCCTCACAAGTCGCTACGGGAGAGGAAAATAACCTGAGTATCTCTGTTTATGGGGAATATGCAGGATTGAAATGGGAGCAATCAGACAATGAAAGTTTAATAATAAAAAATTTAGAAGCGCCAGATGTGATTCTTCGTCGTGGAGAAGGATATTTGTCTAGCTATGCAAAACATAATTCTAGAACGCCAAGTGGACATCCAGAAGGCTATCTAGAAGCATTTGCCAATATTTATCACAACTTTGCCCTATCATTACATGCATTTGAAAATGGGGAAGAACCGCAGAAAGAATGGCTAGATTTTCCCGGTATCGAAGAAGCTGTCCGTGGTATGGCATTTATTGAAACCATTATTCAAAATGGAAAGAGTTATGACAAATGGACAAATTTTCCTCTTTAATTAAAATATGAAATTATGCAAACTTTAAAAGGACCCGGACTTTTTTTAGCACAATATTTAGGTGATAAAGCCCCCTTCAATACCTTGGAAAATATTGCACAATGGGCTGCAAGTTTGGGATTTAAAGGCATCCAAATACCAACATCTGACCCAAATATATTTAACCTGAAATTAGCAGCAGAAAGTCCCACTTATTGTGATGAAATAAAAGGTAAATTAAATGATTTTGGAATAGAGATTACAGAATTATCAACACATTTACAAGGACAACTCATTGCAGTACATCCTGCATTTGACTTAATGTTTGATGGTTTTGCACCGAAAGAAGTTCAAAATAATAGTAAAGAAAGAACCAAATGGGCCATCAAACAATTGAAATATGCGGCGAAAGCATCCAAAAATCTTGGCTTAAATGCTCATGCTACATTTAGTGGAGCCTTAATGTGGCCATTTATCTATCCTTGGCCTCAAAGACCTCAAGGTTTATTAGAAACGGGAATGAACGAATTAGCAAAACGTTGGCTTCCGATTTTAAATGAATTTGATGATAATGGAGTAGATCTTTGTTATGAAATCCATCCTGGTGAAGACTTACATGATGGCACAAGCTATGAGCTTTTTTTGGAACATGTCAATCAACACCCACGTGCCTGCTTATTATATGATCCATCACATTTTGTGTTACAATGCTTGGATTATCTTGCCTATATCGACATTTATCATGATAGGATTAAGGCATTTCATGTAAAAGACGCAGAGTTTAATCCAAATGGAAAGCAAGGTGTTTATGGAGGTTATCAACCATGGATTGACAGGGCTGGTCGATTTAGATCATTAGGCGATGGGCAAGTAGATTTCAAATCTATTTTTAGCAAGATGGCTCAATATTCCTATAAAGGTTGGGCTGTTTTAGAATGGGAATGTTGTATAAAAGATCCAATAGTCGGAGCCACAGAGGGCGCTCAGTTTATACAAAATCATATTATACCTGTCACTTCCAAAACCTTTGATGATTTTGCGGCATCTGGAAAAAGCGAAAATTTGAATAATGTAGTACTGGGTTTGTGATTAAATGCGAATAATTGTTATCATTTGGCATAGTTTTAGTTTAGCTGTTCTATTGTTAAAATAAATGTTGTAAATTCTAAATTCACATTATATGGACAGTCAAAATAATCCATCCAATCTTTCTAACTCTCCAGTGAGTAATTCGCCAAAACCAAATGATAATCGCAAATTAATTTGGGGTATTTTAGTTGTAGCCTTGTTAGGAACATGGGGCTATTTGTTTTATGACAAATCAAAAAACGAATCGACACTTAATACCTTACAAACTCAATATTCCAATGTTGACTCTGCAAAAACAGCTATCCAAACGGAATATCAAGATGCATTGGCTCGTATGGACTCTCTTACAGGATCTAACGTGAAGCTACAAGGTGATCTTGCAGGCAAACAAAAAGAGATCGAAGATTTAAAATCTGAAATTAAAAGAGAACTTAGTAGCAAAAATGCAGACCTGTCAAAAGCTAAAAGTTTAATTGCTACACTTCGTGGCAAAATTGATAATTTACTTGCAGAAGTTGACAGATTACGTGCAGAAAATCAACAATTAGCAAGCTCTAATGAACAACTTTCAACAGAAAGAGATACGCTAACAAATAGAAATTCTAGTTTGCACAAAAATTTAGATGCTACAACTGCTGAAAAAAATCATATTGAAGATGAAGCCTCCACATTACATGCTTCTGCATTTAATATTTCAGCTATAGATCAAAAGAAAAATGGAAAAGAATCAGAAACTGCTAAAGCTAAAAAAGTAGATTTACTTCGTATTTCATTTGTACTAGATGAAAACAGAATCACTAAAAGTGGTGCGAAAGATTTGTACTTAGTTGTTACAGGTCCAGACGGTAATGTAGTAACTATTCCTTCGGAAGGTTCAGGCACTTTTACTACTAGACAAGAAGGAGATAAAACATTCACAACTAGAATTAATGTGAATTACGAACAAGGACAACGCATACCAGTGACTTATGATTGGCATCAAAACGGTAAATACCAATTCGGAACTTATACAATTGCAGTTTATAACAATGGTTACAAAATCGGAGAAGGAACAAAAACTTTGAAGAAAAGCGGTTTCTTAGGATTGTAATCTGATAAATTAGTTACATAAAAAATGCTGGTAGTAAATTACCAGCATTTTTTATTTGTATACATTGTCCTTTGTCTTAAGAGTAATAAGGATAAATCATTAAGTAAACAATCGGTCCTGTTAAAGCTACATAAAACCATAATGGCCAAGTATATTTAGCTCTTTTTTTATGCAAAACCCATTGTCCAGTCATCGCACGATAAGTTGTATATAAAATAAATGGCAAAATGACTGCTGCCAAAAATATATGCGTTCCCAAAAGTACATAATAGAAATAACGAATATTACCCACAGTTTGAATCTCTGCTGCACTTAATATTCCATCATGATTTGCATCCCCAAATCTTGCTTCTCCAGATAATAACCGATGACAGATATACGAAACTAAAAATAAAATAGACAGTACCAAAGATGTCATCATAAGCTTCTTGTGTAGCAAATATTTCTTTTTCTTTACTGCTATCAAAGCAAATACTAATAAAAGAGCAACAATACTATTAATAACGGCATCCGCTAAAGCAAATAAATGCACATTGAAGCCTAGATCAATCTTTAGCTTAACGCGTCCCAATACAACTACAACAACGAATACAATAGCAGAAAAACTTAAAATAAGAATATTCGCCTTTTTATCATTTTGTTTCCAAGTTTGTTCTAACATAAACTTTTATTTAGATTCTAAAATTTCCTTTTTACTCTTTAATTGAATACGTTTCATGATAATTAAAACAATAATAGCGGCAATGATTCCAATAATTGCCAATGTATTTGGGTCAAACGGTAATGGACTTGGATGAGCTTTGTCTTTTTCAACAATTAGAAGACCTATGTCATTAGCCATCCTAGGTAAGGCATCTATAGTATCCAAACCATTATAATATCCACGTACTTGATAATTCTTATCTATTAAGACAAAATATGCTGTATGTGCGAAATTGGGATCGATTGGCTGATCAGAAAACTTGTCAACTTTAAGTTCTTGAAAAATATAGTTATATATAGAATCCTTATTGCCAGTTAAAAACCACCAATTATCATGTATAACACCATATTGATCTGCATACTTTTTCAATTTAGCTACAGTATCTCTTTCCGGATCAATAGAAAAAGATAAAAATTGGACATTTGAAGAATCCTCTTCCATACGAGTGCCACCACCTTTCAAAAAGGACTTTTGCATCATAGACATATGTCTCGTCAAAGAAGGGCAGATAGATCCACAACTAGTAAAAAATAGATCTGCAACAATAACTTTATTTTTAATACTATATAAATCAACAGAATCTCCTAATTGATTCACTAAATGGATATTAGCCAATGTATGCCATACACTATCTTTCTTTTGCTTTCCATCTTTAACGGTCGTAGTGATAGAATCTAAAAGATAATGACGCGGCATATGAATAGCATTATCACTCAAATATTTCATCATAAAAAAACTCACAATAGGAATTCCTAATGCAAGCAAAATACCAATAAACGCTTTTTTATTCATATCCTCACCTTTTTAAATCACCGCAAATGTAAACCGCAAAATACAAAGCACAACAAAAAAACCACTGCAAATACAGTGGTTTTTATAAATACCTTAAAATAGAGTTATTATTCTTCAGTAGGACTATGATGTTCTGCCCCTTCCTCATGTTGAGGCGCTTTCATAGAATTCATTTTTAAACTATATGGATCGTAAGTTTTACGTAAATGTAAATAAGAAGCACCATCAGCTAAAAACGCAATAATAAACCATACAAAAATGGATAAAGGAATTAAGATCAATTTCTTCATTACTCCATTTTCATGTTTCAAGTGCATGAAGTATCCAGTAATATAGTAAGCTTTCCAAAGCATTAATACAATTATAATACCCTTAATAAAATGTCTTGAAAAACTACCTTCAGGCATAGGCATCATAATAAAACCTAAGATCAATTCAATAATAGTAATGACAGAAAGAAGAATTGTAATCTTTATCACCATTTTCTTACCATCCTCATGATGACCTTCTCCGTGTAAATCAACTGTAGTTTCCATATAAATATTTTTAATAATAAATTGAATCTCAATAATATAAATTACAATAAGTAAAAACAAGTAAATACAAATACCCAAACAAGATCAACAAAGTGCCAGTACAATCCAGCCTTTTCAATCATTAAGTACGATTTTCTTTTTTCAAAAACGTTACATAAAGTCATGATTAACATTATGATATTAATCAAAATACCTGTAGATACGTGGAAACCATGAAAACCTGTAATTGTAAAGAAATAATTGGTAAAATTAGGAGATGATAAAGTTCCATTAGAATTAGCAAATGGATTTTTTCCCCACCAAGCACCTTCCTCATGTAAATGATACCATTCCATCGCTTGACATCCTACGAAAGCCAAACCACCAATAATTGTATAAATAAGATTTTTAACAACAGCCTTTTTATCCATTCTTTGACCAGCTTGTACGGCTAAAACCATCGTAACAGAACTAATAATCAAAATGAAAGTCATAATACTAACGAAAACCAATGGATAATTTCCTTCAAGATGTAAACCTGGAATCGGTACAGACTTAAAAACTGTATTTGGATCAGGCCACGAAGAAGTCGCGAAACGAGTAGTACCATAAGAGATCAAAAATGCACCAAACGTTAAAGCGTCACTGATGAGGAAAAACCACATCATAACCTTACCGTACTCTACGTTCAATGGGCTGATTCCACCACCCCACCATTTAATTTTTCCTGAAGTAGAAACACTTGAAGTTGCCATGTTCTTAATAATTAAATTTAAACCACAATTATAAATCGCAATTACATAATTGCAAAGAAAATAAAAAGATATATCCAAAGAATATCCACAAAATGCCAATAGATAGATACAACCTCAACAGGTGTTGTATCATAACTTTTCACCTTTTTTCTATACGCTCTAATTGTTGTAATTACCAATGCAACAATACCACCAAACACATGTAAAAAGTGCAAACCAACAATCACACCAAGAAAAGAAGCAGAAGGATTACTACCTTCTCCAAAAATCTGAATGCCTCTAGACATCAAATCTTGGAAACCAAACCACTGTACAAATCCAAATAACAAACCTAAAAGACAAGTTAAGGTGATAAGATTTCTATATTTCAATCTAGCCCTTGCCTTAAAAGATTTTAAAGCAAGATGCATAGTTAAACTACTTAAAAGAATGATTAACGTAGAAACCCAAAATTCTTTAGGTAATTTAAATTCTAACCAACTGCTCTGCGCTCTTTTAACAACGTAAGCACTTGTCAATCCCGCAAATGTCATACAAATAGCAGCGATACCCAACCACATAGTAAATTTATGTGGATGCATTCTACCACTTTTTGAAGTACTTGCTGACATATACATACTTAAAACTTTATATAAAATGAACCTTATCTGCCAATAAAGATAAATAAACTAAAGGCAAATAAATATAACTACTAAACATTACCAGTCTTGCCGCCTTTACATTCATGTCTTTATACAAACGAACACACTGAACAATCAAGAAGAGATTTAAAACAATTACAATCCAAAAACTAATATTACCAGTTAAACCAAGGTATTTAGGTATAACACCCACTGGTAACATAACTATACTATATAAAATTGTCTGAATTGCAGTAAATTTCGTAGGACCTTTATCAGCAGGTAATAATTTGAAACCAGCTTTACTATAATCACCATGAGCAACCCAAGCAATAGCCCAAAAATGAGGAAATTGCCATAAAAACTGAATTCCAAATAAAGCCCAACCAGCGATATTAGAAACATGCCCAACCTCTGTAAATGAAAAAGGTGAGATTAAATCAGTACCTGCGACCCAACCAATAAAGCAAGGTAAAGCACCAGGAAGCGCGCCAGCTAATACAGCAATAGAACTAACCTTTTTTAAAGGTGTATAGACAAATGCATAAAAGAACAAACTAAATGCAGAAAGTATAGCAGAGGAAAGATTGAAAAATAAATACATCATCAATACCCCTATAATACCAGTAATACCAGCAAAGATATATGCTTCATTTTGTGAAACCCTACCACTAGCAACTGGACGATCTGCAGTACGCTTCATTAAAGCATCTGTGTCTTTTTCAATAGACTGATTTATAGCACTCGCACTGCCCGTAACCAACATACCTGCCACAAATAACAGTATGACCATTTTTAGATCAAATAATACATTGGGAGCCAACAAATAACATATAACGCAGGAAAAAACCACTGTAAAACTTAAGGTAAATTTCATCAAAATGATATAATCACGTACCTTAAGAGACAAACTAAAAGAATTTGACTTGACTTTTTCCAATTGCACTAAATGTTAATGTTCTTTCTAATATCCAAATCTATAAAAATCCTATCAAAGATCTTTGAAGTAACACTAGGAAAATATCCTAGTGTTCAGTTTCATCCGCTCCAATTGGAGTAACCTGTGTTGTAAATTCACGGCCATCCTTGTTATAATCATAAGGCCAACGATATACTTCAGGAATTTCTCCAGGCCAATTACCATGACCAGGTATGATAGGAGTTGTCCATTCTAATGTATTACTATGATATGGATTTTGAGATCTTACCTTTCTACCTTTAAACATAGAATAGAAGAAATTGAATATAAATAACAATTGAGCAAAGAATGTTACAATAGCTGCAATAGATATAAACTTATTCAATTCAGCAAATTGTTTGAAAGATTGCCATGTGCTATAATCATAATAACGTCTTGGCATACCTGATAAACCTTCATAATACATAGGCCAAAATATACAATAAGCTCCTATGATTGTAATCCAAAAATGAATATCACCTAAAGTATTATTCATATAGCGTCCAAACATTTTTGGATACCAATGATAAATGCCACAGAACATTCCAAAGAAACCTGCCACACCCATTACTAAGTGAAAGTGAGCAATCACAAAATAAGTATCATGTATATGTATATCAATTGCTGCATTTCCTAAGAAAATACCAGTCAAACCACCAGAAATAAATACACTCACAAAACCGATTGCGAATAACATACCAGGACGGAAAATGTTATTTCCTCTCCAAAGTGTTGTAATCCAGTTAAAGGCTTTAATCGCAGAAGGAATAGCAATCAACAACGTTAACAATACGAATATTGATCCGAGGAATGGATTTAAACCTGTTACAAACATGTGATGCGCCCATACTAAGAATGCTAATACAACAATCGCAGCCATGGATCCAATCATTGCAGTATAACCAAAGATTGGCTTACGTGCATTTACAGACATTACTTCAGATACTAGACCCATCGCTGGAAGAATTACAATGTAAACTTCAGGATGACCTAAGAACCAGAATAAATGTTGATAAAGAATAGCATTACCACCTTCATGAGAAAGAGCACCAACACCATTTACAAAAATATCAGATAAATAGAAACTAGTTCCAAAGTGTCTATCAAAAATAAGTAATACAAAACCAGCCGTTAATACAGGGAAAGATAATACACCTAAAACTGCTTGGAACATTAATCCCCAAATAGTAAGCGGCATTCTTGTCATACTCATACCTTTTGTTCTCATATTCAAGACAGTCGAAATATAATTAAGACCACCTAACAACTGAGAAACAACGAAAAGTACCATAGCTGTAGTCCAATAATCCATACCCGCTTTGGAACCTTTAGAAGCATCACCCAAAGCACTTAATGGAGGATATGCTTGCCAACCACCTGCAAAAGGTCCTGTTTCTAAAAATAATGAACATAACATAATTAACCCAGATAAAAAGAAGAACCAATAGCTCAACATATTCATCAAAGGAGAAGCCATATCTCTTGCTCCAATTTGTAAAGGAATTAAGAAATTTGCAAAAGTTCCACTTAATCCACCAGTTAATACAAAGAACAATAATACAGTTCCATGAATTGTAATCAAACTATAATAGGCATCCGCATTAATATGTCCACCTGGCGCCCATTTTTTACCTAATACCTCTTCTAATAATGGAAATGCTTGATCTGGAAATCCAAGTTGCAAACGGAAAACCAAAGACATCAAACCACCAATAATGGCCCAGAAAATACCACTTAATAAATATTGTTTAGCGATCATCTTATGATCAAAACTAAAAATATACTTTGTGATAAAAGGTTGATGGTGATGATGCTCATGAGCATGTGCATCTCCAGCTATATCAACTCCCGGATTTAATACTAATTCATTACTCATATTATAAAACCTTTAGAATCTATCCTTTGTAAAATACTTTTATTAAAACTATAATTTCGCTGTTGTTGCTGCCTTTGCAGAAGAAGAATCTGTAGCTGCAGGAGCTTCTTTTGGTTCTTTATCAGGGAACGCTGCATAATAAGCAGGTTTTTGTTTAGCTAACCATTCATCATATTCAGCTTGTGTAACCACAACAATTGTACCTTTCATAGAGTAGTGACCATTACCACATAATTGATCACATGAAACTTCATATTGAAAATCAGGATTACCAGTACGCTGAATCATTTCTTTAGTAGTATACTTAGGTGTAAACCACATTGTAGTAGGTGTACCAGGAACTGCATCCATCTTCATTCTGAACCAAGACAAACCAAAATCATGTATAACATCTCTTGAGTTAATAATAAACTTAACTGGTTTATTCTTAACAATATATACAGTAGATTGAGCAATAATATCGTCCATAGTAGCAGGATCAGCTTTTTGACCTAATGCCGCACTATCCTTCCAAATTAAACCCAAAGGATTACTATTACCTTCATCAATATCTTTAAAATATTTTTCACCAAAAACACCATCTTTACCTGGATATCTAAAAATCCAACCAAATTGTTTACCTGTAACTTCAATTTGCATAGCATCTTTAGGAGCATCTCCAGTAAATAAAGACCAACTTCTTAATCCAAATACAATCAAAATAGCAAGTACAATTGTAGGTACAGTAGTCCATACTATTTCTAGTTTACTATTGTGAGGGTAGAAATAGGAAGTATTACCTTCTTTATGTTGATATCTAAATGCAAACCAAAATAATAATATTTGGGTTACTATAAAAACAATTCCTGTGATAATAATAGTTATCCAAAGCATTGTATCTACTTGTTCACCTTCAATGCTAGAAGATCCAAGATGAAGATTTGTTTTTGGATATAAAATCTTATTGCACCAATACACTGCAATCAAACCAAAAACTAAAAAAGTAATCATCAGAAAACCATTTACCTTATTACTTTGCTTGAAGGACTTGTCTTCTCCACGAAGAATAGAAACATATTCACTCGCTTTAGAAATCTGGAATATTACCAGTAGAATCAATAAAATAACCGCAATTGACAATAACATGTAATAGAATTTATCTCTTTATAGTAAACTAAATAAAGACGCTCAAAAAATAATCAAAATTACTAAGAACCAATAATCTTTCTTTTAAAGATTAAGTATGGTGAATAATACTTTCTTTCAAGAATGGATGATATCTAGGAATTAATGGTTTCTTCTCTAAATTTTTACCAACAAAGAATATAATCATCCCTACATATAAAGCTGCTACACCAAAATCTAACCAACCTAAAGTAATCTCACTATTGCAAAGACTAGCCATAATCATTTGGTAAAAATCTAACCAGTGACCAAATATGATCAATACAGCCATGAATGTCAATACCGTGTAATTACGCTTTGCAGAACGCTTCATCAAGATTAAAATAGGACATACAAAGTTGATAACTAACATCAAGAAGAAAACACCTTTATACTCAGTTTGGATTCTTTTCTTGAAATAAATCGTTTCTTCAGGGATATTTGCATACCATAACAACATATATTGAGCAAACCAAAGGTAAGTCCAGAAAATAGAGAATGCAAACATAAATTTACCTAAATCATGTAAGTGTTCTTGGTTCGTATATTCTAAATATCCTTTATTCTTCAAGTATATAACGAAGAGAATAATTAATGCAACACCAGAAACAAAAGAAGACGCAAAAGTATACCAACTGTACATCGTACTATACCAACCAGCATCGATACTCATCATCCAGAACCATGGAGTAACAGAACCTACGGTAAGTGCAAACCATACAATGAATAACGCCGCAGCAACCGTATTTCTGAAAATATATTTTCTACCTTCTTCAAAACCAAATGGCTTTTCATCTGCTTCAGAAGATATCTTACGCATATTTTTACCTAAAATAACCCAAAGACCCAATGTCAATAAAGTCCAAACAATAAAGAATCCAGGGCTTAAAAATCCAGATTTACCTTTAACAGCTTCATGGCTATTAACAAAATCCTTATTTAACCATTCGTATATATGATAGTTGCCAGTTAAAACAAAACCAATTAAAAGTAAACCAGTTAATACAGCGAAAATTGGAACAACTGCAGAGATTGCCTCAGCAACTCTTTTAAAACTTTGCTGCCAACCGCCCATTGCTAATGTAGTAGCACAAATAAAAAACATAGCAGCATTACATACCAAAAGGAAAAATATGCTATTATACATCAGAGTACCCCAAAATTGAGTACTTAGACTTGCTTCCTTGGAAGATCCCTTAGTTACGAAACCAAGTATTACAGCAATTAAACCAACCACAATCAAACCGATAGACCACGATTTCATTTTAGAAGGTACTTCAAATTGCAATTTTAATGTAGACATATTATGATCTTTAAAAAACAAATATTATTTTAATCGACTTTCTTATTTTTTAGCGACAGCACTGCTATCTGATGTTGCGGTAGCTGCTGGTTTAGTAGCTTCAGCTTGTTTACCTTTAATATAATGGATAATATCCCAACGTTGTTTTCTTGATAATTGAGATGCATAACTACCCATCATATTAAATCCATAAGTAACAGAGTAGAACATCTGTCCATCAGGCATTGCTAAATATTTAGCTCCAGCAATAAAATCTGCTGGCTTAGCAGGAAAAGGTCCATCTCCACCTTTGTATAAAGGACCATTACCATCTAACTTAGCTCCGTGACAGATACCACAATAGATTAAGTATAATCTTTCTGTTTCTGCATGAGTCTTAGTATCTAATGCAGGCTCAGGATTTTGAAAAGCCTTTGCCACTACATAGTTTGTAGTATCTCCCGGTTTATCCTTCGGTATGTCAAAAGGCATATCCTCTCCTCTGGAAATAGTACCACTCACTGGTTGATTATTATAAAATACTTTTTCACCAGCATCATTAGGATTTTCTGTAAATACAGAAGAATCTCTTTGACCATACGTTTCATAAGCTCTGCTATAAAACATATCTGGCATATATACTCTATGAGGTTTGCGATTATTGTCGCTGCAACTTACAAGGCCAATACCTGCTAAACCTACAAATGCTATTACAGAAAATTTCTTCATCAGTAAATAATTATACTTCTATAGTGTAATAACTTAACACAATTATCTAATTATCAAAAATATTAAGCGGCGTCAACTGGAACATCTTGAATCAAATGAGGTTCATCATCAACATCATATCTACCCCACCACCATTCAGTTTCAGCTTCTTGAACATTAACCTTCATCGCTCCAGTGCTCTTTAAAAACGATTGCAAATCATCAACATTCGTTTTAGATGTACATTCAATCGGCATAACGAATAAATCATCCGTAGCTCTTAGATCAAAATGATGTTTTTTAACACCCGGAGCCATTTTACAAAGCCACATAAAAGTCATTACCATACCTACAGCAGCGAACATTACTGTAAGCTCAAATGTGATAGGGATAAATGCAGGCAAAGCAAAATGTGGTTTACCATCATAAATCTGAGGCCAATCTGAAGTTAAAATCCAAGTCATACAAGACAAAGCCGTAGTCGTACCAGTAATACCATAAATAAAACCGGCAGTATGCAAACTTGTCTCTCTCATCCCAAGTGCATGATCTAAACCATGAACAGGAAATGGAGTATAAATATCATGAATTTTATAACCAGCTTCTCTGCACTTTTTAATCGCAGGAAACAATTGATCATCATCATCATAACAAGCTACAACAAACTTCTTTTTAGACATATATTCGAGCTTTTAGCTTACCAAATTAATTTTAATATCTTATTTAAATAAATCTCTTACTAATGTGCGTATTTGTGAGCGAAATCTTCAGGTTCCAATGTTTCAACTGGTACCATTTTTTCATGGTAATTATCACCAGTAGTTTTAAGAACAGATTTGATTTCAGCTACCGCAATTGTAGGGAAGTATTTAGCAAATAAGAAGAAACATGTAAAGAATAATCCAAACGTACCTAAGTAGAACCCAAGTTCCCAAATAGATGGACTATAGTAAATTGTCCAAGAAGATGGAAGATAGTCACGATAGATAGAAGTAACGATAATTACAAAACGTTCAAACCACATACCTACGTTAATCAAGATACTCATGAAGAAGGTAATAAAGATATTTCTTCTAATTTTCTTGAACCAGAATATCTGAGGAACAATAACGTTACAACTCATCATACCCCAATAAGACCAACCATAAGGACTAAACAAGTTAACACGGCTATAGAAGAAAGCGTAACCTTCATATTTATTTTGAGAGTACCATGCCATGAACAATTCTGTTAAGTATGCACAACCAACAATTGATGCTGTCAAAACAATGACTTTATTCATCGCCTCAATATGCCCCATTGTAATATAATCTTGCAATCCTAATAAATGGCGAACCATTAAAAGAAGCGTCTGCACCATGGCAAATCCAGAGAATACCGCACCCGCTACGAAGTAAGGAGGGAAGATGGCAGTATGCCAACCAGGTATAACAGATGTTGCAAAGTCAAAAGATACAATTGTGTGTACTGAAAGTACCAATGGAGTTGACAAACCAGCTAACACTAATGAAAGAGATTCATGTCTTTGCCAGTGTTTAGTAGAACCAGTCCAACCAAATGCAGCAGCACCATATAATAATCTACGTAATTTAGTTTTAGCACGGTCTCTTACTGTTGCGAAATCAGGTAATAAACCAGAATACCAAAATAATAAAGAAACAGTAAAGTAAGTAGAGATCGCAAATACGTCCCAAAGTAATGGAGATTCAAAGTTAGGCCATAAAGAACCTCTTGTATTTGGATAAGGCATTACAAACATCGCCATCCATACACGCCCCATGTGGAAAATTGGAAACTGACCTGCACACATAACGGCGAAGATTGTCATTGCTTCAGCTGCTCTATTCACACCTGTTCTCCATCCTTGACGGAACAATAACAAGATAGCGGAGATCAATGTACCAGCATGGCCAATACCTACCCACCATACGAAGTTAGTAATATCCCAACCCCAACCAACGGTTTTATTTAGGTTCCACTGGCCAATACCATAAACTACCTCTTCATATACGCTGACTACACCAAACCCAAGTAAACATATCGCTAATACAAAACCAACATACCATAGTTTTGTAGGCTTTACTTCGATGGGGCTGATAATATCTTCGGTAATTTGATGATAAGTTTTGTTACCCTTCACCAAAGGCTCCCTGACTTCTGATTCGTATTTAAATAATGACATCGAGTTCTGTTTATTACCAATTAAATTTTATACTCAATTATATAAAGCTAATAAATTATGCTTCTTCTTCGATTGTGATTTCATCACGATTTCTAACCTTAGTTAAATAATTCACATTAGGCATAATGTGTAATTGTTCCAAGGAATAGAATAAACGAAGTGGATTTTCGTGTCTAACTTGAGAGATTGCACTTTTTGGATCATTAACATTACCAAATACGATACAATCACTAGGGCAAGATTGTTGACATGCTGTCCTAACATCCCATTCGTTGTTTTCTCCAGATTTCAAAGGACGACCTTCTCTCTTCGCTGTAAGTTTACCTTCTTGTAATCTTTGAACACAGAAAGAACATTTTTCCATTACACCACGAGAACGAACTGTTACGTCTGGATTTAGAACCATTCTTGTCAAATCATCGTTCATTTGATGAACAGCAGGATCTAATACACCAACAACTTGTTGGTCTTGGTTATCTGGGAAGCTATCAGCTCCAGTATAATCAGCCCAGTTGAAACGACGTACTTTATATGGACAGTTATTTGCACAATATCTTGTACCAATACATCTGTTATAAGCCATTTGGTTTAAACCTTCAGTACTGTGGTTCGTTGCGTTAACAGGACAAACGTTCTCACAAGGTGCATTATCACAATGTTGACACATCAACGGTTGGAATACAACTTGTGGATTTTCTAAATCACCACTATAGTAACGGTCAATTCTTAACCATTCCATATCGTGGAAACGAGCAACTTCACTCTTACCTACAACTGCTATATTGTTTTCAGCTTGACATGCTACTACACAAGCACCACAACCAGTACAGCTATTTAAATCCACACTCATAGACCAGTGAATACCTGGTTTTTCATAATATGGATAAATAGTACCTTGTTTTTCGAAATTTTCAACACCACCAAACTCTTCAAATTCATGCTCTCTATCTTCGAAAATATGTTTAGGATCTTTTTTGAAATCAGCTAAAGTCAATTCTTTCATAATTTCTACACGTTTACCCTGAGGAGTATCGTAGATATTATGCGTTTGAACAAAAGCTACTGGATATAAACTACCCGTATCAGCAAGATCAGCACTTGTCGCTTTATAAGAAACATTACCACCCACTAGAGAAGCTAAAACATAAGCATTTTTACCAACTCCAGCAGCAGTTTTTCCTAATTTTTCAGAACGTCCAAATCCAACCGCAATACCAATTGTATTTGCTTCTGTACCAGGAATTATAATTGCTGGTAAGTCAATTGATTTACCGTTAACAGTAACTTTTACAACATGTTTATCAGGATGTACTTCATAATCATCCGCACTACCATTATCATTCAAATCAATGTTGAATAATGTTTTAGCTAATGCAGGAGAAATGATCGCATAGTTATCCCAAGTTGCACGAGTAACGGGATCAGGCATTTCTTGTAACCAAGGATTACCAGCACCTTGACCTTCACCTATAGAAACTTTTTGATAAAGTTGAACTTGATATTTACCACCGTTTACAGAAGTAGAAGAAGCACTTACGGCAGCAGCAACAGCAGCGCCATTAAATGCCGCAGCAGCTAAAGGAGCAGCAGCAGGATTGATAACACCATCTTGCAATACCTTAGCCCAAGCTGGTTCACCACCTAATTTGGTAATCCAAGATTGTTTTAAGAAATCAGCATAAGAAACTGGATTTCCTGCCCATTTCAACAAGCTGTCTTGCCATTGACGAGTTTTGAACAATGGGTTGATGGTTGGTTGCGTAAAGGAAATATATCCCAATTTAGCTTCTTGATCATCCCAACTTTCCAAGAAATGGTTAGAAGGAATTTGATATTTACACAATTCAGCAGTTTCATCAATTTTTTCAGCAAATGAAACTGTCAAAGGAGTTTTCTTAACACCAGCAATAAATTGCTCTGCATTATACCAAGAATATGCAGGATTTGCTCCAATAACAAACAATGCACCAACAGATCCACTATTTAATTGTTGAACTAATTGTACAAATTCATTATCTATACCTTGGCGATTATTAATTGGTGTAGCCCAATCAATAGTAGTACCATACGCACCAACCGTTTGATTGATGGCATTTACAATTATTTGAATATTTGTATCATTGCTACCACTTACAACTAAAGATTTACCCTTTTTAGCAATAAGCGCTTTGGCAGCTTTTTGAATACCTGCTTTTAATTTTGCATCTGAAATACCACTGATTGATCCTCCAGTTACAGCTGCATAAAGAGCAGCAACAACTAAGCCTTCTTCAGATGGTTTTTGAATAAATCTTTCGTCAGCATTTGCTCCTGTCATGCTCAAAATACTTTCAAATTGAAAGTGCTTGCTCATTTTAGGATTTTTCTCATCTATTTTCTTTCCAACTGCATATTGTTTTGAAAACTCAACTGGAGTTAACCAAGTACCTAAGAAATCACTATTTAAAGAAACAATTACATCCGCATTTTCAAAATGATATGCAGGAATTGCTCTTTTACCAAAAGTTGCTTCATTAGCTAATAATAAACCAGAATAAGATACGGCATCATAAGTAACTTGGCGGCTACCTGGATATTTTGCAATAAACTGATCAATAACAGTTTTAGAAGATGGAGATGTAATAGAAGAAGTTAAGATTACAACTGGTTTGCCACCTAAAGAAACTAAATCACTTGCAACAGCTTTATCAACGGCTGCGAATGTTGATTCTTTAGAGGAAATTGTTGGGAATCTTAATCTGTTAGTATCATATAAGTCTAATACAGCCGCTTGAATTCTAGCTGATGTACCACCTTTTGTAAGAGGAGACAATTCATTACCTTCTAATTTGATAGGACGACCGTCTCTAACTTTTGCAATTACACTCGTAACGTCCCCGTCTTGAGCATAAGTAGTTGCATAATAATTTGCTTGACCAGGAACGATATCTTCTGGTTTGTTAGCAAATGGGATAGATTTATTTATTGGAGTTTCGCAACTTGCGGCAACTGCTGCTGCTGCAGTACTGAAACCTAAATATTTCAAAAAATCTCTACGGGGAGTAACTGAACTCAATAACCCCTTACTTTCGTCAAAAGGTATTTGCTGTTCCTTTTCTTTGGGAAACTCATCCTTTACAGATGCCTTAAATGCCTCTGAATCATTCTTTTCACCAAAGTTTTGCCAGTACTTTCTGTTCTCCATTTATATCGGAATTTGAAAATTTTTTAAAAATTAATTCTTCTCTTTTCTACTATTAAATCCTGTCTTAATAGTGACATTTTTGACATTCTGTACCTCCAATCATGAATACTGTAACAGAATCAATTTTGCCACTCTTTAATTCATCGTGATATTTTTCGTACATGCTATAGAAACCATTGTCTTTGAACTGAACTTTTGTAGTTCTGTGACAGTTGATACACCATCCCATTGTCAAAGGAGCAAATTGTTTTACTTCATTCATATTTTGAATTTCTCCGTGGCAAGTTTGACAAGCTACTTGTCCAACTTTTACGTGTTGAGAGTGATTGAAGTAAACGTGATCAGGTAAGTTGTGAATTCTTGTCCAAGCGATTGGTTTCGCTTTAGAAGCATCCCAATTAGTACCATCTTTGCTTGGATCGTATCCAGCGTAAGCATACAATTTTTGAATTTCAGCTGTACCGTTGATATCGTTCCCTTCTTCATCTTTCAATGGAGCTCCAGTGTATTCTTTAATTGCCTTGTGACAGTTCATACAAATATTCACAGCGGGAATAGTTGCTTGTTTGCCTTGATATACGCCTATGTGACAGTATTGGCAATTTATCTGATTTACACCTGCGTGTACCTTGTGTGAGTAGAATATCGGTTGTTTAGGCTCATAATTTTGATAATGTCCTAGACCTATCGCATTTTTAGCTAAACAATATCCAAATCCTAAGAATACAATTACTACTAAGAAAACCAAAACTGATTTCTTTCTATACCAAGGAGTTGGTGTTTGTAATTGAGGTTCACCAGCTTTCTTTTCAGCAACTCTTTTCAAGTTTGTATTAACTTGAATTAAGATTAATACTACAATAGCTAATACTACAGTAATAATACCATAAAATAAACTGTTGTCAGAACCATCACCTTGTGCACTCGCATCCGCTGCACCACCAGCACCATTATCTGCTTTAGGTTGTGGAGCCGTCTTAATGTAATCTAAGATGGCATCAATCTGTTTTGTATCCAATGTACCTTGGAAAGCTGTCATGCTTACCTTGCCATATTGGTTAAACAAATTGTTTGCATACTTGTTACCTGACTTTAATACAGCTGCACTGTTTAGAACCCAAGAGTGTATATCAGCTCTACTGGGCCAACGATCTTCGACTCCTCTTAATGCAGGACCTGTTAAAACTTTGTCTAAGGCATGACATGAAGCACAATTGGCTTGAAATAACGCCTTACCGTCTTGAGCAAATAGACTTGAACTGGATAATAACAAAACCAAACTCAGTACTACGCCGAACTTACTTATGAAATTTTTAAAATGAATCATATTCACAATTCAGTTAATGGAATGTGGAAAAATATCCCTAACGCCGCAAAAATATGACACGAAGTTGACAAAACTGCAACCTTTTTAAATTTTTTTTCACTAAATTCAGAAATTCTTTTTTGAGCAGGAAGATTTACGTTTAAAATTCTCTGTTTTGGTTTTCTTTATTGCAAATAGTCCTATATTTTTTCACAATAGTACCATTTGTCATTTTTTACTTAAAATCTAATAAATAAATATGCATTTTTGCAACATGAAATTTATCAAATTAGCCATTTTGGCAAGCGGCACAGGTAGTAATGCAGCAAATATTCTTTCTTATTTAAAAAATAGCGAATCAGTCTCTGTTGGATTAATTGCTACTAATAATTCAAATGCAGGTGTATTGGAATATGCTAAAGCATATAATGTGCCGACTTTAATTTTGGAATCTGCTCGTTTCAAGAAAGGTGACGCTTACATTCCAGAATTAGAAAAATTTGATTATTTAATTTTAGCAGGTTTCTTGTGGAAAATTCCAGCAAAATTGGTTCAAGCATTTTCTGAGCGTATTATCAATATACACCCTTCGCTTTTGCCAAAATATGGAGGGAATGGTATGTATGGCCATTTTGTACATGAAGCAGTTATTGCAAATAAAGAATCCGAAAGTGGCATTACTATTCATCTTGTGGATGAAGTATATGATAATGGCAAGCATCTTTTCCAAGCAAAATGTCTTGTTAATGAGGCAGATACCCCAGAAAGTTTAGCACAAAAGATTCATCAATTAGAACATGCCAATTTTCCTGAAGTTATTTTGGAGTATATTTTATCCCGCAATTAGTTTTGTAAAATTCCTTCTTTGGCCATTCTTTCTGAAATTTCATCTTTGCGTAATTTTTTAAAAACATCTAATTTGACGCCTATCGGGCCACCATCTTTGTTGGTGGCTCTTAAATATACGCTAGCTCCAGCTTTCTCGGGATCACCTGTCTTTTCCAAGGACTCTTGTTTACTCTTCTTTTTTATTAAAGACGCAAACGGAACTTGAATACTTAGATCCGTATTACCATTCGGACTGTAAATCCCATTGACAAATAATCTTAATACTGTGGATGCGATTTCCATTTTATTGATATAAAAATCCCCCTTGTCTACTTTTATCTTATTTGTTATTGTAGCAAATTTCACATCATTCAAATCTCTATTTTTAAATACATATTTCTGAATCGACAACAAGGGGGGAAAATTGATCAACTCTCCATTACTTAGATTAAAATTAATCCAACCTACGGTCGTTCTAGGAATAATATTACCATCATTATTGATTACTGTACTCAGATTTAAATTAGATGTAAATAATCCTTTTATATTTTTATAAGAAATATTATCAATACCAAAATTATTAAAGCCATAAAAAAGCTTTTGGATATTTACTTTATTGAAGTCTAGTACAAAATCTGCATTATTTCTTGTTGCAGAGATTGGTATAACAGTTCCATGCAAATTCATTTTTCCTTCCGCGTGATTCAAAGAAAATTGTCCTAACGTCCAGCTATTATTGGAAAATCGAATTTTACTAATCAAATTGGTCGCTTTGAAATTATTGTAAATAATATTTTCTGATCTTAGATTTAAATTGAAATCTCCCTTTTCCAATATATCATCTATATTTAAAGATGCACTACCTAATTGACTTGAATTTGTTTTGGTAGATTTGGGCCTAGATTTATTGGAGGATGAAGTTGCACTGCTGGATGTAGAACCAAATAAACTTTTAAAGTAAGCCAAGTTTAATGTTGGCGCATGTACATCACAAATTAACCAGCTCTTAACTGGATTTTTTGCATTTAAATCGCTTGCTTTCCCCTTTATATTTACATAAACTTTATTTCCATTTAGTGAAGCGGTAAGATTGTTCACAGTTAAAGCATTGCTTCCAAATATAATTGCACCATTACATTCCTCAAACTTTAATCCTTTAGGAACATATACTGCTTTGCCGTTAGATACCACTAATTTTCCGGCAAAATTTTGGATAATATCATTTACAGATTCTGCGCGCCCATCGTAGCCAATATCTAGTCTTGCATGTCCGCCCAAAAATTTTAAACTTACTAGGTTAAATTGACTATTAAGATTGGATAATTCTCCTTCCGAATGTATTTTTAAATTGATAATAGGAATACTCAAATTAACCACATGTATTTTATCACCAATCAAAGGAACGCCATTCCAACTCGCGCCAAAACCTTTAAACGATATACCTGAATTAGGATCAGTAGGTTCCTTTTTTACATCTAATTGATTATTGTAATAACCCACAAATCGTACACTATCCAAGATCACATCTGAAGGTAATTTAATCGTATTATTTGGAGCCGAGGCTCTTAAATGAATAGTAGGTGTTGATTGCTTTAATGACCCCTTTAATGTTGCCTCCACATCTATGGGACCTTCTAATTTGTATAAGGAAAGAGAATGCTGAATATTATCTGCCAAAATACTTGCACAATCTTTAAACGTCGTCTGTGAACTTTGTACAGTCAGATCTAGTTTGGATGTTGCGGAATCAGCGCTAAAATTAAATCCACCTCCAATATTAAAAATATGATGATCAATAAATACGGGTGATGACGCAAAAGTCAAATCTCCATTACGAGGATTGAAGTGCATTTCTTTCCAATTGGCAGATAAATATTTTTTTCGAAAAAAGAATCCATTTTTTGTAACAAAACCCATCCCTTGTATATAGGTATCCATATTTAAACGTATAGCATAATTGGAATCTGGCTTTGTAAACTCGCCCTTTAGTCTAATAATTTTTATTCCATAAAATTTATTGCCATGTTGATCATCTAGAACAAACTGGACATTTCTTAAATTAATCGAATTTATTGGTAGCTCTGTTTCTTTCTTATCAGAGGATTCATTTTTACTTGTAGTATCATTATTATTAAATATAGATGTATTTGTGTAACCATCTTTATTCGTTAAAAGCTGTATTTGTCCATCTTCAATATTCAGTTGATTTATTTTAGCCTTACCAAACAATAACTTTAACACATTGACATTCGTATAAAGATGTCCTATCTGAATAATTGGCTTTTGTATAATAGAATCTTTTAAAATAACATTCGTAATACCGACTTGTAATCGTGGAAAATCCCTCCAGATGCTGACACTCAAATCTCCCATCTCAAAAGTACCATGTACCTTCTTTCTTACTTCTTCCACAATTAAGTTTTTTATTTTCTCTTTATGGGAAGAAATGTACCAGCTACCAATCGAAAGTACGAGAACTATCAAAACGATAACACTACCGAATATAATACCAATACGCTTCCATATTTTAGATGCTCTTGAGGTCATGGCTATTATCTTTTATCAGAACTTAGAATAATTAAATACTGAAATTAAAGCATCTTTTTCATTTAGTAAGTAGTAACGCTATGATTTATACCAAATTATGCAAAAGAAAAAGGTCTTACCTTTTTACTGAGGGAAGACCTTCGCATTCTACACACACATTCTCATAGGCAATTCCGGTTAATCAGGCCGGAGGCAATCGAATCAATCAATCGTTAGAGGCAGGCAATCGTACAAAGCAAGCTCGTTTTCTTACTTTGATAACACAAAGATAATAGCTTTATTTAAACTAACAAACATTTGTATTTATTATTTTTAAAATAATTTTCACTTCTCTATTAAATGACGCATAAACAACTATTTATCAATGATTTAAAAAATGAATTATTTTTGAAAAAAAATATGGCTTTTAAAATTTATACCAAAACAGGCGATAAAGGAACCACAGGGCTCATCGGAGGCTCCCGTGTATCGAAGTCAAATGAGCGAATTCAAGTATGTGGAGACTTGGATGAATTGAATGCACATATTGGAATGATCTCTGATCTTAATATACAATACAGTGAAATATCGAATCTATTAAGATCAATTCAAAATGATATATTTTGTATAGGAGCTTGGGTAACACTGGACCCTAAGAAAAAAAATCACACTCCCATTCCAGAATTATCAGAAGATAATATCAAGGTCTTAGAATTGGCAATTGATACGATGGAGGAAACCTTACCCCAAATGACACATTTCATATTACCAGGTGGTCATCCAACCGTATCCGAAATTCACATTGCTCGCGCTGTTTGTCGCCGAGCCGAAAGAGAATTAGTTCATTTGTCTGAAAATGAAAATGTTGTTAATGTGGGAAATCTATTGTGTTATTTGAATAGATTGAGCGATTATCTATTCGTTTTGGGCCGATTTGTAGCTAAGAAAATGAATGTCGAAGAAATTAAATGGACTCCAAATGTCTAATTAATCTGTTCATTGATAATTCTTCCATCTTTCATATGCAAAACACGATTGCTCATGCTAGCTAATTCTTCATTATGTGTTACGATCAAAAAGGTTTGTTCAAATTCATTTCTTAATTGAACGAATAGGTTGTGTAGTTCTTTCGCATTTTTACTATCCAAATTTCCAGTTGGTTCGTCAGCAAACACGATTGCAGGTTTATTGATCAAAGCCCTCGCCACGGCAACTCTCTGTTGTTGTCCGCCACTCAATTGAGAAGGTTTGTTATCCATCTTTTCTGCCAATCCCAATTTTGTCAAAAGACTTTTGGCATCATCTTCAACTTCCTTTTTCTTTCTTCCTGCAATCCAACCTGGAATACAAACATTTTCCAAAGCTGAAAATTCGGGTAACAAATGGTGAAATTGGAAAACGAAACCAATGTTTTTATTCCTAAAGTCCGCCAATTTCTTTCCTTTCAATTGGGTAATAACAACATCATTTAACTGAACGGAACCTTCATCAGCGGCATCCAAAGATCCTAAAATATGTAACAAGGTACTTTTACCTGCACCAGAAGAACCTATAATAGAAACAATCTCTCCTTTTTGAATGGTGAGGTCTACTCCTTTTAAAACTTCCAATTCCCCATAAAACTTATGAATACCTTCTGCTTGAAGCATGTACATTTATTTTAATGCAAACCTAATATAATCCTTTACAAATCAGGAAAATCCATATCCAAACTTTGGCAAAAATACATCGTAAACATTTTTTAAAAGATTAGAAAAGATAGTTCTTACTTTTGCGCACGGTTAGCAAGAAGTAATATGGCAGGAAAATACAATCAATTTAGAGCGATGCTCGCAATCACCCGAGCAGGATTACAATCCATGTTAAGAAGTCCGTCTTCGATTATGTTTAGCATTGGATTTCCTTTGGTATTCATTCTTGTATTTGGATTTATGGGTGATACGAATAAAATTTCACTCAAAATTGCTGTAGATCATCAGAGTGACACACTCAATCCTATTTATTTTCAAATAAAAAATGCTGCGACTTTTGATATCGTTGAAAAAAGCAAAGAAGCAACGTTAGAAGATGTTCAAAAAGGACGTATTGTAGGAATTATTTCTATCAAAAAATCGAATGATCCCAAAGCTCCAGAAACCATCAGCATTACCACATCTCATGCCGTATCCACACAAAATATTTCCGTATTGAAAACCATGCTCAATGCAGAAATTGATAAAATGGATCGCACATTGTATCCCAATGCCGCAACTGTCGCAACAGTTGAAAAAGAAGTAAACGTACTTCCTGGTAGAGTATACAGAACCATTGATTTTATACTTCCTGGTATGATGGGATTTTCCTTATTGGCGGCTGGTATATTTGGTGTGGCATTTTTATTTTTCAATTTGCGTCAGCAATTAGTTTTGAAAAGATTTTTTGCAACGCCGATTTCTAGAACCTATATCGTATTGGGAGAGGCATTGAGTAGAGTAATATTTCAAATGGTCACAGCGGTAATCATTATAGCAGTTGGTGTATTTGCTTTTCATTTTACGCTAATTCATGGCTGGATTACCTTTTTGGAAATTATGCTCTTAAGTTTTTTCTCCTTAGTTATTTTCATGGGTTGTGGCTTTATTGTAGGCAGCGTTGCCAAGACCGAAAGTGCGGTGCCCCCATTGGCAAATATTTTCACTATGCCTCAATTTTTATTGGCAGGTACATTTTTCTCAATTGAGTCATTTCCACAATGGCTACAAACATTTTGTAATTTTTTACCGTTAACACATTTCAATAATGCAATGAGAAATATTGCATTTGAAGGTGCAAGTTTATTTGCCTGTTGGCCAGATTTATTGAATCTTACGATTTGGGGTATTATTGTTTATGCTATCGCTATCAAATTATTTCGTTGGGAATAAAATAGAAATATGAAAGGAATTCGTTTCGCAATTATAAGTATTTTAGTATTATTTGGATTGATTACGGCAGTTGGTATGCTTTTTTCTTCCCATGTTACGGTCATCCGTCAAGTGGATATTCAAGCGCCAAAGGACAGTATAGAAAAGAACATTTCGGATATAAATAATTGGCATAAGTGGATGATTGACACATCTGTTCAAATCGCCTTTTTTACAAAAAATACACAAGGCGTCAATGCGTCTGCGCAGATTGCCAAAAGTCGCGTTACGATTACCAAAATTGATAGTATTCATATCAATACAGAGTGGGCAGGAACAAGAGGAAATCCTCAAATGAGTGGATTTACCATCATACCAAGTACTTCCGTTCCCAATGCATACACGGTACAATGGTATTTTACACAAAAATTAGATTGGTATCCTTGGCAAAGAATCGGTGCGACTTTAAATGAAAAAATCCTCGGCCCCTCTATGGAAAAGTCTTTGGATAAATTGAAGAAAACATCGGAAGGAGAATAATTTATTTCTCTTCAAATCCTTCTAGTACAATTACGATTTCACCTTTTACCGTTTTTTCTTGGAAATAAGCGCTCACTTCTTCCAGAGTACCGCGTTTTGTTTCTTCGAACATTTTCGTGATTTCTCGGCTAACACTACATTGGCGTTCTGCCCCAAAATAGGTAATAAATTCCTTCAAAGTCTTGACTAGGCGCATGGGGCTTTCGTATATAATCATCGTACGCTCTTCTACCGCCAACTTTTTTAATAAGGTCATACGACCTTTTTTGGGTGGCAAAAATCCTTCGAAACAAAAACGATTGGTCGGCAAGCCACTATTGACTAAAGCAGGAACAAATGCCGTCGCACCTGGAAGAGACTCCACTTTGACGTCTTTTTTAATGCATTCTCGTACGATCAAAAATGCAGGATCAGAAACACCTGGCGTGCCTGCATCGGTGATCAATGCCATATTTTTTCCCATAGCCATCTCGTCCACCAAATTGCTTACAACTTTATGCTCGTTGTGCATGTGATATGGAACCAAAGGCTTTTGGATAGAATAATGTTGTAAAAATTTGGACGATGTGCGCGTGTCTTCACATAAAATAACATCAACGCTTTGCAAAATTTCTAATGCACGTAGCGTTACATCTTTCAAATTACCGATGGGTGTCGGAACTAAATAAAGCATGTGGAAATATGATTAATGTGAAAACTAAAGAGACTCGCTTAAATTCTTCTTTTTGATAGTCGTTAAGGAAAAAATCAAATAGGCAATAAACACAATTGGTACAGCTAACCATTCCGTCAAAATACCTGAAATGATCGCTATCAACATCAACGCAATTAGTGGCCAATCTTTCTTAATAGCAAAACATTTCATTTTCAAACTCAACATTGGCGTTGTACTTACCATCAGAAAGCATAAAATAGCAATAGATGCATACCAAAAAATTGGATTGGTAAATATTTGAATTACATACACGCTTTGCGTATGCCAATAAATCAAAGGAAATGAAGCAATTAATAAGCCCACTGCAGGTATTGGTACTCCTTTGAAATAAGGAGAATGCGAAGAGTCGAGATTAAAACGTGCCAAACGAACGGCACCAAATGCAGGTAATAAAAGAGCAGGAACCAACGCTAATTCATTTACATCTAACCCACCCTCTCCTTTTGAATACGCTAATCTTAAAAATTGAAAAACGATCATTCCTGGAGCAACACCAAAACTCACAACATCTGCGAGTGAGTCTAATTGCATACCCATTGGAGAAGAGATCTTTAATAATCGAGCAACGAACCCATCTAGAAAATCAATAATTGCAGCACAACCAATAAACACCGAAGCTAAATATATTTTTTCTGGTAAAATTATATATGTAAGTCCGTTATCATCCATGGTGGTGGTCAAGCCACTTTGCAATACGGCTATTATAGCAAGTCCGCCAAATATTAAATTAAGTAAGGTAAATCCGTTTGCTATATGTTTCATTCAGTATTTAAAATATTTCGAAATGTCTCACCATAGGTGACGCATTGTAGTTATAAGATGCAATATAACCATTATTACGTATGTGCAAACTTAATTAGGTTTTTGGGAAAAAATAATACAATCACATGATTCTGTAGTTATGAGGGACGTTATAGTGCAATTTTAACAGAATTAATTCCTTGCTTTTTAAAATAGTGCCGGGACTCTATTTTTGAAAAAAAACGGAGTCCCGGGCTTTTGATATTTGCGATGTATGTGGATGTTTCTCTAATGCAAATGTATAAATGCTATTCACTTTTCATTTACGAGATTGGAAATTGCATTTATGAAATACGGAAAAAGTTAATCTACAGAATAAGTTCATTCATCTATACCTGTTTAATAGAATAAATCATTTACATTTAGTTTTGTCATAGAATTATTTTCCAAAACCACAATAGTCGAGTTATGCAAAACCTATCTAAATTATTATTTCCCTTAACCTTATTTTTCATTTATACGAGTTGCTCCAAAGATGATGTAGTGGCTTCCGATACGTCCTCATCTACGACTTCGGGTACAATTGATAGCACCTACACAACAGGCACAGCAGAAGGATCTACCGAAACAGCCGTAAACGCAGATGATTCCCTAGAAAATTCAACATTTTCCAATACTGTAACCATAACTTTTGGTAGCACTGTAACGATTACCAACCCATTAGCTTCTAGTGGTGTAACGATTACAACGAGCGGTTCTGATGTTACTATTACCTCCACTGTTTCTGGGGTAGCTTATGTTGTTTCAGGAACCACAAGTGATGGTTCTGTAAAACTATATAGTGATAATAAATATGAATTGACTTTAAGTGGTGCATCCATTACGAACTCAGATGGTCCAGCGCTCAATATTCAATCCAAAAAACGAGGCTTCATAGTATTAGCTTCTGGAACAACCAACACATTAACAGATGGCTCCACTTATGCAACGGCAACCAATGATGAAGATCAAAAAGGTACGATTTTCAGTGAAGGTCAATTGATATTTAGTGGTTCTGGTAGTCTTACTGTTAAAGGAAATTATAAGCATGCAATTTGTAGTGATGATTATATTAGAGTAAGAGCAGGAAGTATTACGGTGAGCAGTGCAACAAAGGATGCAATTCATACCAATGACGCATTCATCATGGATAACGGTACATTAAATCTTACAGCGTCTGATGATGGAATACAGGTAGATGAAGGTTATGTTGTGATAAATGATGGTACAATAAACATCTCTAGCGTAGGCAAGGGGATTACAGCATCTTATACTGACAGTGATAATACGATCACTCCTTATGTAACAATTAACGGAGGTAGTCTTTATGTAAAATCTAGCGCCAATGAAGGTATTGAAAGTAAAAGTATTTTAACTATTAACGATGGCTATATTGTCACCAATACTTCTGATGATGGAATAAATGCGGAAACAGCTATATATATTAATGGAGGCTATATTTATTCTTACAGCACAGATAATGATGCAATGGATTCCAATGGTACGTTTACCATCACTGGAGGAAAAGTTGTAGCCGTTGGCTCCAAAGCACCTGAGGCAAGCTTTGACTGCGATGCAAGAACCTTTAAATTAACAGGAGGAATGATTGTTGGGATTGGTGGTGCGACAAGTGGACCAAGTACGAGTGTATCTACAATCAATTCTGTTGTAATGGGAAGCGGTTCTGCGAGTACTATTGTGCATATAGAAGCTGCAGACGGAACGGAAGCAATGACATTCCTTGCGCCAATATCGTACAGTACATTGATATATGCAAGTTCCAAGTTAAAATCCAGCACTTCCTACACCGTTTATACCGGAGGAAGTGTATCAGATGGTACTAATTTCAATGGATTATATACAAGCGGTACTTATTCTAAAGGAACAAGTGGTACGACTTTCACAACCAGCAGCGTATTGACTCAAATTGGCGGTTCTATCAGTAAAAATTAAGTTTTTCATTTTTCGTTTTTTATATATAGGAATAGGCTACTTGCCTATTCCTTTTCGTTTATATACAACCTGCTATAATTATACGTAACTTTGCCACTTCTATTTTTGAAATGTATGAAGCTATTATTCCAATATTTAAGTAAACATAAATGGTTGATTTTCTTTGCTCTGATTCTGGCAGCGATTAATCAAGTCTTCTCCTTACTCAATCCTTATATTCTTGGTAATTTATTGATTGATCCTTATGCAAATAAGGCTGCTCATTTCCGAAATAATCATTTGGATAATGAATTTTATCAAGGCATTACCAAAGGATTATTTATGATTATTGGTGTTGCTATGGTATCAAGAATAGCCAAAGCGTTTCAAGATTATGTAGTCAATGTTATCATTCAAAAATTTGGTGCCAAACTTTATACGGATGGCTTACAACACGCGTTGAGATTGCCCTATCAAGATTTTGAAGATCAAAGAAGTGGCGAAACATTATCAATTTTATTAAAAGTACGTGCCGATTGCGAAAAATTTATCACTAGTTTTATCAATGTATTATTTGCAACATTGGTAGGAATCGTGTTTGTCGTCATCGTTGCCTACCGTCTGAGCCCCATGCTTCCATTTATTTATTTAGTAGGTGCTATTATATTAGCTTGGTTAACAAGCGTACTAAGTAGAAAAGTAAAATTTATCCAAAAGAGCATAGTGAGAGAAACCAACGCACTTGCTGGTTCCACCACAGAATCATTGAGAAATATAGAATTAGTAAAAAGTCTAGGGTTAACTCAACAAGAAATAAGAAGACTCAATTCCACAACTTTAAAAATTCTACAACTTGAATTGAAAAAAGTCAAAAGCATTCGTTCTGTCAGTTTTGTGCAAGGAACTTTTGTCAATTTTCTACAGCAATGTATCATGTTTGCCTTATTGTTTTTTGTATTTAGAAATCAGATTACAGTGGGACAAATGATGATGATGCAATTTTATTCCTTCTTCATATTTGGACCATTGCAAGAACTTGGGAATATTATCATGTCGTATCGCGAAGCGGAAGCCTCGTTGAATAATTTATCCGAATTATACAGTCATAAGATCGAGGAAAGACCTAGCAACCCTCCAGCAATAGGAGACATTGATGTGATGAAATTTGAAAAAGTAAAATTTCAACATCAATCGGCCAATCAATCCGCGATAAATGAAATTTCGTTTGAAGTAAAAAAAGGGGAAACTATTGCATTTGTTGGTCCGTCTGGTGCGGGTAAGACTACTTTAGTTAAATTATTGGTTGGTCTATATCACCCTAATGAAGGACATATACGCTATAATGGTTTTGCGGACGATATTATCGATTTTGATGATTTGCGTCATCAAATAGGCTTCGTAACACAAGATACCCAGTTATTTTCTGGCACAATTAAAGAAAATTTATTGTTTGTTAATCCATCTGCAACAGATGATATGATTCAAGAAGTTTTGGTTAAAGCTGCATGCCAATCCATCCTTTCTAGAGCAGAAAACGGGTTAGAAACAGTCATTGGAGAGAGTGGTTTGAAACTTTCTGGAGGAGAAAGACAACGTTTAAGTATTGCCCGCGCACTTTTACGTCAACCTCGATTAATGATATTTGACGAAGCGACGTCGGCCTTAGATTCTATCACAGAAGAAGAAATTTCACATACGATTCGAGATATTTCTAGTAAAAGAGAAAACATTACCGTGATGATTGCGCATCGCCTATCTACCATTATGTATGCAGATTGCATCTATGTATTAGAAAAAGGTCAAATTGTTGAACAAGGTTCTCATATAGAACTACTGGACATGAAAGGTTTATATTATGCGATGTGGCGTCAACAAATCGGGGAAAGATATATAGAAGAATTAGTAAACAAAGCATAAGTTTAATTTAGATATGTTAAACTTTAACTAATAAAATAGTTTCTAGATATTTTATTAGCATTATCACTTAGTTTCAATCTACCTAATTGAACTAAGATGCCTTACCGACACCCTGGGACTAACATCAAGAAAAAACTATCTATCACTTTTACATTCATTTGTATAGTGAATTTTTTGTATAGCCAAAAAACTATTACGGGTCAGATTAATGACAGTATTGTGATTGGTAACATGCAAAATGCATCCATCGTGCTTCTTTCATCAAAAGACTCCATCATACTTGCGAGTACTCGATCTGATGAAAATGGCATTTTTCATCTTCCTTTGAATGATACGTTATCTCAATTCATACTTGTTTCTTACCCCAACTATGTTGACTTCTACCAATCTATACATCCGGAAGGAAAAAATATTGAACTCGGTTCGATTGACCTTTTTCCAAAATCCAGACTTTTAGATGACGTAACAGTAAGACAGAAAGTAAGTGGGATGAAATTGAAAGGCGATACAACCGAATTCATCGCAGATAGCTTTCGTGTACAAGCAAATGCTTCTGTAGAAGATTTATTGAAAAAAATGCCAGGGTTCCAAATTGATAAAAATGGAAAAATAACAGCCAATGGACAAGCTGTAAAAAAAGTCTTAGTTGATGGTGAAGAATTTTTCGGTGACGACCCAACACTAGTAACACAAAATCTCCGAGCCGATATGGTGGATAAGGTACAATTGTATGATAAGTCGAGCGATCAAGCAGCTTTTACAGGTATTGATGATGGAGTAAAAGACAAAACAGTAAATATCAAACTTAAGGAGGATAAAAAAAATGGCTATTTTGGTAAGCTGTCTTTGGGCGGTGGCACACGAGGATCACATGAAAATCAAGGGATGTTCAATAAATTCAAAGGGAAGGAAAAAATCGCGGTGTATGGAACAGCGAGCAATACAGGACGAGTAGGTCTTTCATGGGATGATGCAGATCAATATGGAGGAGGAAATGGCAATTCCGTTATTAGTGAGGACGGGAATGTTATTACTTATTTTGGAATGGATGACGATTCTTGGAATGGGCAATACGAAGGCAACGGGATTCCTCTTGCTCAAACAGCAGGTGCTCATTATTCAAATAAATGGAATGACAATAAAGTTGGACTTAATTCTAATTATAAAATGAGTAAATTAAGCGTCGCAGGTCTTTCCACGTCGAAGGTTCAAAACAATCTGCCTACCACAATAAATTACTCTACAACACAAGTAAATACAGAAAATAAATCATTAAGAAATAAAGTAGATGCTAAATTAAATTGGGACATTGATACATCTAATAGTTTCAATATTATCAGCTCTGGTACATTTAAGCATATCAATACCTTTTCTAGTACGAATACCTTAACCCAAAGAGAAGACTTAACAAAATTAAATATGGGTCAAAATATCAATACTCTTATTGGCGATAACAACAAATTTGATGTAGGTGGATTATTCAAGCACAAATTTAGTAAAGTGGGTAGGACTCTTAGTATTGCCTTAGATTATGCTTATAATAAAAATTTAAGTACTGGCTATGTTAAATCACACAATGAATTTTACAACAATTTAGATGAATTAGATAGTACCATAGATGTTAACCAATACAAGACAGTAAATACAAATGCTTACGCATTAAATGCCAAAGCGATTTACTCGGAGCCATTATCAAAATTTTCAAGCTTAGTTTTTAATTATGGAATAACCATAAATAATAGTCATTCTGACAAGCTTTCCTACAATCAAGGAAATGATGCTTTAGTATATGATGTATTAGATAGCACTTATAGCAATCGATATTCCTATGATCAATTTGTGAATAAAGGTGGTATATTTTTCAATTACAAAAAGAAGAAAGTTCAATTTAATCTTGGAACAAATGTTCTTGGCATTTCAATGGATCAAAAAAACCTTTTTAACAATATTGATCGAAAAAGAAATTTTATCAATTGGAATCCCAGTGCGAATTTAAATTATTCATTTACAACACAGAAACGACTCTCTATAAGATATAACGGTACAACTAATCAACCAACCCTAGACCAGATACAGCCAATAACAACAAACAATGACCCTTTAAATTTATTCGTTGGAAATGCAAATTTGAAACCATCTTTTCGTAATAATTACACCGTAAATTATTCCGATTATAAAATGCTTACTGATAGAGATTTCTATTTTTATATGAATTATGGCAATACTAAAAATCAAATAACAACAAATACTTACACGGATACTTCTGGAAAAAATACATATCAATATATTAACGTTAATGGCAATTATAATTTAAACTTTTACACTGGGGTATATTTAAAATCCAAAAAATTTAAAAACCTCAGATATGGATTCAGCCCTAGCACTTATTTCACTAGGAGTATCAATTTCACTAATAACGTACAAAACGTTTCTAAAAGTGCCAATTATACGTTATATATGAACGTTTCTAAATCTGTAGATAGTTTATTTGATGCTAGTTTACGTGTAGGTCCTAATTATACAACGAACTCATTTAGTATCCAAAGCTCAAGTAATAGCAAATATTGGGGTTTATCACTCAATCCAGAACTCGACGTTTATCTGCCATTAAACTTTCAAATCCACTCAGATCTTGAATACCAATGGAAAGAAAAAACGGCCACACTACCTCAAACAAGCCTTGCATTATTAAATGGATGGATTGGTAAGAAATTTTTCAAAAAACAGAATCTTCTATTAAAGCTTTATGGATTTGATATCTTGAATCAAAATAAGGGAATTCAACGTTCTCAAAACAATAACACCATTTCTCAAAGTATTAATGCGACGATTAGACGATACTTTTTACTATCACTTACATGGAATTTTACTGGTTCAATAACTAATTCTAAATAAATTTTATGAAAAATATAGTAGGACTCTTTATACTTATATTTCTATTCTGCTTAAACCTCAATGCTCAAAAAGCAACTTTTTTAACTTCGGGTAAGATAAATTTTGAGCGAAAAGATAATGTTTATTATTGCCTATCAATGTTATTGAAAGATGAGCAAGGCAATTGGGTAGAAGATTATCTAGACAGATACAAAAAGCCAGAAAATCATTTTGCAACTACCAATTGGATTTTATATTTCGACAAAAATATAACCAACTATATGTCTGACCCAGATATTATTAATAAAGATGCAACACCATATTTCATAAGTGCCAACGTAGAAAATACAGTTTACATGGATCTGCAAAATAAGCAACAAATAAGAAATGCTCATTTATTTGAAAATGGTTATCTATTAAAAGATTCCATTCAAAATATAAAATGGAAACTTACTTCAGAAACCAAAGAAATTGCGGGTATTATTTGCAAAAGAGCCAATGCATTAATTATGGACTCAATTTATGTAGTTGCATTTTACACAGACCAAATTCCAACACAAGGCGGACCAGAAATATTTAATGGGCTTCCAGGAATGATTCTAGGGGTGGCATTACCTTACGATCACATAAGTTGGTTTGCAACCAAGATAACTGTGCTTACACCCAGTAAAGAAGATTTAAAATACCCACAAAAGGGAAAAATATTTACGACTAAGGAAATGGTCGCAGATTTAATGGATCCATTAAAAAATCGAGGTAATACGGCAAGAAATCTTATCTTAAAAAATCTACAACTATAGCATTAAAAAAGGGAAGCTCAATGAGTTTCCCTTTTCTTACGAAGTTATTTAGATACTATTCCGCACCTTCTTCTTTTGTTTCTTCCGCTTTTTTCTCTTCTACTGGAGCAGATTCTTCTACTACTGTAGCATCAGAGATTTCATTTGCATCAGCAGCTGCTGTAGTTTCATCTTTAGTAGATTTAGTACTACGACGGCTACGACGTGTTTTCTTAGCTGAATCATCAGAAGATGTAGCGATAGAATTACCGTAAATTTCATTGAAATCAACTAATTCGATCATTGCAGTTTCTGCGTTATCACCTACACGAATACCTAATTTGATAATACGAGTATATCCACCGGGACGAGTAGCGATTTTTGGACCTACAACTGTAAATAATTCTTTAACAGCTAATTTGTCTTTCAAATAACTAAATACAAGACGGTGATTGTGACTGATTGCATTTACGCTATCATTCTTTTTAGTCTTTGTGATCAATGGTTCAACGTATTTACGTAATGCTTTTGCTTTAGCTAAAGTAGTTACGATACGTTTTTTGGTGATCAATTGGCTAGCTAAATTAGCTAATAAAGCTTCTCTGTGAGCTTTAGTACGGCCAAGATTGTTGATTTTATCTCCGTGACGCATGGCTTAAATTTTAAGATACTGTACCGTGCCAGGAATTACAGCATCATATGAATAAAAATATTAATCAATATCATCAACTCCTAGACGAGCTAAGTCCATACCGAAATGTAGACCTCTGTCGTGAAGAACTTGCTCAATTTCGTTCAAAGATTTTTGACCGAAGTTTCTGAACTTCATCAAATCTTCTTGTTCGTATTGAACTAATTCACTCAATGAGTTAATTTTTGCAGCTTTCAAACAGTTGAATGCTCTTACAGAAAGATCTAAATCCTCCAATGGAGTTTTCAATACTTTACGTAATTGCAATACTTGTTCGTCAACTACATCTTCTTTTTTATCTTCCTTATTATCGAAAGTGATATTTTCATCTGTAATGATCATCAAGTGTTGGATCATAATACGAGATGCTTGTTTCACTGCTTCTTCAGGATGTATAGTACCGTCAGTAACAACATCTAACAACAATTTTTCATAGTCAGTACGTTGTTCTACACGATAGTTTTCTACCGAAAATTTTACATTTTTGATAGGAGTATAGATAGAGTCGATCGCGATGTAACCAAATGGAGCATCTTCAACCACATTTTCGTCAGCTGGTACATATCCACGACCTTTACCGATAGTTAATTCGATATCGATTTTAGCAGATACATCCATTGTACAAATAACCAAATCAGGATTCATTACTTCAAAGCTAGCAGTAGCTTCGCCTAAATCTCCTGCAGTGAATGCAGTTTTATTTTTTAAAGAAAGAACTACTTTTTCAGAAGTTACTTCTTGTTCGGTGATTTTCTTAAAACGAACTTGTTTAAAATTCAAGATCATTTCAGTCATATCTTCCGTAACACCATGAATTGTTGCGAATTCATGATCTACACCTTCAATCTTAACACCTGTAATAGCATACCCTTCCAATGAGCTTAGCAATACGCGACGTAATGCATTACCTACGGTAAGGCCAAAGCCTGGCTCTAATGGTCTGAACTCAAACTGTCCTTCAAAATCTGTTGCTTTTTGCAGAATGATTTTGTCTGGCTTCTGAAAGCTTAATATGGCCATGTTAAAACTTGTTTTTTATATTTTACCTTTTATTTCAAAAAGGATGAATTGACGAAAAAGAACGAAATAATTCCCGAAAATGAATCCGGGAATTAGTAAGGTTTATTTAGAATACAACTCAACGATAAGTTGTACTTTAATGTTTTCTGGTACATTTTCTCTTTCTGGGTAAGCGATAAATGTTCCTTTCTTTTCAGTTTCATTCCAATCTAACCAGTTGATTTTAGGATTTTTTCCTTTGATCATGCTAGTTACAGCACTGTTGTCATCACTTTTTGGTTTCAAACCAATGATATCACCAGCTTTCAATCTGAAAGAAGGAATGTTTACAACTTCACCATTAACAGTGATGTGTTTGTGGCTTACTAATTGACGAGCAGCAGGACGAGATGATACGATACCTAAACGGTAAACTGTATTATCCAAACGAGCTTCCAATAATTGGATCAAGTTGTCACCTGTAACACCTTTACGGCGAGAAGCTTCATCAAATGTAGAACGGAATTGACGTTCTAAAACACCATAAGTATATTTTGCTTTTTGTTTTTCTTTCAACTGCAAAGCATATTCACCTAATTGTTTTCTTTTGCGGTTAGCGCCATGTTGTCCTGGAGGATTTGGATTTTTACCCAAATATTTACCATTACCAAGAATAGGTTCTCCGAAGATACGATCGATTTTGGTCTTAGGACCTGTGTAACGTGCCATAATATTATATGATTTTTTAGTGTCGGTGGCTTATCGATAAAAATCAAAAATGAATAAGCTACCCTTTATTAAAATAGATGAAGCAAAGGAACAAGCCCTTTGCTCAAAATTATATAGATTAAACTCTTCTCTTTTTAGGAGGACGACAACCGTTGTGAGGTAATGGAGTAATATCTTTAATGATAGCTACTTCGATACCACTTTGAGATAAAGAACGGATAGCACCTTCTCTACCTGCACCTGGTCCTTTTACATACACGTCTACTTTACGAAGACCTGCGTCGAAAGCTACTTTAGCAGCATCTTGCGCAGCTACTTGCGCAGCGTATGGAGTATTCTTTTTGGATCCTCTGAATCCCATTTTACCAGCTGATGACCAGCTAATAACTTGACCTTGTTTGTTAGTCAATGCAATGATGATATTGTTAAAAGTAGCCGTTACGTGCGCATCGCCGTGTGTATCTACTTTTACAACTCTTTTTTTCGCAGCGGCTTTCGCACTTACCTGCTGTTTTCCTTTTGCCATTTGTTAATGTTTGAGGTAATCTTCTAAAATTTTAGTCCCTCCTGCTTTCTAAAGAAATTATTAGAAAACGATCCAGCGACTTTTATAAACACAAAAATCCAATAGCCAAATCTCGTTTTGTAGAAATTTGGCTACCAGTTATTGTAAGTTAACTATTTCTTAGCTGCTTTCTTCTTACCTGCAACGGTCTTACGTTTACCTTTTCTTGTACGGCTATTAGTACGAGTACGTTGACCACGTAAAGGCAAACCTTTACGGTGACGAAGACCACGGTAGCAAGCGATATCCAATAAACGTTTGATGCTCATTTGAACTTCAGAGCGCAATGCACCTTCTACTTTGATTTCTCCAGTAATGATGTTACGGATGGCAGTTTGCTCATCATCGTTCCATTCATTTACTTTTTTGTTTACATCGATACCTGCTTTATCAAGTATGTATTTAGCTGTAGAACGACCGATACCGAAGATATAAGTCAATCCTATTTCGCCTCTTTTATTCTTAGGTAAGTCTATACCGGCAATACGTGCCATATTCTATATAAGATTTACTGTTGTTTAATATTAATTTTGCTTCTTGCTGTTGATTATCTTTAAAAACTATCCTTGACGCATTTTAAAGCGAGGATTCTTTTTGTTGATAATATATAGCTTACCTTTTCTGCGAACAATCTTGCAGTCGGCGCTACGTTTCTTCACTGATGCTCTTACTTTCATGACTGAAATTATTTATTTAAAAAAAACCAAATTGCTCGCAGCCGACAAGGCCTAAGCTGAATTTAATAATATTATTTATACCTAAAGATAATACGACCACGAGATAAGTCATAAGGACTCATTTCCACGCCCACTTTATCGCCAGGAAGTATTCTGATATAGTGCATACGCATTTTACCAGAGATAGTTGCGATAATTTCATGTCCATTTTCCAGCTTCACGCGAAACATTGCATTACTTAATGCTTCTACGATCACACCGTCTTGCTTTATGAGTGGTTGTTTTGCCATATAATTTTTGGGAGCGCAAAGATATAAAATATTACTACAATTAGGAAAAAAACTGATAATTTTTATTTTTTATTTTACAAATGATTGATTATCAGCAATTTGAATAAGTGAAAAATTTATCCACTTTTGTTTATTTCTTTATTTTGTCAAAACAAATTCAAAATAGGTAAAAGGAATTTGTCTTGACAAAATCTGCGCTATACATTTCTTTCTAGGATGGTTGTTTCCAGTTTAGATCTAAAGTTCTGGTTGTCCAATTACGTATTTCATTGCACAATTGATTATCCGCATCCAATTTTTTGCCGTAAGAAGGAATGATTTCTTTGATTTTTGCATTCCAATCACCTTCCATTTTATCCGGAAAACATTTATTCAATAATTTAAGCATAATAGAGACGGATGTCGAGGCTCCTGGAGATGCACCTAACAAAGCAGAAATAGAACCATCAGCACTCGTAACGACTTCCGTACCGAATTGCAAGATGCCGCCTTTTACCGCATCTTTTTTGATCACTTGAACTCTCTGTCCTGCAACTTCTACCCTCCAATCTTCCTCCTTCGCATTTGGCACAAAATCTTCCAATGCTTCCACTCTCTGAGAGAATGACAACTTCAATTGTTGTATTAGATATTTTACCAATGAAAAATTGGTCAATCCAACTTTCATCATAGGTAGGATATTATTCAACTTAATCGTTTTGAATAAATCCAAATAAGATCCTTTTTTCAAAAATTTGGTTGAAAATCCAGCATATGGTCCGAAAAGCAGTGCTCTTTTTCCATCAATAATTCTCGTATCTAAATGCGGCACACTCATAGGAGGTGCACCCACAGAGGCTTTTCCATACACTTTTGCTTGGTGCTGATTGATCACATTTTCATTATCGCAAACCAACCATTGACCACCTACTGGAAATCCACCGAAACCTTTTCCTTCTGGAATACCTGATTTTTGCAAAAGATAAAGTGAACCGCCACCAGCTCCAATAAATACAAACTTAGTTATCAAAATATGTTTAATACCCGTCTCTTGATTCCTAACGGAAACTTTCCATTTTCCATCTTCTCGACGCTTAATATCTTCCACTTCAAATTTGAAATTAACACCTACGTCACGTTTTTGCAATTCATCAATCAAGCTGCGTGTTAAAGCTCCAAAGTTAACATCAGTGCCCAATTTCATGTGTGTTGCTGCAATAGGCTGACTAGGATTACGACCTTCCATCATCAAAGGAATCCATTGCTTTAGTTGATCATGGTTTGTAGAGAATTCCATTCCTTTGAATAATTGATATTTTTGCATGGCTTCATACCTTCTTTTAAGGTAATCTACATTGTCCTCTCCCCATACAAAACTCATGTGTGGCGTACTATGAATAAAATCGCCAGGAGCACACAATTTATTATGATCTATCAAATAAGACCAAAATTGCTTGCTTACCTCAAATTGTTCTATAATGTTGATTGCCTTAGAAGTGTCAATCGTCCCATCTGACTTCTCAGGTGTGTAGTTCAATTCACATAGTGCGGAATGTCCCGTACCAGCATTATTCCACGCATCAGAACTTTCTTCGGACGCGGTTTCAAGTCTTTCAAATAGTTGAATCTTAAGAGTTGGATCTAATTCTTTCAAGAAGGTTCCTAAGGTTGCACTCATTATTCCTGCGCCAATTAGAACGACATCTGGCGTAGCATCGAAATTATTATTCATATCTCCTAGCTTATTACGCAAATTTATAGGTTAATCATAACGAATGTTCGCATTTAACAAATAAATATAAAAAAACATTCGAAATTTTCTAAATTAAATCTCAGGTAGCATTAATTTTTTCCATTTCGACAGGATTCGGATAAATACAATTAAGACGATACAAATAATCATATTGGTATTTTTATCCATTCCGAAATAAGGATTTAATATATAGATCGCCCCTCCAATGGCACTTGCGGTCGCATACATTTCTCCTTTTTTCAATAAAGTAGGCACTGTATTACTGATTATATCTGCAATTAACCCACCAAATGTAGCCGTAATTACTCCCATCATAATTGCAAATGGCTTCGCCAAACCATTATCAAATCCTGACTCAATACCAATAACAGTAAATAATCCCAGTGTTACAGCATCAGTAAAAAAGATAATCTTACGATACTTGATAATTCTTCTTTTAAATATAAATGTAATTACAACGGCAGAACCAACTAAGACAAATGCTGCATAGTCATTCAACCATTTTACCTTATTGCCCATGAGTATCTCACGGATACTACCGCCACCAAATGACATCACAAGCGCCATAACAAGTCCACCAAAAATGTCCATGTGAAATGCTCTAGCCTTTAGTGCTCCAGTACAAGCTGCAACAAATATGGTAATGTAAACAATAACGTCAAGTGTGCTCATATCGATTGATCGTGTGCAAAATTATTTACAAATGCTTTATTGCCACAATTAATTTTAGAGTCTATTAACACAATTTAATTTTTACCGAAGGAAATGGTTTGTTCATCTACAATTTATTCAAAAAGTAACTTTTGGCATATTTTTTCATCTAAGGTTTATAGATTTTATTTAAAACTTTAAAAATGAAAATCATGAAAAAATTAATGTATACACTCGCACTTGGTTTGGGTATATTCTCAATCAACACTTCAAAGGCACAAGTAAGCTTTGGCATAAGTATTGGTAGTCCAGTATATATGGCGCCTCAACCGATGATGGCCCCAGCACCAACTTGGATACCTGGTGGTAACCCTGCCGCTTATTATTATTTCCCTGATATCAATTGTTATTTTGATGCGAGCATCAACCAATATATTTATTTTAACCAAAATAGATGGATGTACTCAAGAGGAATTCCGCCCATGTATTCTGGATACAATTTCGGACGAGGCAGAATGGTGCCAATGAATTACAATCAATTTAGAGGTCGTGGCATCCCAATGTATGGCGGTGGTAGACAAATTTATGGAGGTGGTAGACCAATGGTCGGAGGTCCAAGAGGTGGTTATATGAATGGAGGTCCACGTGGAGGTGGCTTTGGCAGAGGCAACTACGGAGGAGGCAACTTTGGTGGAGGTGATTTCCGTGGTAATCATGGTGGTGGTGACATGCGTGGCCACGGCGGAGGTCATGATGGATGGAGAAGATAAATTATTGAACATATTTAAAACAAACAACAATGAAAAAGTCAATTCTATTTGCAGCAATATTCGCACTTGGCTTTGCAGTAAAGTCTAACGCGCAAGTGAGTGTAAGTATCAATATCGGAAATCAGCCTGCGTGGGCACCCGTAGGAAATGTATCTACTCCATTTTATTTCATTCCTGAAATGAATGTATATTTTGATGTCGCTCGTGCGATGTACATTTATCCTAATGGTAATCAATGGGTTTATGTAAGAAATCTACCTAGCAGATATAGACAATACAATATGTACAATGTGTACAAAGTGCCTGTTAATCGTGGCGGCAAACCTTACTTAATGAATACTAGAGACCGCGCTAATTATGGTAAATATGCTTCTTATCACGGTAGACAACAACCGATAAGACCCAATAATAATTTCGTTCATGGAGGACCAGGAAGAAATAATAATGGGCACGGAAATAACGGACACGATAGAGGAAATGGACATGGTCGCCATTAATAATTTATTAGAAATGTATCAAAAGCCTGCAATTGATTTGCAGGCTTTTTTATGGCTATGTATTTTTGTTATATGAAAACAAAATTGGCAAGAGTTATATCGATAATTGGTCATCCACTTTTGACAATTTCCGTTTTAGTTATTTTTTTGACACATCAATTACTCTCGTCGCGCCAAGCCAATTGGATATCGGGTATCATTATTTTTGGGGTAACTATTCCCATTACTCTATATAATTTAGTCAAAATGCGTCGGGGAAAATTTGCCAATTTTGATGTATCAAATCAACAAGAGCGCAAAGGCTTTTATCCTTTTGCCATTGGACTGATGCTTGCCTTGACCTTTTATTTTTATTTTACACAAGGTCAAACTCCTTTAGTATTAAGTTGTCTCTGTTTTTTACTGATGTTGCTATTTTTTGGGTTGTTGAATCTTAGGATAAAAGCTTCCTTACACGCTGGTATCAATTTTTACATCGCTTTCATTTTGCTTCATTACGCAAAAGCATGGGGGATTCCCATGCTCTTATTTGCTTTTCTCATATTGATTTCTCGTAAAATGCTACAACGACATTCTTGGTTAGAATTGATTTGCGGCGCCATATTAGGAAGTATTACTGGGTTGGTAAATGGTCATTTTTTATAGAGATAATTTGAGATTTATAGACGGTAAAAAATTACTGTTTTTACTCTTACTAAAATTAAAAAACACCTGAGGTTGGATAGATAAATTCTTATAACTAACTGTGGTTACGGCAAATTTAAAAGTGTTTTTATCTATTAAACTTTCGGATTTATTATATATTAAATATCCCAATGAAATATCGGTATTAAGTTTAAATTTATCTTTGTTATCTGTATCGACTGATCTATATCGAATATTTAAAAATAAATTTTTATAGGTATTTAATTTGCCATTCTCCCTCTGAAAAGTTAACAAACTCTCTATATTTACACCTATTTGATTTATAGTATGATTATCAAAAAATTGGCTATTCCTATTACCAAAACAATAATAAAAGCCTGCGGAAAATGATGGCACAAATAGATTTTTATAGTTTTGAAAATTAAAATCAGTATTACCTACAATAATTGCATCTTGCCACGCATGGATACGATCACTTTTATATTGGTTATCTTTTTTAAGAGTATCATCAACAACACTATAATTGGCATATCCAAAATTTTCATTTTTGTAACGTGATTTTACAATAAACTTCTCAATCGCATTTTGAATAGAATCTATTATAACCGCACTTGGTAATGATAGTTTGTTTACATCATCCATTATCCAACGCACCGTTACATATCTATCAAAACTTGGATAAATAGATTTCCTTCTAAACTTGGTCGTATCATTCAAGAAAAAGATATAATCCAACGTGTCTTGATTAACCTTAACTACACCAGCTTCTTGATTTTTATTAATTACAAAATAACTATTATTCGTCGGTGCTGTATTTCTAACTCCTACACGCGTCGTCTCATCTGGCATTGCCAATATATCCATACGTTTTCCTGACATCGGATCCGAAAAAGAATCCTTAAAAAGTTCTACATTTGCTCTTATTGCATGGATCAAAGAATCTAAATTATTAACATATACAAAATCTGATTGGTATACTCCTGTGATTGCCAAAGATTCTCCTTTATTTAATTTAATTTTTATCTGTTTATAAATATCTCGACCCTCTTTTTTAAATGGTTCTTCTGTTAAAAGTGCTTTTTGAATATTGATGGTCTTTAATTTTGTTTGGGCAATAGCTTTTCCAGTTGCACACATGATGATGTATGCAAGGACGGTAAAAAAATGTTTCATTCGCTAATTTTTAAATAGGGTTAGGTTTAAGGGTTTAGAGTTGGAAGAGGGTCCGTTTTCAATATTCAAATTACTGCCAACGGAGAATTGTATGCTTTTGTATTTTGTAGGTGTTAATGGCAATTCTTCAATTGAACCTTCCAATGAAGAGGCATTAATTATTTTAAGTTTAGCTTTTCTTTTGACGTTCATTTTTGCAAAAACATCCATTTGCGATGCGAAAATCTTCATACTATCGTCATGTAACTTTGCCGGTAAAACAGCAATAGTTGGATTTTCAATTTTAACCAATTGATTTTCCAAATTTTTGGAAGAAATTTTCACTTGATTTTTCTTATCGGCTTTAACGGTCTGACTATTTATCACCGCCTCATTTCTATTTTCCTCTTCTATCAATGCTGGCTTCTGAGCCTTTTCAGCCAAATCTGTTTTTACTAATTTTGGGATCGATTGTGTTTCAATAATATTTGTGGAGATATGTGCTATTGGGGATTCGCTTTGCTCTTTTTCTTTCAAAAAATATGCGCCCAAAAATATACAAAAGATAACCCCAACAGATGCGGCAGCCCAATAGAAATAGGTTCGTTTAGATGGTTTTTTATCCAAACGTGCATCTAGTCTTTTCCAACTATTTTCCTTATCAAAATCAGGCAATTCATAATTGTCCAATTTCGCTCTTAACTGATCATCCCAATTTCTCTGTTCCATATCTCTTATTTTCAGTTAATATTTTTTGCATCATTTTTCGTGCTTTGCTCAGTTGTGATTTGGATGTCCCAGTTGAGATTTGCAAGGATTGCGCAATCTCCTCATGCGTCCATGACTCTAATACATATAGATTGAAAATCGTACGATAACCATCTGGCAAAGTCATCAAACAATCCATGATTTCCTTGGCGGACATTTTATCCAAACTATCTTCTGAGTTATCCTCCACTACGTCTGTCAATTCGCTATGTAGATAAATACTTTTTTTGCTGCGTAAAAATTGAAGAGATTCGTTGATGGCAATTTTTTTCAAATAAGCACTGACAGATCCCGCACCACGATAATTGAAAAAATCCATTTTTTTGAAAAATTGCGTAAAGGAATTCAACATCAACTCCTCTGCATCAACTCGATCTTTGACATAACGAAAACAAATTACCATCACTCCATTCGCATACAATTCAAATAATTGTTTTTGCGCCAGTCTTTTTCCTGATTTACAATGGTGTATTAGCTGTTCTTCGTTCAATTTTTTCGTTTTCTAATCATTAAATGCAGGAAAATGAAAAACGGTTGCCTGTTAAAAAATATTTTGTCCATTTTGTTAACAGCTTTATTCTCCAAAGCGATTTATCTTTGAGCAAATTACCACAAAAGCGCATGCCCAGAGAATCGATTTCCGTATTTGATATGTTTAAAATAGGCGTTGGACCTTCTAGTTCGCATACATTGGGACCTTGGAGAGCCGCGCTTTTATTCGTTGCAAAAGCTAAGAAAAAATTTGGATTGGAAAATATTATCGGTTTGCATGTGTATCTATATGGCTCTCTTGCGAAAACTGGACATGGCCACGGAACGGATATCGCCGTACAAATGGGACTTTTAGGAGAAAATCCTGAAACCACAGATGTCAACAATATCTTCCCTACGATTGAAAAATTGAAAGTAGACAAAGAAATGCTTTTGGGTGGGGAAGAAAAAATAGCCTTTGATCCAGAAAAAGATATCGTCTTTTTATATAGTGAATCTTTGCCGTTTCATCCCAATGCTTTGACATTTTTGATTGATTTGAAAAATGGAGAAAAGTTCAGTGATACTTGGTATTCTATCGGTGGAGGATTTGTGGTGCAAGAGGGCGATGATGATTTTACTACAACACGCCCAGTCGACTTGCCATTTCCCATAGATAATTCCAAAGATTTACAATTTTGGTGTATCAAAACGGGTATGACCATTCACGAAATTGTCATGGAAAATGAATTGACCTGGCGAGATGAGAAAAAAACGGTGGATGGCGTCCTTCGTATCTGGCAGACGATGAAAGAATGTATCTATCGCGGTTGCCATACAAAAGGCGAATTGCCCGGAGGATTGCATGTACGTCGGCGTGCATTTGAGTTAAATAAGCGATTGATGAATGGTGCGAAATATTCCAATTATGAAGAGTGGATGGATGCCATCAAAAATCTACCGAAGGATTTCAATGCTGTTTTGGATTGGATCAGTTGTTTTGCGTTAGCGGTAAATGAAGAAAACGCCTCTTTTGGACGTGTAGTTACGGCTCCAACCAATGGCGCAGCAGGTGTAATTCCTGCGGTTTTGCAATATTACATTCTTTTCTGTGGTGGAGATTCAGAGGAAAAAATTGTGAATTTCCTTTTAACAGCATCTGAAATAGGAAGTATTTTCAAAAAAGGCGCTACAATTTCCGCAGCAATGGGCGGTTGTCAAGCAGAGATCGGCGTTTCGTCAGCAATGGCAGCAGGAGCTCTAACAGAATCTCTTGGTGGTACACAAAAACAAGCATTGATGGCAGCAGAGATAGCGATGGAGCATCATCTTGGATTGACTTGTGATCCAATAGGCGGTTTGGTCCAAGTTCCCTGTATCGAGCGTAACACGATGGGAGCTATAAAAGCGATTACTGCATCCCAATTGGCACTGCAATCTGGTCCAGATTATGCAAAAGTATCTTTGGATAAAGTCGTACGTACGATGTGGGAAACAGCATTGGACATGAATAGTAAATACAAAGAAACTTCCGATGGAGGTCTAGCGGTACACGTCCCATTAAGTCTGAGCGAATGTTAATATTGTTGCATTTTCATGAAAAAAATTTCGGATAAATAAAACTGTATTAATTTTGAACCTTTAAAATGAGAATTACAACATTATTATTTATTGCTTTAGGTTTGTTCATATTCCTAATTTCATGTTCAAAAAATGATTCATCTGTCCCTGCACTGACAGCGATGAAATTTACCAACGCTTATCCAGGGCATACATATGATATCTACACGAATGATAATAAATTAGTTAGTAGTTTAACTTATGACTCATCTACCTCATATGCTTATGGAGAACCAAAAATTTATTCCATAAAAATTAACGAAACTGGTAGTTCAACAGACTTGGTGAATGGAATTCAGCAGTTGCAATCTGGAGTTAACTACTCAATGTATTTAGCTCCAGTTGTGAATATTGCAGATAGCTCATTGGTAAGTGATGCTGTATCATCTGTAATTCTCAATGATAATACCACAATTCCCAATATCGATACTTGTAAAATTCGTATCATAGACTTAGCACCTTTCACTCCGATTGTGAATTTTGTATTTTCACAAGATGGGCGTACTGCTAGGGCAGACACATTGTGGCCTTCGTTGAATAGATATTTTAATGACCAAGAAACCTATAGTAGCAGAACCGCATTTTTCCAAATTCCTTCAGGTGTATGGCATGTTAATTATTTGAAAGCAATTGACTCAACAGTCTTAATAAGTAGATCTACGCTCAATTTTCAATCAAGAGGAGTATATACAATATATCTAAAGGGTGTTGCTAATGGACAAGGTGGCATTTATACCGTATCGTCTACAATTATTTCCCAATAAGTAAATTTCCGCATTTCGTAATAACAAATCCTTCATTTTTCTCCAATTTTGTAAAAAGATTAGAGGAAAATGGAATATTCACACGAATATATAGCTGGGATTTTTATAGGTCTTTATTTCATCTTTATGCAGATGAGATTTTTCTATAAGGAAAAGAATGGGTAAAAAATGGAAGTTTTTTCGCAGCTGGGATCGTCATCAAAAATCCTGGTATGGTAAATGGCATTTATATCTTGGTATAATTGCTGGGAGTATTATTGCCATCATCGCATTGACAGGAAGCATTTTAGTATTTAGAGACGAAATTGACAAAGCACTGAATCCAAAATTATTTGAAGTTCTTTCTTCTCAAAAACGTCTTTCCCCTGATGCCGTCTATCAGATTTTTCACAAAGAGCATCCCAAAATTGCGGTTAATTATATCTATCAGCCCAATGAAAATCCTACATCAACCTATATATTTTACAGTTATGGTGAGCAAAAACAATATTTTGTCAATCCATTTAACGGAGATATATGTGGAAAAAGGTTGTATGAAAGTGGATTTATCAATGTAGTAATGCGTATACATACGTCTTTACTTATTGAATCTTATGGACAATATGTAACGGGAATTGCATCTTTGATCTTGTTAATCCTGACCATAAGTGGTTTACGTCTTTGGATACCCAAACAGTGGAAAAATCTTAAATCAGTCCTTACTGTTAAGAAAGGAGCGCATTGGAAACGTCAAAATTATGATTGGCATAATATATTGGGATTTTACTCCGCTCCAATTGTTACTATACTTTCCTTAACTGGTTTTTGTATCACATTTTATTTACCTATTGTTGGATTAGCGTTTTTACTCAGTGGAAAATCGCCCAATATTGCATCAGAAATTTATTCCAAACAATCTACATACATTAAGGGAAAATCGCCGCAGACATTGGAGCAAGCAATTCAAAAGGGAGCTATTGCTTTTCCCCAAAGTAAAGCTATGGGTATTGCGTTGCCCAGCGATTCGCTCGGCGCTTATCGATTGGACTTAAAATCATCCGGAGGCAACGAAGAAGGCAATAGAGAGATGGCTGTCATAGATCAATATTCTGGTAAAATACTCATGACTAGTAGAGAATTTCCCAATATTGGTAATGCTATTTTAAGTTGGTTGATGCCTTTACATTATGGAACGTTTGGCGGAATGCCTACGAGGATTTTGGCTATGTTAGGCGGATTAATTCCTTTAGCCTTATTTATAACCGGATTTATTATCTGGCAACCTAGATGGAAAAAACAACGATACAAAACTGACAAGCCTAAACTAAAAAAATCAGAAAAACTGTCTAATCGTATTTATTTCAAACTCAATTGCAAATTGGGAATCAAATATGCACTTTGGACCATTTTAATAGCCGGCTGTTGTGGGATGCTCTATGGATTGTTTTCGGGTATTGTATTTCGACCAGCACTATTTGCCATTATTTTTATTGGCTTTTTGGCTTTGCTTAATTTCGTAGTAGCATTTGGATCTTTGTTATTCAATATTATTATTTTGGTGCCATTTAAAAAATTTTATCAACCGATATTGCGCTACTTTGCTATATCCTTGATGTATTTCTTGTTTTTTGGTATTCTTTATAACCTTCTAATGAATACTGGGCTGCACTTATTTTAAACAAATGTTTAAATACCGCGTTCATTCCAAATTTTGATTACTTACCTTTGTTCATTGATACAATAGTTGAACTGAAGGGGTTGCAAATTATGATGAAACGTTTTTTTGAAGATTTAGGAGCATATATGATTATGTTTCGCCGGATGCTTCGTCGCCCGGAGAATTTTGGTATGCTTTGGAAACGATTTATCCAATCCTGCTATATCGTCGGTGTGCAGACTTTACCGATCATCATCATTATTTCCTTTTGCATGGGAATGGTGATGGTAATGGTTTGTGAAAAAATGATCGACAATCCAGTTGTACCTCCTTATATGGTCGGAATGGTTACTAGAGAAATTCTATTGTTGGAATTAACCCCTACAGGAATGTCTGCTTTAATTGCTTGCGTCGTTGGTTTTAGAATGACATTTTACGTAGGGAATCTCAAAATGAACGAACAGGTCGATGCCTTAGAAACGATGGGAATAAATACAGCATCATTTATCGTATTTCCCTTTGTATTAGCCTCATTTATTATGATCCCTTGTCTATTGATTATTTCTATAATTGTAAGTTTATTAGGAGGTTGGTTTCTGTGCTATGCAACTAACTTGATACCAGCAGCACAATATTTAATCGGCTTACAATTCAATTTTCAAAATTTAAGTGTAGAAATGCTTGTAATAAAGTCTCTTATTTTTTCCATTCTTATTTCTACAATTGCAGGTTTTTGTGGGTATTCCTTTTCTGGGACAGTTAAAGATTTAAGTAAAAGATCAACCTATAGCATTACTTTAAATTGTATTGTGTTGATCATATTTGATTACATTATAACAAGTTTTATTTTACAATAAATATGAAAAATTATAAAGAGATTCTCATTCCAGTACAAGACGATTCGTTGGTGGATTTATATATTGGATTATTGAGCAATATTGGCTTTGACGGTTTTGAACAAACAGATACAGACTTGAAAGCCTACATCGATGCCCTTGATTATGAGGAAGATGTATTGAAAACTATTTCTGAAACAAACCATTTTTCCTATCAAATCAATACAATTGAGGAGCAAAACTGGAATGCATTATGGGAATCAAATTTTGAACCTATACAAGTAGATGATTTTGTGGGGATTCGTGCTGATTTTCATTTGCCCATCGAAAATGTACAATACGAAATCAGAATAACTCCTAAAATGAGTTTCGGCACGGGACATCATGCAACGACGTATATGATGATCGCCCAAATGCAAAATTTGAATTTTACTGGCAAAAAAGTACTAGATTTCGGAACAGGAACAGGGATTTTAGCCATTTTGGCGGAGAAATTAGGAGCAAAAGAAATCATCGCCATCGACAATGATCCTTGGAGCATTGATAATACAGAAGAAAATGTACAGAAAAACGATTGCAAAAGCATTGAAGTGCAATTAGCCTCTTCTATTATAGCATTTCCCAGTGAAAATTTTGATATTATTTTGGCAAATATCAATCGCAATATTATTTTGGACAATTGGCAAGATTTGGATAAAAAAGTCAAAAAAGAGGGATTTATTTTGCTAAGTGGTTTATTGGCAGAAGATGAATCTACGATTCAAGAAAAAGCAAATCAATCTGGCTGGAGACATTGTAATACACAAGCGCGTCGCCAATGGATTTCTGTTTTGTACCAAAAATAATTTTGGCAAATTATTGTAATCCTTTTACTTTTATTATTCACATCGTGAAAGAGAAAATGTGCATATTATTTAAATTTCCTATCTTTGGAAACGTTTTTCACCAAAAAAGATAAATGAAAGAGGCTTTATTAATTGTACTTGCTTATTTAATCGGCTCGATTCCGACCTCAGTTTGGGTTAGTAAAAGATTCTTCAATTTTGATATTAGAGAATTTGGTAGCGGTAATGCAGGTGCAACCAATACATATAGAATTTTGGGTCCTAAATGGGGCACGTTTGTAATGGTGGTCGATATGGTTAAAGGTATTGTTGCCACATCATTATACATATTAATTCCAAGATACTTAGGTCCTGAACACGAAATGATTCGTACCAATTTGATGATTGGTTTGGGAATTGCGGCCGTGCTAGGACATATCTTTCCTATCTGGGCTCATTTCAAAGGAGGAAAAGGTGTTGCAACACTATTTGGGATGATTATCGCTATTCAACCGGAAGTAGCACTTTGTTGCACTGGCGTATTCATTTTAGTTTTATTCTTAACTCGTTTTGTATCATTGAGTTCTATTCTTTCAAGTATTGCATTTACCGTTTTAATATTGTTTATTTTTAATGACGATATCAAATCGTATAGGATATTTTCCATAGCAGTAGCTTTGGTAGTTATACTAACCCATCAGAAAAATATTAACCGCTTATTAAAAGGAACAGAAAATAAAGTGCCGATATTCAAAGGTCGAGATCGTAGAAAAGAAGAGCGAAAGAATAAGTCTAATAATACTGAAATATAAAAAATAGAGCTGAGTTAACTCAGCTCTATTTTTTTGTAGATTATATTTGTTTGGTATAACAATTGATTGTTATATCCTACCTATTTATTCAAATATATGTTAAAAAAAATTGTACCATTCATACTGCTATTTGCAGGCATTGTATCTGGTTGCTCCACCAATGCAATTACAGGAAGAAGTCAACTATCTCTTGTTTCCAATCAGGAGATGGAATCTATGGCTTTGACACAATACAAACAATTTCTTTCTCAAAACAAAGTAGTCACTCTATCAACAAACAAAGATGTTGAAATGGTAAAGCGCGTAGGTTCTAGAATCGCAAATGCCATCACACAATATTACAGTTCACTTGGTAAAGGCAATCCACTAGCAGGATATCAATGGGAATTTAATCTAGTTGATAGCAAAGAAGTAAACGCATGGTGTATGCCCGGCGGAAAAGTGGTAGTCTACACTGGTTTATTACCCGTAACGCAAAATGAAGCATCCCTTGCTATCGTTTTGGGACACGAGATTACACATGCGGTTGCAGAACATGGAAAAGAACAATATAGCCAACAACTTGTAGCATCTGGCTTACAATCTCTCGGAGGCGTTGCACTAAGCTCCAATCCTACTGCAAAAACTTTATTTAATTCTTTATACGGAGCTGGCACTCAAGTTGGAATGATGCATTTTAGCAGAAAAGATGAATTAGAAGCGGACCATTATGGATTAATATTCGCAGCGATGGCAGGATATAATCCACAGGTAGCGATTCCATTTTGGAAAAGAATGGCCGCATTGAGTAATGGCAGCAGCACTCCTGCCCTATTAAGTAGTCATCCATCGGACGCAACCAGAATTGCAGCACTAGAAAAAGAGATGCCAGAGGCACTCAGATACTACAAACCCATAAAATAATTTTGTATTTTATAACATTTTTTTAGTAATATCCGCCGACTTTTTGCAAAAAGTCGGAGTTTTTTCTTTATCCTGTGCTGGAAATTTCGTAATTTTGCACTCTGAATGTTTAATCTTAATTAAAAGCTAAGAATGTCTAATCAAAGTTTTCTGGATAAATTACAGCTCGAAAGTGATAAAACTATTTTAATTCAAGGCTTACCTTCCTCTATTGAAAAACAATTTGTCAAACTTTCTTTTTCCAAAAATGTAACCCCTTTATTGAAGCGTAAAAAGATTGATTTTGCATTAATTTTTGCAATCAATAACAATCAATTGTGCGCTATTTTAAAAGAGGTATTTCCTGCATTACATGGAGAAAGCAAATTGTGGATTTCTTTCCCAAAAACAAGTAGTAAAATCGTTACTGATTTGAATAAAAGTTGTACTTGGGATGTGTTAATCAATAAGGGATACGGCCCTGGTGAAGAGTTGGAATTGGATAATGTGTGGAAAGCCATCTTGTTTTCTCTTCCTAAAGCGGAAGAAGTTTCTTTGGAAGAAGATGGTGAATTGGTATTGGCAGAAATAGATTCTGACCAGTCTGAGGGTAGAAAATTTGAAAAAAAGCTTTCTGTCTTACCAACAGAAATTAATATGCTTTTCAAAAAACATGACAAAGCAAGAGAATTCTTCGTATCTCTTCCTTCTATCAATCAAAAAGAATATGTGACTTGGATTCGAGGCGCAAAAAAAGAAGAAGTGAAAGAAAGAAGATTGGAAGAAATGCTAGAAAAACTATTGGCGGGTAAAACCAATCCATTAGAAAAATAAAATTAAAGCGCTTGAAAAAGCGCTTTTTTTGTTTTATTCAGTTTACTTATCTTCGTAAGGACATCAAAATCCTTTATCAAATATGAACTCTTTAATCTCAGAAGGTATCAAGATAAGTGTTGAAACTTTTTACCAAAATGGCCAAAGCAATCCTTTGGCGCATGAGTTTATATTTTCCTATAGAATTACGATCGAAAACCTCAATTCTTTTTCCGTAAAATTACTCAGCCGTCAATGGTATATATTTGACAGTAATAATGAACGCCGTGAAGTACAAGGTGAAGGCGTCGTCGGCTTGCAACCAGTGATCAACGGAGGCAACACATTTCAATACATGAGCGGTTGCAATCTTAATTCCGAAATGGGAAGAATGCTAGGCTACTACAACTTTGAAAATTTGGATAATCAGCACTTATTCGAAGTCAAAATCCCAGCTTTTGAATTGGTAGCTCCTCTAAAAATGAATTAAAAATTTACTTTTAAAAATGAAAAAGATAATTTTGATTCTAAACTTTCTGATTATCCTTTGTTTTAAAACTCTATTCGCCCAAAGAGAAGAAATTGACAGCTTAAATTATAAATTAACTCAAGCATTCATCAATACAAAAATTCCAGGATTTACTGTAGTAATAACTAATAGAAAAGGGATTGTTTATGAAAAAAGTTGGGGGTTTGCAGACAACTATAAAAGAATATCCTACACAACAGAAACAGTAGAAAATATAGGTTCTGTAAGTAAAACCTTTATTGCAGTTGCGTTGATGAAAGCTATTGAACTTGGATATTTTACGTTAGAAACAAATATAAACGACATATTGCCTTTTAAAGTTATTAATCCCAATTTCCCAAATATTCCAATAACAATCAAACAGCTTTCGACCCATACATCTAGTATTATTGATAATGATAGTGTATATCATAAATCTTATAAATTTACAATTACAGATAGCACTAATCAAAAAGCTTACTCCATTTTGAGAGAAAATGGATATACGGGAGGATTGAGAGACACATCTCTAGAAACATTTTTACAAAATTATCTAAATATAAAAGGTGAAATATATAACAGTAGAAATTTTTACAAAAGTAAACCCGGAGAAAGATATAATTACAGTAATATCGCTTCTGCACTAGCGGCATATTTAATTGAAATCAAAGCAGGAATATCATTTGCAAATTTCACAAAAAAATATATTTTACATCCACTAAAGATGTATAATTCAGGATGGTATTTAAGTGATGTAAATATGAAAAAACATGCTTTACCCTACTTAGATTTAGACTCCTCTTTACCATTTTATTCTTTAACTACATATCCCGATGGAGGACTAATAACATCAGCTCAAGAGTTAAGTAAATATGAGATAGAAATGATTAATTCGTTGAACGGAAATTCAAAGATATTAAGTGACAGTTCTGTGAAATTAATGTTTTCACCTGCTTTTTATCCTAATACCTCCCCGGAAAATCTTAATACGTCAACTAGAACGAAAGGTATATTCTGGAATTTATATACAGATGGTTTTATCGGCCATGATGGAGATGATCCCGGAGTAAGTACAAATATTCTCTTTAATAAAAATTGTGGGATAATTTTCATGACGAACATGTATATTGAAGATCGAAGCAAATTTATAACTCCATTAAAAGAATATGCGAATAAAATTGCTCAATAATAAACCTACTTTTTAATCTCATAGCACCATCTGAATAATTTGCCTTCAAAATCAAATGGAGTGGTCAATTTGGTGATGTCTTTTATGCTACTTGCACCAACAATTGCATCTTGTTCCAATTCAAATTTGCGTGAATTGGTACTGAATATTAAAACGCCATCTTTTCCTAGTGCACGTAAAGCATCATTGATTAATTCTGCATGATCTCTTTGGATATCCAAAATATCCTTCATTCTCTTACTATTGCTGAATGTGGGAGGATCCAAAACGATAATATCAAAACTATCAGGTCCCAAGGTTTTTAGATATTGCATTACGTCCTGGTGGATAAATTTGTATTTGGAGTCATTATCTAAATCATTCAATTTGAAATTCCTTTCGGACCAACTCAAATAGGTTTTGGATAAATCTACCGAAACAACCTCGCTTGCTCCACCAGCTGCAGCATAGACCGAAAAAGAACTTGTATAGCAGAACAAATTAAGTACACGTTTGTCTTTGGACATATTGTGCACCATATTTCGGGTTACGCGATGATCTAAAAATAAACCCGTATCCAAATATTGCGAAAGATTGACGATAAAATTTAACCCCCCTTCTTGTACATCAAAATCATCCCCATCGTAATTCAATTTTTGATATTGACTTTCATTGCGATGTGTCATTCTTTTACGTTGGCGTACGTACACATTTTCCTCTTGCATTTCCAATACCTGCGCAATTAATTGAATGCAATCACTCAACCAATCCTCATGTGTCGCTTCGTCCATGCCGTGATTACGATGATATTCCGCAACATAAGCATTTGCCCCATAGATTTCTATCACAAATGGAAAACTTGGTAGATCATTGTCATAAATCCGATAACAAGAGATCTGTTGTCTTCGAGCAGTTTTACTTCTATGTTTGTATATTTTCTGAAGTCTGTTGGCAAATTCTTGCCACTTGGCATTTTGAAAATCCATGTCAATCTTTCGCTTAATAAATTTTATTTCAACCCTGCTGCTGCTGCCTCATCAATAAACCAAAATAATTCACCAGGATTTGGTTGGATAATTTGAGATGGATATTTGTCTGGATTGTAAGCACCTTTAATAACCTCTTTCAATGCAGGAATTTTCTTTTCACCAGAAACCAAAAACGCCACTCTCGCTGCATGATTTGCCACTGGATGCGTCATGGTAATTCTGTACATATCCTGCGCTTCTAGCCAAAAACTATCTACCCATTTTTCTGTTTCATGGATAATTGGTTGACCTGGGAAAAGGGAAAGCGTATGACCATCATCTCCCATACCCAAAATTACCAAATCCAAACCCGTTTCTTTTCCGGCAAAATATTCTTTCAAAAGCGCTTCATATACTTTAGAAGATTCTTCTGGTTTGATATTTTCCGTGATGTAAAAGTGAATTTGTTCTGTTTTTACAGGTACATGATTTAACAAAGTTTCGTAAGCCATTTTTGCATTGCTACGATCATCTGTAATTGGTACAAATCTTTCATCTCCCATGAAAAAATGCCATTTACTCCAATCAATTTGACTTTTGTAAGGCTCTTGCGCAAGCAGTTCATGTAAAAGCTTTGGCGTGCTACCACCAGATAAGGCGATGGTAAAAATATCTTGTTTTTCCAAAACGTCATTGGAATAAGCCACCAACCATTTTGCAAAATCTTCACTCAATCCTTTTATATCTTTTGATACTTGAATATTCATAAAATCTTACTTTAAAATTGAAAAATAAAACCCTGTATTTGCTTTAAATACAAGCTTTACAGGGTTTTGCATAATATCTATAAAGAACGATGATTATAATTTATCCTTAGAACTTTTCGTAGGAGAATTGGTCCAAGATCTTCCGTCTTTAGCGATCAAAGCATCTGCTTCTTCTGGTCCCCAACTTCCTGGAGAATAGTTAGGAAAACTTACCGGCACTTTGGAATTCCAAGAATCCAAAATTGGCATTACAACTTTCCATGCAATTTCTACTTGATCATTACGCATGAACTGTGTAGAGTTACCCATCATTGCATCTAAAAGTAATGTTTCGTATGCTTCTGGTTGTGGTTCGTTATAGGCATCCGCATAATTGAAAACCATTTCTACAGGATTCAAAGACATCGTTTGACCCGGTCTTTTTGCCTGGAATAACAAACGAACATCATTTTCTGGTTGGATAGTCAATGTTAGACGGTTAGGTCTCCAAGCATCTACCGCTTCCGCAGGGAAGGCATAATTAGGAGCTTGTTTGAAATGAATAGTAATCAACGTTGTTTTTTCCGCTAAATATTTACCACTTCTTACATAAAAAGGAACTCCTTGCCAACGCCAGTTGTCGATTTGGAATTTCACCGCAGCATATGTTTCCGTAGCAGAATTAGGATCTACACCTTTTTCTTCTCTGTAAGCATTTACTTTGGAACCTTTCATCCAACCTGCGCCGTATTGACCACGAACTACATTTTCTTTTACTTCTTCGTTTGTATAGCGTTTGATTGCTTTCAAAACGTCCGTCTTTTTGTTACGAATTTCGTTCGCATCAAAAGAAACCGGCGCTTCCATTGCAACCATACATAATACTTGCAAAATGTGATTTTGAATCATATCACGTAATGCACCGGATGTATCATAATATCCACCACGATCTTCTACACCAACGGTTTCTGCAGCTGTGATTTGTACGTGATCGATATATTTATTATTCCAGATTGGTTCAAATAAAGTATTGGCAAAACGTAAAGCCAAGATATTTTGAACAGTTTCTTTACCCAAATAGTGATCGATACGATAGATCTGATCTTCTTGGAATAAGCCAGCTAACAATTTATTCAAATCCATAGCGGTTTGAAGATCATGACCGAATGGTTTTTCGATAACGATTCTTGTTTTATCTTCTTTATGAGAAGATTTGATCGTGCTGATTCCTTTTGCAATAATTGGGAATAAGTTGGGTCCTACGGACAAATAATAAAGCACATCTGCCTCAACTTTCCATTCTTTTTCCGTTTCTTGAATGGCTTTATCCAAAATAGAATACTCTTCCGCAGTACCTGCGCCAGCATCCATTTTTAGATAATGAACTTTTTCAGAAAATTCTTTCCAAGGTCCTTTACCGTCATCTTTTCTTCTGGAAAATAATTGAATACCTTCCAAAAGGTGATCGCGATATTTTTTATCCGTATAATCTGTACGACCCAAGCCATACACTTTAAATTGATCGTTTAAAAATCCATCAACGTACAAATTGTACAATGCTGGAGTTAATTTTCTATGGTTTAAGTCACCGCTACCACCGAAAATGAACACGATGGTTGGGTTGGTCTTTTTAATAACTTTTGAAGCCATGTTATTCTTTTTAAAAAATGAGAAACGGCTTCACAGCCGTTTCAATATATTATTTGCCCCATTGTGTATGGAAAGTTCCTTCTTTATCAATTCTTTGATAAGTATGAGAACCGAAGAAATCTCTTTGCGCTTGGATCAAATTCGTTGGCATACGATCGGTTGTGTATGCATCGAAATAAGCCAATGCAGTTTGCAAACCACCTGCGGCGATGCTGCTTTTCGCTGCTTGAGCAACTACTTCACGTAAACTAGCAACTTTTGATTTTGCCAATGCAGCGATATCTTCGTCCAACAAGATGTTAGGCAATGTTGGATTTTTAGAATATGCTTGATAATATTGTTCTAACAAGGTAGAGCGGATGATACAACCACCTCTCCAGATTTTAACTACATCTTTCAAAGGAATATCCATGCTCAATTCTTGAGAAGCTTTAACTAATAAAGCAAGACCTTGTGCATAACTGATGATTACTGCGAAGAACAATGCTTCACCAGCTTGTTTGATAAATTCAGCCTTATCCACACTTAGAGGAGTGTGAGAAGTAGCATATAATTTAGCAGCTTGTGCTCTTTCTTCTTTGTATGCAGAAATGGTTCTCAAAGAAACCGCGATGTCAATTGTAGGAATAGATACGCCAGAATCCATTGCATCTTGAGAAGTCCATTTACCCGTACCTTTCGCACCGGCTTTATCCAAAATATAATCAACTAAATAGCCACCAGTTTCTGGATCTTTTTGTTTGAAAATATCACGAGTGATTTCTACTAAGAAAGAACTCAATTCGCCTTCGTTCCATTCTTTGAAGATTTCATATAATTCGTCATTTGTAACGCCCAATCCACGATGCAATAAATCATAGATTTCACTAATCAATTGCATGATAGCGTATTCAATACCATTGTGCACCATTTTCACATAGTGACCAGCAGCATCTTTACCCATGTATGCAGTACAAGGATCACCGTTTACTTTAGCAGAAACTGCTTCCAATAATGGTTTGATGACTTCAAAAGCTTCTTTATCACCACCTGGCATGATACTAGGGCCACGACGCGCACCACTTTCACCACCAGATACACCCATTCCCATGAAATGGATACCTTTTGGTTCAAGATATTTCACACGACGTACTGTATCAACATAATGAGAATTACCACCATCAATAATGATATCACCTTTTTCCAACAAAGGCAAAAGGCTTTCTATAACAGAATCTACAGGTTTACCTGCAGGGACAAGCATCGTTATTTTTCTAGGAGTAGCCAAGTCGCTAACAAATTCTTCCCAAGTCGTAACACCTTTCACTGTAGTACCTGGAGTTGCACCGTTTTCCAACTCTTTACCTTTCTCCGCGTCTAAATCAAAACCGATAACACTGAAACCGTTATCCGCCATATTGTATAATAAGTTGCGGCCCATAACGCCCAGACCTACCATGCCAAAATCAAATTTCTGACTCATAACTATTAATTGTTTAAAATAAGATGATGCGCAATTTAGTTCTTTCCTTTGAAATAGAACGCTATCTGCAAGGATATAACACAATTTTAGTCTGAACGTTATCTAAATTTTCCTTTTTTTGAAAAAAAATTAAATTTATTAGTCTATAAATTTGGTAGATTAATAATGCAGTTTTATGTTTGCACTATGAAAGGAAATAAATCATACTTATTCTATACACATATGCGAATGTGTTATTGTTGTTGCTGCTAATACTAGCTTCAATCCTTTTATATACTTAACAATTTTCACCAGGAAAAAAAAATCCTGACAATCTAAATTCAATTTATTATGTCTACCAATTTCGCAAATGCGCAACAGTCGTTGCACCCAGTACTGGGACACCACAGTAGTTTGACATCTTCTAACTACAATTTTTTTCCATTATTATCGAAAGACGCTTTACCACAAATTCATTTTGCAAAAGATGCATTTATCAGTCTAAAATCTGAAATCAAAGATTTTCCAAAAGACATTCAATTTCAAGATTTTTTGGATTCTTCTAAGCCTCTTGTAGTTGCATTTGTCAATGCAACCAAAAAAATTGAAGACATTTCAATATGGAAAGGTTTGGAAGCAGATGTACAAGTGATGGGCGGACAGTTGCTATTAATCACGAATGGCAGTAAAAAAGATTTTTCCTTCAAAATAAGAAGTGAAAAAGAGTTAAATATTTACGAAGACAAAGAAAATCTCATTGCAGAACTATTTGGCTTATATGATACAGAAAACGATCTATCTGATTGGTTGTCAGGCGTAGAGGAAAACCTTCCACTACCAGCATTTTATGTAATTGATCTAAAAAGTACAGTTATATATCACTATATTGATTATTCTCTAAAAACAACTAACAAAGATTTTTCGTCACATGCATTTGTCAGAAATCTTTTGACAAGCGTATATCAGGCCGCATCTACAAACTTCTCTGCACAACTTAGAAAAGTGATCTCGTAAAAATATTCCAAGACAATATTACATTTCCCCGCAAAATCGGACTTTATAGGTCCTAGAGGAAGCGTGCTGTCTAGAAAATAATACTCTCTTACATTACATACATTTCGACTCCAGTTATTTCTATTTCTGGAGTATTTTTTTGTGAAAAATTCCCAATTTCGATATAGACTTTCCTTGTATTTGATTTATATTTGGCGTCCTTACAACACACAAGGACATCTCGTTACATTTTAAAACAATTAAGAATGAAAATTCTAGTGGCAATATCCAAAACGCCAGACACGACTTCTAAAATTACTTTCAAAGAAAATAATACGCAGCCTGATGAGTCTTCGACACAATGGATTATCAATCCTTATGACGAATGGTATTCTTTGGTGAGAGCAATTGAAATAAAAGAAAAAGATCCCGCAACGATCGTACACATTTTAACGGTAGGCAATGCTGGATCTGATCCGATTTTACGTAAAGCATTGGCATTGGGTGGCGATGAAGCGATTCGTATAAATAGCGAAGCAAAAGATGCATTTACAATTGCGAATGAAATTGCGAACGTCGCACAAGCCGGCGCTTACGATATTATTTTTACGGGAAAAGAATCCATTGATTTTAACGGCGGATCTGTCGGCGCTATTTTAGCGGAATTATTACAATTACCTTATTTGCCTTTGGCGACCAAATTAGAATTGGAAGGGAATAACGCAACAATCACACGTGAAATCGAAGGTGGTGAAGAAAAAGATGCAGTAGCGACTCCATTTGTAATTGGATGTACAAAAGGTATGGCCGAACAAAGAATTCCAAATATGCGTGGCATCATGGGTGCGCGTTCCAAACCTCTAAAAGTGGTCGAACCAACAGCGACAGAATCTTTCACAACGATCGAATCATTCGAATTGCCGGCAGCAAAAGACGGCGTGAAGTTATTCGAAGCAGGTCAAGAAGCGGATTTGATCAAAATCCTTCACGAAGTAGAAAAAGTATTGTAATTAAATTTTATTGAACATCCGGAGCATCCGCTCTTTAATATATTATCAACATGTCTGTATTAGCAATCATCGACCACGGACAAGGTCAAATAAAAAAATCTACTGGCGAACTTTTAGCGTATAGCGCGGCACTTGCCAATGCGTTGGGTACGGAAGTAAGCGCATTAATATTGGGAACTGTAGAGGACAATCTTTCTGATTTGGGAAAATATGGCGTTAGTTCTATTTTTCAAGACATCAATGCAGGTTTCAATACTGCAGACAATCAAGCCTTAACTGCTGCAATCGCACAATTTGTAACTGAAAAAAATATCGATACGATTGTTTTCCCTGATGGTACCCTTTCTAATAGTGTTGCACCAAGATTATCTGCCAAATTAAAAGCAGGTTTCGTTTCTAATGCGATCGGTCTTCCAAAATTGGAAAATGGATTTTCAGTGAAAAAAGCCGTATATTCTGGTAAAGCATTCGCATGGTATAAAATCAATACTGCGGTTAAAGTAATTTCTATATCAAGCAATAGTTTTGAAGTAAAAACAAGTGATGCGACTGCCAATGTAGAAGCAGTAAGTTTGAATTTGGAAGCATCAAAAGTTACCATTCAATCTGTAGATATAGTCAAAGGAGAAATTCCATTAAGCGAAGCGTCTATCGTCGTAAGTGGTGGACGCGGATTGAAAGGTCCAGAAAATTGGAAAATAGTAGAAGATTTAGCGCATAGTTTGCATGCAGGTTTGGCTTGCAGTCGCCCCGTTTCTGATAGTGGATGGCGTCCTCATCACGAGCACGTAGGTCAAACTGGTAAACAAATTGCGCCTAATTTATATATTGCGGCTGGCATTTCAGGTGCGATTCAACATTTGGGTGGTGTAAATAGAAGTAAAGTAATCGTCGTTATCAATAATGATCCTGAAGCGCCATTCTTCAAAGCGGCAGATTATGGTATCGTCGGAGATGTATTTGAAATATTACCTCGCTTAACTGCAGCGGTCAATAATTTGAATTAAAAAAATATTCTATACTTGAGAATGCTTCACTTCGTATGTAATGACGTCATTACATACGAAGTGAAGCATTCTTAATTTCATAACTTCTGAAATCTATACTTTTGAATTAATGCATCAATCAAATTAAGAATCATACTACTTACCCAATACCAATAACCTAAATAATAATTTGTAATTTTTGATTTATGCCCGGCCTCATCAACCAATATTTCTTTGATGGAGAAAAAATATAAAGCACAAATAATCGCTGAAACACCAAAAAGTATTGCCAATGTATTTTTCTTTTTATTAAAAATCCAAGACAATATCAGTAAAGGATTGGCAAGCCAAACAATCCCAGGAGCTCCCATCATCAAACCCATCCATCCGAATATCAATAAACCCAAACCTTGCTCTTGCTCTGGCATATCTGGACCTGTACCATAACAAGGATGAAATATGGAAAATGTAAAACAAGCAATACTTAGAATTAAAAAGATATTATTAGCAATAATTTTGGCAAGCTGCATAGCAATTCATTTAGACAAAAAAATGCCAGCATTTTTTCAAAACGCTGGCATTTAAGAAATTTATTTCATTTGCAATAAACGCAAAAATTCATTGCGGGTAACTTCGTTTTCAAATGCGCCACAGAAAGTGGAAGTTGTGGTCAAAGAGTTTTGTTTTTCTACGCCACGCATCATCATACACATATGATTTGCTTCTACCACAACAGCTACGCCGAGCGGTTGTAATGCCTCTTCTATCGCATTCATAATCTGCATTGTTAAGCGCTCTTGTACTTGCAATCGACGGGAAAATACATCAACAACACGCGCAATTTTACTCAAGCCAGTAATGTAACCATTGGGAATGTATGCCACATGCGCTTTTCCAATAAATGGCAACATGTGATGTTCGCAAAGGCTGTATAATTCAATATCTTTTACGATAACAATCTCACTTTTGGGTGCGGTAAATTTTGCAGAATTCAAAATTGCCACGGGATCTTGCGAATAACCTTGTGTCAAAAACTGCATGGCTTTTGCCACTCTTTCTGGTGTTTTTACCAATCCTTCTCTTTCCGGATCTTCGCCCAAAGATTGTAAAATACTATGGTAATTATTTGCCAGTTCGTTGGTTATTTCCGCGTCATAATGTTCGACTTTTCTATATGCCATATTTGCTATTCTTATTAATATTTTATTGAAAATCAAGCGTTACCGGATATTCTACAAAATTTCGTGGAGTTTCGTATAATCTCACTTGCAATGCTAATTCTGGCTTTAATCTTGCCCTTATCAATTGGTAAATTACTTTTACAATATTCTCTGCCGTCGGTAATTGCTGTTGAAATAAATCCGTATCCAAATTGAGATTTTTATGGTCAAATCTGCTGTACACTTCCTCTTCCAAATATTGATTCAATATTTTCAAATCAATTACATAACCCGTCAATGGATCGGGCGTACCGACTACTTTTAATATAATTTCATAATTATGTCCATGAAAATTGGCATAACTACAAGGTCCGAAATAGGCGAAATTTTCCTCCTCCGACCACTGCGGCAATGCTAGACGATGCGCAGCATTGAAATGTCCTTTTCGAAATACTGCTACTTTATCTAGTTGATTGGCCATTCATTTTTAGTTTTTATTCCCCAAAATATTCTACATAGATTCTTGGCGTTTCGTACAATTTCAAGCAATGCAATTGTACACCTTCTGGCATCAATGGCGCCAAAATATTCCAAAATCCAATCACCACATTTTCCGTGCTACACATTTGTCCTTTTAAGAAATCTACATCCAGATTGAGATTGCGATGATCTACTTTTTTGATCACATTTTCACGTATCAATATGCTCAATTTTTTTACATCCATGACAAATCCTGTATCTGGATCGGGCTTGCCTTTGACCGTTACAAATAATTCATAATTATGACCGTGAAAATTTTCATTCGCACAAGGTCCAAAAACGGACTCATTTTTTTCTAAACTCCAGTTCGGATTGTATAATTTATGCGCCGCATTAAAATGCTCCAAACGCGTTAGGTAAACCATATTGCCTCTAAAATTTTGGCAAAGGTAACACAACAAAAAAATATACGATATTCGCTTATGCAAATTTTGGTCACTTCCGCTACAGAAATGGAGACGCGTCCGCTCCGAGAAGCGTTACAAACGAATCCCATCGAAGCACATGAAATTCAATTCCATACGATAGGCATAGGCATGTTAGAGGCAAGTTTTCATTTGCAAAAGTTATTGACAATCAATACTCCCGGCCTGATTATCTTGGCAGGTATCGCTGGAACATTTGACAAAAAAAAGACATTGGGACAGGTTTTTGTGATAGATTCTGATCAATTTGTCAATGCCGGCGTCGAGGAAAATGGAATTTGGAAAGATATTTTTGATCTCGGATTTGCTGATAAAAATGCATTTCCATATTCGGATGGCGTGCTAATAAATCCTTATTTGAAAGATTGGAATAAGACAAATCTACCGACAGCAAAAGCGATAACAATTGATGAGATTACGACGTCTTCCCTAAGAATGGATGCTTATTTATCTAAATATCAACCTGTTATTGAATCGATGGAAGGCGCGGCGTTGCATTATAACGCATTGCAATATCAAATTCCATTTATGCAAATAAGAAGTATTTCCAATCTTGTCGGCGATCGAGATAAATCAAATTGGGATTTTAAAAATTCTATTGGAAATTTGAATACGGAATTGCTTAAAATCTTTCAAAATTTATAAAATGAAACTTCCCATATATCAAGTAGATGCATTTACCAACCAACCATTTAAAGGTAATCCGGCAGCCGTTTGTCTGTTAGAAAACGATATTCCATCCGAAATCAAACTCGCCATTGCTGCGGAAAATAATTTATCCGAAACCGCATTTTTACTGAAAACGGGGGAAGGTGCTTACAATTTACAATGGTTTACACCTTCAGTTGAGATTGATTTATGCGGACATGCGACGTTGGCAAGTGCACATATTTTATGGGAATTAGGTTTGGAAAAATCAGAGACAATTGTACATTTCAAGACGCTTAGCGGTATTTTAAAAGCTTCTAAATCAGAGAATTGGATCAGTTTGGACTTTCCGGCAATCCCAATTACAGAAGATTCCATTCCTGAAGATTTGCAAAATATCTTTCCAAATTCGTCTATCTTTAAAGCGCAAAGTGCTAAGTATATTGTAGAATTATCGTCTGCAAAAGAGGTAATTCAATACCAACCAGATTTTCATCTATTGGAAAAATATGCCACCATCATCACCGCAAAAGGAGATTCCGAAAGTCCTTACGATTTTGTTTCTCGCTTTTTTGCCGTTCCTGTTGGGGTTAATGAAGATCCAGTGACAGGTTCTGCACATTGTTGTTTGGTACCTTTTTGGGCAAACAAATTGGGCAAGACAACTTTATTTGCCTACCAAGCTTCAGCTCGAGGAGGTGAATTAAAATTGAAATTAGAAAATGGCAGCGTTTTTCTTTCCGGAGAAGCCATTACATTAATAAAAGGGGAGTTTTTGCTCCCTACACTTTAAAATCGATAAAAGAATGAAGCTTAGTTTAGGTTTTAGCCCATGTCCCAACGACACTTTTATCTTTGACGCGCTCGTCAACCATAAAATAGATACCGACGGATTGGAATTTGATTTACATCTGGAAGATGTACAGACTTTAAATAATTGGGCAAAAGAGGGGAAATTAGATTTTTCGAAGATTAGTTATGGCGTATTGCCACGTATTTTGAGTGAATATTGTGTTTTGGATAGTGGTGGAGCTTTGGGTATGGGCGTTGGTCCTTTATTGATTGCCAGCAATCCAATGGCTGCTGAGGAGGTTCACGCACATCAGATTGCTATTCCTGGTGTGGACACGACCGCACATTTGCTATTTTCATTGGCATATCCAGATGCAAAAAATAAAGAATTTGTCGTCTTTAACGAGGTGGAAGATTTTGTAAAAGACGGTAAAGGTCTTGGTGTTATTATCCATGAAAATAGATTTACCTATCAAAAAAGAGGCTTGGTAAAATTGATTGATTTGGGTGATTATTGGGAAAAAACAACGCATGCACCAATTCCTTTGGGCGGTATCGTTGCTAAACGTAATCAACCTTTCAAATTATTGAAAAAGATGAATAATTTGATACGCAACAGTATCGAATATGCGTATATCCATCACAAAGATCAATTGGCAGAATATGTAAAAATGCATGCACAAGAAATGGAAGAAGAGGTGATGCGTCAACACATCAACTTGTATGTCAATAACTTCTCTTTTAGTTTGGGTGACAAAGGTAAAAAAGCCATTTTCCAAGTTTTGGATGTGTACAACAATTTGCATGCGGAAAATCAGATTTCAAAAGAAAGCATTTTTGCAGCAGAATTACAAACCGTTGCTTAATCATTTATGCAAATAATTCGCACAGATTCTACGCATCCTGACTTTTTGCAATTAGTAAAAAGTTTGGATGCCGATTTAGCCATTAGAGATGGAGCAGAACATGCCTTTTATGCACAATTCAACAAAGTTGATTTGATCAAAAATGTGGTTGTTTTGTATGAAAATGAACAGCCAGTAGCTTGTGGTGCGATCAAAGAATATGCTCCACAAATATTTGAAATCAAAAGAATGTTCACCGATCCGACATTTCGTGGGAAAGGTTTAGCCGGACAAATTTTAAATGAATTAGCCAATTGGGCAAAAGAATTATCCGCTGAAAAATTGATCTTGGAAACGGGCTTGAAACAACCAGAAGCCATTCGCTTATATGAAAAAAATGGTTTTCAAAGAATTCCCAATTTTGGTCAATATGTAGGTGTGAGCAACAGTGTTTGTTTTGAAAAGATTTTGCTATAATTCCTCATTCCAACCCTTCTCCTAAAGGCGAAGGGCAATACTAAAAATCAATATTCATTTTACTATTAACTTGGTATTTATATATAAATGAAAATCAAAGAGATAACTCAATATTTAGAAACGATTGCGCCACTCTCCTATCAAGAAAGTTATGACAATTGCGGATTAATTACCGGCAATGCCAATTGGGAATGTACCGGCATTTTAACCACTTTGGATTGTATCGAATCGATCGTCGAGGAGGCAAAAGCAAAAGGTTGCAACTTAATCGTCGCACATCATCCGATTGTATTCAAAGGTTTGAAAAAACTCAATGGAAAAGATTATGTAGAACGTACGATTATCGCTGCCATCAAAAATGATATAGCGATCTACGCGATTCACACCAATTTGGATAATATGTTGGCTGGCGTCAACGATCGCATTGCAGACAAATTGCAACTCAAAAATCGCCAAATCTTACAACCGAAAACGGGAGTTTTAAAGAAATTAGTCACATTTGTACCTGTCAAAGATACTCCAAAACTGCGTGAAGCATTATTTGCCGCAGGCGCAGGCAATATCGGTAATTACAGTCATGCGAGTTTCAATACGGAAGGCGATGGAACATTTCAAGCGAATGAAAAAGCGAATCCTTTTGTAGGAGAAATTGGGCATTTGCATACGGAAAGAGAAACGAGAATTGAGGTTATTTTTCCCGCTTATTTGGAATATAGCTTGTTGGCTGCATTGAAAAGCAATCATCCGTACGAAGAAGTGGCTTATGATATTTTCCCATTGTCCAATGCGTTAAACGAAGTCGGAGCAGGTTTGGTGGGAGAATTGGAAGAACCTTTGGAGGAAAAGGAATTTTTGTCTATTGTCAAAGATGTATTTAACTTAAAAGTGATAAAACACACACAATTTATAAATAAAAAGATAAAAAAAGTCGCTTTGTGTGGCGGTGCAGGTAGTTTCTTATTTAAAGACGCAATCAATTCACAATCAGATATTTATATTAGTTCGGATATAAAATATCACGAATTCTTTGATGCGGAAAATAAGATTTTAATTGCAGATATCGGACATTGGGAAAGCGAACAGTATACAATAGATTTACTATTTGATTATTTGCATACAAAATTTCGTACCTTTGCCGTCTTAAAATCGGAAACAAATACAAATCCGGTTTATTATTTTGTATAAATTGTTTATTCAAATTATATGGCAACAGCAAAAACAAAAGATTACTCTGTAGAAGAAAAGCTTTCTGGTCTTATTAAATTACAGAAAATCGATATCAAATTGGACGAATTACACACTTTACGTGGTGAATTGCCAATGGAAGTAAGTGATCTTGAAGATGAACTCGCTGGTCTTACTAACCGAAAAAATCGTATCGAAGAAGAAATCAACGGAATCTCAGAATATATTGAAAGTAAAAACAATACGATCAAAACCGCTGAAGAACTTGTAAAAAAATACGAAAAACAAAGCGAATCTGTTAAAAACAACCGTGAATTTGAAGCGATCAACAAAGAAATTGAAGATCAACAATTAGAAGGTAAATTAGCAGAACGTCATATCAAAGATGCCAAAGAACAATTGGAAGAAAAAGGCGGCAACTTAGATCACGTTAAAAAACAAATCGCTGGTAAAGAAGGTGTTTTGGAACAGAAGAAGGGCGAATTAGACAAAATCATCGCTGATACAGAAAAAGAAGAAGTTGTATTGAAAGAAAATGAAGATGAAGCACGTCACGTGGTAGATCAACGTTTGATTTTCTCCTACGACCGTATTCGTAATAATTATAGAAATGGATTGGCAGTTGTACCTATCGAGCGTGATGCTTGTGGTGGTTGTTTCAACGCGATCCCTCCTCAAAAACAAAGTGAAATCCGTCAACGCAAAAAAATCATCATTTGCGAAAACTGCGGACGTATCTTGGTAGATGAAGAATTGTTCAACTCAATCGAAGCAACTAAATAAGTTTAAAACAACTTGTCAAATACTTAAAAAGGTCTTGTATGGTTTCATACAAGACCTTTTTATTTAATTTTAAGGGAAAATACCTTATTTGGATATTAACTCAATTGCGTTACTTTTTGAAATATCAGATGTCAATAATTGAGACTCAATTTCCGCAAATTTTTGTTCTCCTATTACGTTTTTCAAAGTCCCGGATAGAAATGCGTAGTTTGTAGTTTTCTCTTTGTTATTCAAAATATTTTTCAACCACGAATTCATATTGTCTGTTCCAATGATTTTTTCAATTGCAGTAAAAATAACTGGTGCGTAATAGTAAACATATAATTCTCTATTTTGAAAATCACTACTCACCTTTATTTTTCCAAAAGGAACGGCTTGAAAATCTTTCAATATATTTATTTTTTGAGTCAATATTTTATTATAAATATTAGGACTAATCAGATTTCTCATGAGCTGCATTCCTGTATATTCTGTAAAACCTTCCAACATCATATCACCTAATACATCATTGAATTTTCTATAATTTCCAAAATAATAATGAGCCAGTTCGTGTGCAATCGTTAATCTATTAGCAGAGTCCAGATATAATTGTAATCCATATTTACCAAAACCAATATTAACGACACTTGGAAAAGATGCAAAGCTCCAAGCATTACGTTTACTCAAAGGAGTAGTATGGATTAATGTAAATGCATCTTTGTAAGGAATGGCAAAAGTTTGCTGATAATATTTTTTATACTTGTCGATATCTCTGCCAAGGCTATCGAGTTGATTTTTATTTAAATCTGGATTTAAAAAATAAATGGAATCAATCTCTTTGTACTTAAAGTCTCCACAATACAAGTTAATTGGAACTGGATTCTTGCTTTCAAATTGCCCCTTATTAGAATTCAAAGGAGCACTACCATTTACATATAATACTTTACAATCAATACAACTAACATTTATATCATAGGTAATATTATCATATGGCAAATCTTTCTTAATATCGTACAAAATGGGATACCAACTTGATTGGGCACCGTCCGTTCTTAGAGAGTAACTATTAAAAGCAATATTACCTTTCCAATCAGACAACATATAATTGTCGTTTAAAGTATCCTTCACTACTGGGAATTTTCCAACGTATTTTACTTCTAAATTATTAGGTAAATATTTTCTTTTTCTGGTATTATCTAGAAAGTAGTAAGCCATAGATTCTCCAGTTTGGAAGCTATCTTTATCATACTCCACCGAAGCATGTAATAAAAACCCCTTACCATCTAAGCTTTTCCAGTTTAATACATTCATCCCTTTATTTAGTCGTATGTAGTAATCTTCTAAATGTGGAATATTTTCCAATTTTAAATCAGATTCAATAGAACCTTCTTTAATGGAAATTTTGATATTTCCTGTCAATTTGGGGACTGAGTCTTGGGCAAAACAAATATTCAAAAGACAATAAAATCCTGTAATTACTAGTAGTAGTTTTCTCATTTTCTCTAATTATTTCTTGATTAAATATACAAAAACTAACCCTAAAACAAAAAACCGCAGTCGATGACTGCGGCCTTCTCATGTGTTGTGGTTTGTATAAATATTATTGTGCAATGATGCTGATAGCATAACCACCACCACGAGCACATATTATTTTCAATTTAGTTTTATCTGTAACATTCATTTTTTTGATCGTGTAGGATTGCGGATTTTTTTCGTAATCTGCATCTTTGCCATCTTGGTAAATCGTGGCTATATATTTTTTCCCTTTATCCAAAAAGTCCAAAGAAATATCGGAAACTCGTGAGATCTCATCATTGGTACGACCGACAAACCAATTATTCGTTCCTTTTGCTTTTCTCGCGTAGGTGATATAATCTCCTGGTTCCGCTTCCAGAACTTTGGTATCGTCCCAATCTACGGCGACATCTTTGATAAATTGGAATGCATCTGGAAAACGCATATAATTTTCTGGAAGATCTGCAGCCATTTGGAATGGACTGTACATCGTTACATACAATGCCAATTGGCGCGCTAATGTGGTATGAACAAAGGAATGATTTTCCGGATTGATTTTTTCAATACGCGTTTCAAAAATTCCTGGTGTGTAATCCATTGGTCCGCCCATCAACCTTGTAAATGGTAAGATGGTGGTGTGATCTGCATTATTTCCACCAAAAGATTCATACTCTGTTCCTCGTGCCGCTTCTTCCGCCAACAAATTGGGATATGTGCGAGAAAGTCCTGTCATGTGAACTGATTCGTGAGCATCTACCATGATTTTATATTCGCTGGCTTTTTTAACAGCATGCAGATAATGGTTGTCGATCCATTGCCCATAATGATGTTCGCCTCTTGGCAAAATATTTCCAACATAACCACTTTTCACAGCATTGTAACCATTGTCCACCATAAAGCGATAAGCAGTATCCATAAATCTTTCGTAATTGCGAACGGAACCAGAAGTCTCATGATGCATGATGATTTTAATTCCTTTGGATGCAGCATAGCGATGTAATTCTTTCACATCAAAATCTGGGTAAGGAGTAATGAAATCAAATACATAATCTTTTTCATGTCCAAACCAATCTTCCCAACCTACATTCCAACCTTCCACCAACACGGCATCAAAACCATTTGCGGCAGCGAAATCAATGTATTTTTTCACATTCGTTGTCGTTGCGCCATGTTTGCCATTGGGTTTTAATTTAGAATAATCTGTTATTCCTAAGTGAATATTGTCGGTATCAGCATATGCCCAAGTGCTTTTTCCAGTAATCATTTCCCACCAAACACCGACATATTTCATCGGTTTGATCCAACTTACATCTTCATATTTGGTTGGTTCGTTTAGATTATAGATCAATTTGGAAGTCAATATATCCGCAGCTTTGTCGCTTACGATGACCGTACGCCAAGGCGTCTGTGTGGGCGTTTGTAAATGACCTTTATTTCCTTGTGCATCAGGAGTCAAAAATGTGGTAAAAGTCATATTTTGATCATCCAAATTCAAATTCATTGCCGCGTAATCAATCAACGCGGCTTCATGAATATTGATATACAAACCTTTATCCGATTTCATCATCAAAGGTGTCTGGACTCCAGTAGGAGAAAATGTGGTTTGAGACGCATTTGGCGTTACCGCGTCTTTCATTTTTCCACGGATTTCGGACAATTTGGATGTCACGGTACTATATTCTTCCGTATCAAAATCGCCTGGCAACCAAAAAGCCTTGTGATCGCCCGCCATCGCAAACTGCGTATTTTCTTCTTTTATCGTAAAATAAATGAAGTCTTTTTTGGTAAATGGAAATTCATATCTAAAACCCAAACCATCATTGAACAATCTGAAACGAATAACCATTTCATGTTTGGTACTATTTTGCAAAAGCGTAACTGCCATTTCTTTATAATGATTGCGGATTTGGCTCACTTCGCCCCAAACAGGTTTCCAAGTTTCATCAAAAGAAGACGTATCAATTTTTTCGATAGTAAAATCTTTGTTTAAGTCTGTATCATTGACTAATTGCAAACCCAAATGGCTTGGTTTGATTACAGCTTGTCCCTTGTATTCTAAGGAATAAGTAGGAACACCTCCTGATTGTAAACTAAAATCAAGATCAAAAGATTTATCTGGCGATTGAATTTTTTGTGCATTCGCAGTAGCGATACAACATAGCATAAATAAGGAAAATGTCAATTTGTGCATATGGAATTCTTTAGAAATTTGGGAACGTTCCCGAAATAGTATAAAAACTAACGAACAAATGTATGTAACTTTGCTAAAAGAAAACAAAGATTCCATTAAAAAATAAAAATCAACAGGTAAATATTACTTTAGCTGCCTTATCGAAAAGTTCATGGAGAATCCAAGCATTAATATAAAACAACTCGCCAAAGCTCTAAATCTAAGTACATCTACGATCTCTCGTGCATTTAGAAATAATTCGGATATCAATCCAGATACGAAAGAGAAAATTTTGGCAAAAGCGAAGGAATTGAACTATCATCCCAATCTATACGCAAGTTCATTACGAGAAAAAACCACCAATACAATTGCGATTGTTTTACCTGAATTAGCCAATAACTTTTTCTCTCAAGCAGTCAAGGGGATCGAGCAGGTAACGCGAGCGCATCAATATCATACATTGGTGTATGTTACTGATAGCAGTTACGAAAAGGAACAATCGATCGTGGAAAATCTTTTAAATGGTCGTGTGGACGGAATGATTATCTCTGCCACTGGTGAGGGAAAAAAGAATGCGCACATCACCAATATCATCAAAAAGAAAATTCCATTGGTCTTTTTTGATCGGGTTTACGATGAATACGCCTTACCCAAAATTATCAATAATGATTACCAAAGTAGTTATCAAGCGACCAAAGATTTAATAGAAAGAGGGGCTGAAAAAATAGCATTTCTAGTGATTGACAAAGAGCATTCCATTGGAAGGAAAAGACTTGAAGGCTATTTAGATGCATTGAAAGAATTCAATATTTCTATTGATAATCAATTAATTGTAGAATGTGACAATGATCGAGAAATCAGCTTTTATATTATTGAGAACTTAATAAAAAAAATGAAGCCAGATGCGATTCTTACAGCAGTGGAAAGATTGGCTGTTGTTTCCTATCGTGTATGTCATGCAAATAAAATTCGTATACCCGAAGAAGTAAAAATCATTGGTTTTTCAAGTTTGGAAATTGCGGATTTACTAAATCCATCTCTTTCTACTATTACACAACCCGCATTTAAAATGGGACAAAAAGCTGCGCAACAACTATTTGGCATCTTAAAATCTACACATTTAGAGGAAAATTTTGCACCCATTGAGTTGAAATCAGAAATTATACATCGAGAATCCACAAGAAAGATTTAATAATTTTTTAATTTTTTGCTAAAAAACGTTTGTTAGTTTAAAAATTAGCTTTACGTTTGCAAAATTATTTCGGGAACGTTACCGGTATCGTTTCCTAAGTTTCATTACCGGATGCCATTTTACAAATAAACAATAAGTATGAAAAGAGTTCGATTGTTCTCCTTGCTTAGTTTTCCATTGCTTTGCTTGAGTATTCATGCCTCTGCACAGAAAGACAGTATTGTCGGTAAAATCTATAATTCTAAAGATAGCTCGGCACTATCAGGAGTTACCGTTAGATTACCAGCATTAAACGAAGATTTTACTTCAGATGAGAATGGGCAATTCAAAATTCCAGCAAACCAAAATATTGCAGGCAAAAAATTACAATTTGCCTTAGTAGGTTTTACAAATAAAGAAATCACTTTAGGTGCTGGAGACTTTAGTGTATATCTTGCTCCTCTAGGTGCAGATCTAAATGAAGTCGTTGTAATCGGTTATGGCACAAGTAAGAAAAAAGATCTTACTGGCTCTGTTACTACCATTTCTGCTAAAGATTTTAATAAAGGATTAGTTGCAACACCAGAACAATTAATTCAAGGCAAAGCTGCCGGCGTGCAGATCACATTGAATAGTGGTCAGCCTGGTGCAGGAAGTACGGTACGTATACGTGGCGGAGCATCTTTAAGTGCAACGAACGATCCATTATATGTAATCGACGGTGTACCTATGACAACCGGATCTATCGGAAACGTTGCCAATCCATTAGCAACCATTAACCCCAATGATATTGAAACTTTTACAGTATTAAAAGATGCCAATGCAACGGCAATATATGGTTCAAGAGCATCTAATGGTGTTATATTAATTACTACCAAAAAAGGCAAAAGCGGTAAACCTGTATATAATTTTAGCTCTACAAATAGTCTCTCAAAAGCAGCCAAATTAGTAGATGTCATGTCTGGTGACCAAATGCGCGATTATATCAATGAATATGGCGATGATGCACATAAAGCTTTATTAGGAACAGCAAATACCAATTGGCAAAAAGAAATATATAGAACTGCATTCTCCACAGATAATAATTTCAGTGTGGCAGGAAACATACATAAATGGCTGCCAATTCGCTTTTCTGCAGGCTATTTAAACCAAAGTGGTATTTTGAAAAGAGATAATATGCAGAGAATTTCTACTGCATTGAATTTGAGTCCAAAATTCTTTGACAATCATTTGTCCGTTAATTTGAATTTGAAAGGAAGTTTAACGAAATCTTTCTTTGCCAATCAAGGAGCAATTGCAGCTGCGATTCAATTTGATCCAACGCAACCAGTATATGACAAGACCAATCCGTATGGAGGTTATTTCGAATGGATGAATGCCGACGGAACAATAAAATCCCTTGCTGGGCGTAATCCTGTTTCCTTACTAAATATGCAAAACAATACGGGTCAAGCAGTAAGAAGTATTGGCAACTTACAATTGGATTATAAAGTGCACTTTTTGCCTGATTTACATGTGAATGTAAATGCTGGTTACGATATCACTAGATCGAATGGAAAGAAATTGATTTTTGCAGATGCATCTGAAGCTTTTTCTACTGATGGAAATAGTTCCCGATCAAGAAATGTGTATGATAATTACACATTAGAGGCTTTCTTAAGCTATAATAAAGATTTAGGAAAAAGTAACATTAATGCGGTAGCTGGTTATGGTTATTATACTTTCTCCACAAAAACAAATAACTACAATACATACGAAGCGGATGACACTACGATCCTTACGCATCCAACATATCCTTTAAGCATTGATCAAAATAGAATGTTATCGTATTATGCGAGATTGATCTATACTTATGACAACAAGTATATTTTGTCAGGAACAGTTAGACGTGATGGTTCTTCAAGATTTGCACCAGATAATCGATATGGTTATTTCCCTTCCGTTGGTTTAACTTGGAGAGCGATCGAAGAAAATTTCATGGAACCAGCTAAAAAATGGTTGTCCGATTTAAAGCTTAGATTAAGTTATGGTCTAACAGGACAACAAGATATAGGCAGTAGTTATTCTTACCAAAATACTTATTATGGAAGTCAATCTACAGGAGAATATCAAATTGGAGACAGCTATTACTCCTACTACTCTCCTAATGCGTATAACAAAAACCTTAAATGGGAAAAATCTCTTACCACAAATATTGGATTGGATTTAGGATTTTTAAATAATCTAATTACTGTAACTGCAGATTATTATTGGAAAAATACGTCTGACTTGTTAGGAAATATACCTGTTTCTGTCGGAAGTAACTTCAGCAACTACCTATATGCCAACGTTGGAAAAATGAAAAACCAAGGTTTAGAATTGAATATCTCTGCGGATGTTATTCGTAAAAGAGATATCAACTGGACTGTATCTTTTAACTATTCCAAATACAATACAACGATTTCTCAGTTAAATAATAATGACCCAAGCTATTCAGTTACAGTAGGTTCTATAGCTGGTGGTACAGGAAATATGATACAAAGATGGGCTGTTGGTTATACTCCTTATGTATTCAATGTATACCAACAAGTATATGACAAAAGCGGCAAACCTGTTGAAGGAGCTTATGTAGATAGAAATAAAGATGGAGTGATCAATTCCAATGATATGTATTATTACAAAAGTCCGCAAGCCAAATCCACATTCGGATTCTCCACAAATTTTGGATACAAAAACTGGACATTAGCAACTACAATCAGAGCGAATGTCGGTAATTACATGTACGACAATGTAAGATCAAATTTTGACAATTGGGCAAATGTCAACAACACAACTACTGATGCAATCAATAATGCAACCGTTGATTTATTGAATACTAATTTCCACACACCTCAATATTTCTCAGATTATTATGTGTACAATGCCTCATTTATCAGAATGGATAATCTGTCTTTAGGATACAATTTTCAAGATATTTCTAAAAAACATCCAGATATGAATTTAACTGTATCTGGTACAGTTCAAAACGTGTTTTTAATTACACATTATCCAGGATTAGATCCAGAATCTAATAGTTCTGCAGGTATAGATTATAATTTATATCCTCGCCCTAGAGTGTATGCATTATCATTAAATCTAAAATTTTAAGACAAATAGAAAGATTTCATCTTTTAAATAGATACATATGAAAATTGTTAATAAATTATATATAGCCATTTTAGGATCACTTGTTGGATTTGCTTCTTGCAAAAAGGATCTCAACCTTACTCAACTTAACTCCGTAACAGCAGATAACATATATACAAGTGCCGCAGCATACAAAGAAGGTTTGGTCAAAGTATATGCAAGCTATGCAGTTACAAGTAGCCAAGGTCCAGCAAGTTCTGACTTAGGAGGAATAGATGCAGGAACTTCTGATTTCTTAAGATTATATTGGATGGCACAAGAGTTGCCGACAGACGAAGCAATATGTTCATGGCAAGATGTAGGTATTCCTGATTTAAATTACAGCACTTGGACATCAAGCAATACATTTCTACTTGGTTTATATACAAGAAGTATTTATCAAATAACTATTGCCAATGAATTTTTGAAAGAATCTACAGATGATAAATTATCTGCTAGAAATATTTCTAGTGACTCACTTGGTTTAATAAAACAATATAGAGCCGAAGCAAGATTTATCCGTGCTTATCAATATTGGGTCTTGATGGATATGTTTGGTAATCCTCCTTTCGTAACAGAATATAGCACGATCGGTACAACTAATCCACCACAAATTAAAAGAGCTGATTTATTTAAATATGTAGAAACTGAACTTTTAGATATAGAAGATAGTCTGGTAACCGCAAGAGATAATGAATATGGTAGAGCAGATCAAGGTGCAGATTGGGCTTTATTATCCAGATTGTATTTGAATGCAGGTGTGTATACAGGTACTACTAAATACGATAGCGCAATTTTATATTCCTCTAAAGTAATTGATGCTGGCTATTCTTTAAATACAACTTATGCCAATTTGTTTAAAGGAGACAACAATCTAAACAATAACGAAGAAATTCTCACTATCAACTATGACGGTGTGAATACGCAGAACTATGGAGGAACTACTTATATCATCAATGCAGAAGTAAGCTCCGCAATGGGACCTACTAAATTCGGAATTCCAACTGGAGGCTGGGGTGGTAATAGAAGTCGCTCTCCATTGCCAAATAGTTTTACGGATAATACTGGTGCAACTGATACAAGAGCCATGTTTTATATAACTAGCTCAAGTACGACAACTATTACCGACCCGAGCACTTTTACACAAGGTTACGCTTTGACAAAATGGACAAATCTTACCTCAACAGGAGCAACGCCTGCCTCCATTGGAGGAACTTATTGCTCTACTGATTTTCCTTTATTTAGATTGGCAGAAGTGTATTTAAATTATGCAGAGGCCGTATTGCGTGGAGGAGCTGGAGGATCTACATCCCAAGCATTGGCTTATGTCAATTTATTGAGACAAAGAGCATACGGAAGTACATCTGGCAATTTTGGTTCGATCACATTAACAGATCTTTTGTCTGAAAAAATGAGAGAAATGTATTGGGAAGCAACACGTCGTACTGATTTGATACGTTACGGTATGTTCACTGGCTCCTCCTATGTATGGCCTTGGAAAGGTGGTAATGCTAGCGGTATTGGTACTTCTAGTTATAGAGATATTTACCCTCTACCATTAAACGATGTGACTACCAACACCAATTTAACTCAAAATACAGGCTATTAATCCAATAAAATTTAAGACTATGTTATCTTATATAAAAAGATTATTCCCATTATTACTTTGCATACTTGCTTTTGCATGTAAAAAAGAAGGGACAAATGTAGTAGCTCAAGAAGGCACTTCTGGTACGTTATCCGCCAACGTTTCTTCTGTAACAGTTACACAAGACAATGCATCTGATTCTCTTATTACATTTTCTTGGACACCTGCTTCTTTTGGATATCAAGCAGCAATTACGCAACAATTACAATTTGCTGTTGCAGGTACAGATTTTGCAAGTCCTATTTCTGTTGCAGTAGACAATGGATTAACGTCTTATTCTTTCTTAGGTTCTGATTTAAATACCACACTTAATAAATTAGGACTGTCATTTGATTCTTTGACAACCGTAGAGGTAAGATTATCATCAAGTATTGCAGATTCTTTTGCTGCAACATATACCGATCCTATTCAAATTAAAATGCAACCTTACTCAACTGCAAGCTACTTGTACGTTCCTGGAGACTATAATGGTTGGACTTTTTCTACCACAGATGCTTTAATTTCAGAAACTAGTAATGGCATTTATGTTGGAATTATCGACTTTTCTTCAGGTGGCAGTTTTAAAATTACTCCTGCTGCTAATTGGAACACTTCTTATGGAGCAGGTGCAACAAGTGGAACCATTAGTACGAGTGGAGGAAACATTACGCCACCAAGTGCGGCGAAGTATCAAATAACTGTAAATACAACGGCAAATACTATTGTCTACGAATTACAATAATAAATAAAAATAAAAGGGTGTAGTTGAAAATTACACCCTTTCTTTTACTATTTTTAGACTTTTCTTTCCTTCTTTTTTTATGGTAAAATATTTATTCAAAATAGTAACTTGTTTAGCATTTACGTATCAGATACAGTCTGTGGTTGCACAACAAGACAAACGTATTGACAGAGTCGAACCACTTAATTGGTGGGTGGGCATGCAATACCACAATGTTCAATTGATTGTTCATGGAAACAATATTGCAGATTTCACACCCAATATTTCCTACAAAGGGGTGACTTTAGAAAAAATCAACAAAGTCGAAAATCCGAATTATTTATTCTTGGACATCAACATTTCTTCTAATGCAAAATCGGGAACGTTCCCAATCATTTTCAAGAAAAAAGGCGAAAAAGACATCCTATTTAACTACGAATTAAAAGACCGAAATAAAGGTATCAAAGCGCAAGGCGTAACAAGCAAAGATTTTATTTATCTCTTGATGCCTGATCGATTTGCCAATGGAGATACAACCAATGATATCGTAACAAGTTTACACGAAACTGGTTTGCATAGAGATACGCTCACTTCAAGACATGGTGGTGATTTACAGGGTGTTATCAATCATTTGGATTATTTGGATCAATTAGGAATTACCGCTCTTTGGATGACACCTGCATTGGAGAATGACGAACACAGCACTTCCTATCATGGTTATGCCAATACGGAAAATTACCACATGGATCCTAGATATGGTACAAATGAATTATTCAAAACTTTAACGGATTCCTTACACCGACGTGGTATGAAAATGGTGATGGACGTCGTGCCTAATCATTTCGGCGATCAACATTGGACGGTGGTTGATTTACCGATGAAAGATTGGGTACATCAATGGCCAACTTATACCAATTCTAATTTTAGAGATCAAGTAGATTTTGATCCGTACGGAGCAGACATTGATCGAAAAACGATGGTTAACGGTTGGTTTGACACACATATGCCGGACATGAATGAGTCCAATCCTTATTTGCAAAAATATATTTTACAAAGTAATCTTTGGTGGATTGAATACGCAGGTGTTGATGGTTTTCGCATTGATACTTACCCATATAACGACCCTAATTTTATGGCATGGTGGGCGCAACAAATCAAGGCGGAATATCCTAATTTTTCCATGTTTGGAGAGACTTTCGTCAATGGCGCAGTCAATCAAGCGGCATTTGCACAAGGCGATATGATTCATCGTGGATTGGATACGCATTTGCCTGGAGTGACGGATTTTCAGAGTAAAATTGCCATCACCGATGCGATGACACAACCTTTTAGTTGGGATAATGGTGCAATGAAAATATATAATAATCTCTCCAAAGATTTTATTTATCAAGATCCGACACGCAATGTCGTTTTCTTGGATAATCACGATTTGCCAAGATTTTATTCCGTTGTAGGTCAAAATTCGGATAAATTAAAATCTGCATTGACTTGGTTATTGACGACCCGCGGCATCCCTCAAATGTATTACGGTACGGAAATTTACATGAAAGGTTTTACCGATCCTGATGGTTATGTACGGGAAGATTTTCCGGGTGGTTGGCTTGGTGATAAGCAAGATAAATTTACGGAAAAAGGTCGCTCACAATCTGAAAATGAGTTATTTAACTACATTTCTACTTTAGCGCAATACCGCAAAAAAAATCCGGTTTTACAGTCGGGAAAATTGATGCAGTATGTACCACAAGATGGAATCTACGTGTACTTCCGATACAATGATTCCAAAACGGTGATGCTAATTATGAATACCAACGACAAAGAATTCAACTTAAAAACGGATAGATTCTCCCAAAGAATGTCCAATTTTCATACAGGAAAAAATATTATTTCAGGCGAGCAGTACAGCAATATTCAAAATATAAAAGTGCCTTCATTTACCACTTTAGCAATTGAATTACAATAATTTATATAAATAGAATAGAATGATAAAAGCATGTTTATTTGATCTGGACGGCGTAGTGGTGGACACCGCAGTGTATCATTACAAAGCTTGGAAAAAATTGGCCAACAGCTTAGGTTTTGATTTTACAGAAGTGCAAAATGAGGAATTAAAAGGCGTGAGCAGAATGGATTCTTTGAAAAAAATTCTTGCTTGGGGTGGCGTTTCCAAATCTGGGGAAGAAATGAATGCACTCGCTACGCAAAAAAATGAATGGTATGTGGATATGATCCAACAAATCAAACCAGGAGAAGAACTTCCAGGTGCAAAGGAATTTTTACAAAAAATACGCGAAGCGGGCTATAAAACAGCATTAGGTTCTGCAAGTAAAAACGCGGGAATCATTTTAAATAATTTGGGAATTACCAATCTTTTTGATGCGATCATTGATGGTAATTCTGTTACGCACAGCAAACCAGATCCGGAAGTTTTCTTGAAAGGTGCGGAAGCTGTGGGTGTGCAACCCAATGAATCCGTAGTATTTGAAGATGCGGTTGCGGGTATCGAAGCTGCTATTGCTGGCGGCATGTACAGTGTAGGTATCGGTCAACCAGAGGTGCTTACCAAAGCGGATATCGTCGTTCCCGGCTTGTACGATATGAGCATTGAAAAATTAAAATCATTAGAAAAAATTTCGAAATAATAGAATATGACAGATTATATCATCCAAGATGAATGGAAAATTATAGAAAACAAATTTGACCCGAGCGTTCACCAAATTTCTGAAAGTCTTTTCAGTTTGGGTAACGGTCGCATGGGGCAACGAGGCAATTTTGAAGAGTCATATTCAGGTAAGTCTTTGCAAGGAAATTATATTGCCGGCGTTTATTATCCAGACAAAACGCGTGTGGGTTGGTGGAAAAATGGTTATCCAGAATATTTTGCAAAAGTCTTAAATGCAGCCAATTGGATGGGACTTTCTATCCAAATTGATGGTGTAGAATTGGATTTGGCAAAAATGGAAGTTTCCGAATATTATCGTGCATTAGATATGCAAGAAGGTAATTTGGTAAGAAAATGTATTGCCAATTTCCCTGATGGTAAATCTTTGGAAATCAATTCTATACGTTTTTACAGCATTGCAGATGATGAGGCGGCAGCATATCGTTTTTCTATCAAAGCATTGAATTTTTCTGGTAAAATTTCCATGGCGTCTTTCATTGATGGTGATATTAAAAATGAAGATTCTAATTATGATGAGAAATTTTGGGATGAAGTAGCTAAACAACAAAATGGCAACACTTCTCTCCTAACGATTCGTACGAAAAAAACAGCTTTTGATGTTTGTACGGCAACGTCGATCAAAACTTATTTGGATGATAAACAATTGAAAATCAATGCAAATACGATTGAAAAAGAAAAATGGATTGGTCAATCTTTCGAATTAGACATTCAAGAGGGAAACACATTTTCATTTGAAAAAATTGCTGTCAATCTTTCTTCTGAAAATTATGCTAAAAAAGAATTATTCGAACAAGCAACGGAAAGAATAGCTACTGTTTCCGCAAAAGGATTTGATCAATTGTTATCCGAACAAGCAGCCGCGTGGAAAAACAAATGGGAAAATAGTGACATCATTATTGAAGGTGATGTAGCGGCACAACAAGCCATTCGTTTTAATATTTTCCAATTAAATCAAACGTATACGGGCGAAGATGCACGCTTAAATATCGGACCAAAAGGATTTACCGGAGAGAAATATGGCGGTACAACTTATTGGGATACGGAAGCGTATTGTTTGCCTTTTTATCTTTCTACAGCAGAAGAAAATGTTTCTCGTAACTTATTGGTTTACAGACATAATCACTTGCAAAAAGCCATTGAAAATGCGGCTAAATTAGGTTTCAAAGATGGTGCGGCATTGTATCCAATGGTTACGATCAACGGTGAAGAATGTCACAATGAGTGGGAAATTACTTTTGAAGAGATTCATAGAAATGCAGCGATTGCATTTGCTGTTTACCGTTACATCAATTACACAGGCGACAAAGCGTATTTGAAAGAATATGGTTTGGATGTTTTGATTGGTATCGCACGTTTTTGGGCACAACGTGTCAATTGGAGCGAACAAAGAAACCTATATGTGATGCTGGGCGTGACGGGTCCAAATGAATATGAAAATAATATCAACAACAACTGGTACACAAGTTCTATGGCGATTTGGTGTTTGGAATATACATTAACAGCGTTGGAATCTGTCAAAAATATGGATGCGGCACGTTACCAAGAGATTTTGGATAATACGCAATTCCGTTTTGAAGAGGAAACTGAAAAATGGCAACATATTATCGAAAATATGTATTTGCCAGAGGATAAGGAAAAAGGTATTTTCTTGCAACAAGACAATTATTTGGATAAAGAACAAATATTGGTCAAAGACCTTCCTGCATCTGATCGTCCTTTAAATCAAAAATGGAGTTGGGATCGTATTTTGCGTAGCTGTTATATCAAACAAGCGGACGTTTTGCAAGGATTTTATTTCTTGGAAGACAAGTTTGATTTGGAAACTTTGCGTCGCAATTTTGATTTTTATGAACCAAGAACCGTACACGAAAGTTCGCTTTCTCCATGTGTTCACAGCATTTTAGCAGCGAAATTGGGCGATGAAAAACGTGCTTACGAATTCTATTTGCGTACGTCTCGTTTGGATTTGGATAATTATAATAACGATACGGATGACGGATTACATATAACTTCCATGGCGGGCACGTGGATGAGTGTGGTCGAAGGTTTTGGCGGTATGCGTGTTAGAAATGGTGCTTTGGAATTCCAACCATTTTTACCCGAAAATTGGCAATCATTTTCCTTTCAAATAGGTTTCCGTAATAGTTTGATCAAGGTTTCTGTAAATAAAGAAAATACTTCCGTTCTATTGCTTTCTGGTCCTTCCTTAAAATTAAAAATTTGGAACGAAACAAAGTCTTTGACAAATGCAGAAATCGTAAATTGGGCTTTGCCGGTTTTGGAAAAATAAAATTTCTTGGATGCGAAAATTTTTGATTGGCTTGTCTTTACTCTGTAGCTTACAACAGTTGCAAGCACAACAAAGACCAGTAATCTATCAAATGTTGGTGCGTAATTTTGGCAACAAAAATACCACCAACAAATATTATGGTTCGATTGCAGAAAATGGCGTCGGGAAATTTGACGACATTTCTGATCGAGCCTTAGATTCTTTGAAGACTTTACATATCACGCATATTTGGTACACGGGCATCATAAGACACGCAACCACAACGGATTATACAAAATATGGCATGCCTGCCGATGATGCGGATATTGTCAAAGGTCGAGCTGGTTCGCCTTATGCAATTCGGAATTATTATGATGTGAATCCAGACTTAGCAAACAATGTTGCGTTACGCAAAAAGGAATTTTTGGCATTGATAGAAAGGACGCATCGTCATGGTTTGAAAGTGATTATGGATTTCATTCCAAATCATGTTTCTAGAGCTTATCGGGAAGATTCTTTTCATCCAAATAACTCCGTAGCTATTGGTAATCAGGAAGATACGAGTAAAAGTTTTTCTACGAAAAATGATTTCTATTATTTACCTGGCACGTCCTTACAATTAGCAGAGAATAAAAATGTACCATCTGATATTGCAAAGATTTTAGGTATGGATGGAAAATTTGCAGAAACACCAGCAAAAGCCACAGGCAATGATGTTTTCTCAGCTAAACCTTCGATTGATGATTGGTACGAAACGATCAAATTGAATTACGGCGTTGATTTTCAAAAAAATAAGCAAAATCATTTTGATCCCATTCCTCCGCTTTGGCACAAATTGGAACAGATTCTTTTGTATTGGTCTAGTTTGGGTGTCGATGGATTTAGATGTGACATGGTGGAGATGGTTCCTGTGGAATTTTGGCATTGGGTTATTCCAAATATCAAAGCACAATATCCTGCAATTATTTTCATGGGTGAAGCATACAATCCAAAAGTCTATGGTGCTTATTTAGATGATGGACATTTTGATTATTTGTATGACAAAACCGGCATGTACGATTTGTTGCGCTCACTCCTAACAGATCAAAATAAGGAAAAATCAACCGCGATTGACAGCATACAAAAAGCTAGAAATAGTCAACATTTTGTCCGTTTTTTGGAAAATCATGACGAACAAAGAGTTGCATCTAAAGAATTTGCCGATAATGCAGATTTTGGTTTGCCTGCAATGGCAGTGATCGCTTGTCTTCCCAAAAGTCCGATTATGATCTACAACGGGCAAGAAGTAGGTGAAAAAGGCGCAGGCAAAGAAGGATTTGGTGGCGATGATGGACGAACTTCTATTTTTGATTATTGGGGGATTCCAGCGCAACAACAGTGGATGGATAATGGAAAATTTGATGGAAAATATTTATCCGAATCTCAAAAAAACTTACTCAAACATTATGCTTTCCTTTTAAATTTGGTGAATGGAAATTCGGTCATTCAATCGGGAAATTATCAAGTCATTAACCTTCCTCATTTGAATGAAAAACAATTTGCTTTCGCCAGATTTAACGATAAAAAATGTGTTTGTGTGTTTGCCAATTTTGATCGAAAAAATCCAATAGACATCCATATTTCACTCGCCGATTTGCAAAAACAATTAGGATCGCAACCTACTTTTTCGAAATATAAGATACTGTCATATAACATATTATCCTCGAAATGGACGAAATCAAAAGCGCTTAATACCAAAGTAGCTGCGACAGATTACACCATTATAGAAATTGAATAAGCTTACAATATGGACGCAACAGACATTCAAAATAATACATCCAAAAAACCATTATTGGGTAATCGTGCCATTTGGAATATGAGCATGGGATTTTTTGGTATTCAAGCAGGATTTGCCTTACAAAATGGAAATGCATCAAGAATATTACAAACCTTCGGTGCCAATGTAGAGCATTTACCCTTATTCTGGTTGGCTGCGCCACTGACGGGCATGATTGTACAGCCGATCATCGGACATTATAGCGACATCACTTGGAATAAATTGGGAAGAAGAAAACCCTATTTCTTGGTTGGAGCAATTTTAACAGCTTTAGCATTGTTCTTTTTGCCAAGTTCGGGTTCATTTGTACATATTATTTCACCATTGATTATGGGTGCGGGTTTATTGATGTTGATGGACACGTGTATCAATATCGCAATGGAACCTTTCAGAGCATTGGTGGCGGACAAATTGCCTGGCGAACAAACAAGTAAAGGTTTTGCGATACAAACTTGTCTGATTGGAATCGGCGCGGTAGTTGGCTCATGGTTACCTTTTTTCTTAGCAAAATGGGGAAATGTATCCAAAGTTGCACCAGAAGGCATTGTTCCTGACAACGTAAAATATTCATTTTACATTGGAGCGGTTGTATTATTGATTACGATTTTTTGGACGATTATTACGACCAAAGAATATCCACCAACAACAGAAGAATTAAAGGAAAAAGAAGCCGAGAAGATATTACCACAAAACGGCTTGAAATCCATATTCAAAGACATTAAAGAAATGCCCAAAACCATGAAAGAATTGGGATTGGTACAATTTTTTACTTGGTTCGGATTGTTTTCCATGTGGGTATTTTCCACTCCCGCTATTGCAGAGCATATATATCATGTACCTGCATCGGACACAAGTAGCGAGGCTTATGCTGACGCAGGTAATTGGGTCGGAATTTTATTCGGAATTTACAATGGTGTTTCTGCAATTTATGCTTTATTCTTACCGGGAATTGCCAATAAATTAGGGAAAAAAGGAACCCATGCACTTTCTCTTGTTATAGGTGGAATTAGTTTAATTTCTATCTATTTTATACCAACGCCAAATTTATTAATCTTACCAATGATTGGAATCGGTATCGCTTGGGGAAGTATTTTGTCCATGCCTTATGCGATTCTTTCGGGAGCATTACCTGCCAAAAAAATGGGTGTTTATATGGGATTTTTCAATTTCTTTATTACACTTCCCCAGATTTGTAATGGTATTTTTGGAGGTGCAATTGTCAAGTATGGCTTCCATGACAGAAGTATTTTAGCATTGGTATTTGGTGGTGTTTTATTTCTAATTGCTGCTTTTGCAACCTTAAGAGTAAAAACGAAATAAAATTCACGAATCATCTAATTCCTTATTTTTACAAAAGACTTTCACTATTTGTTGAAAGTCTTTTTGCATTTTATTAAGGATAATCTATAGAATCTACCAGCTTATCTATTCAAAAACATAAAAAATGATACAATTCAATACTTTAGTTTCAAAAAAGAGTATGAAGAAACTTTACACTGAAATTATCATAATAATTATTACTTGGTTAATCTTAGGTTGCTTTTTATTCTTATTTGTTAGCGATCTGGCCCAATTCAGTTCGCCTGGGAAGTTTATTTTGCGTTTTTTTGTTTATTTCAGCATATTCTTAGTTTTATTTTTTCTCAATAGATTTCTATTTATCCCAAAATGGTTTTTTCATCCTAAGAAAAAAGTTCTTTATTTTTCTGTTGTTTCTATTATTGGTTTGATTTTACTTTTCTCCAATCCATTTCGATTATTGATGAATAATATTAGAAAAGATCAGATGAAAAAAATGCAACAATTTGAGCAAATGCATCGCCGAATTGTCGATTCTATATTGGAAACACAGCATATGCAACCCCCATTTCACCCAAATGAGGATCGCATGCAACCGCCTCCAATGCATATTAATGATGAAAGAAATAATATGATGCCTCCTCCACGAGAAGATTTTCATCCTGACGGTAGGAGAAAATTTCATCCTGATCTGATTAGTATGTTCCTATATCTTGCCATCATTGCCATCGGAATCACGACTGAATATCAAAAAAAATTAAATACCTCTCAACAATCTTTTTTACAAGCGGCCTCCGAAAAGACAAAAGCAGAATTATTTTTCTTGAAAGCCCAAGTGAATCCACACTTTCTTTTCAATACGCTCAATAATATATATTCTATGTCTGTCGTTCAGTCAGAATATACCTCTGAAGCAATTATGCGTCTTTCAAATATTATGCGTTATATAACCGATACATCTGAGAAAGAATTTGTTCCTCTTGAAGACGAAATCAATTGTATCAAAGATTATGTATATTTAAACCAATTGAGAGGAGGTAAAACGTTCCATTTAGAATTTGATACCAATGGAGATACAATTGGTAAAAGAATTGCTCCAATGTTGCTTTTAACTTTTATTGAAAATGCATTCAAATATGGATTAAGCAAAAAAGAACAATCACCAATTAAAATTGATTTAAATATATCTGATAATCAATTGAATTTTTATTGTGAAAACAGAATTTTCCCCAACTTGAAAACAGATAATCGAAAAGGCTTAGGTATTGAAAATACCAAAAAACGCTTAGATTTAATCTATACGACAACCTATCAATTAAATATTGATAATGATTTGGATAAATTTAAAGTTTCCCTAATACTACCCGTATAAATAAATTATTATGTTGAAATGTGTAGCAATCGACGACGAACCATGGGCATTGTCTTTAGTTGAGCAATATGCTAAAAAAATACCATTCCTACAATTGACTGCAACTTTTGACGATGCAGTCTCCGCCTTGGAGTTTTTAAATAATCATCCTATAGATTTATTATTTTTAGACATTCAAATGCCAGATATTACAGGTATTGAATTGGCAAAAGTTTTGAAAAATAAAACCAATCCATTTATCATATTTACTACTGCATACAAAGATTATGCATATGAAGGTTTTGAAATAGAAGCTGTAGATTACCTACTTAAACCTTTTACATTCGAAAAATTTGAGAAAGCAGCTCAAAAGGCACAAACACTTTCACAAATACAACTCAACTTGAAAAATCAACAAGAAGGAGAAAGCCCGTTTATCTTCATCTGGTCGGAATATCAACAACTCAAAATTGAATTAAAATCCATTTCTTATGTGGAAGCGAAGGAAGACTATACTTCTTTTCATTTCAAAGATGGAAAAAGGCCCATTATGTCTCTACTCTTGCTGAAAAAAGCTATGGACCTATTACCAACACAATCCTTTATCAGAATTCATCGAAGTTATATCGTTCCGATCGATAATATTTCAAGCATTCTGAATCAAAAAGTAAAATTAAAAACTGGTGAAATATTTCCAATAGGTAAAAGTCACCGTGATAATGTAACTGAGGCTTTGAAAATTGGTCAATAATTCAATTTTCTTGTATTTTTGGACAAACCAAAATCGCCATGCAAAGTGTAGAATTTCCGATAGATTTTAAGTTTCACATTGGCACACTTGCCAATGATTTTACAGCCACAGATGCCAGTGGAAATACAATTGCATTTGTAAGGCAAAAAATATTTAAATTTTTCGATGAAGTTCAGATCTTCACAGATAGTAGCAAAAGCCAATTATTATACACAATTAAGGCAAATAAATGGATTGACTTTTCCGCAACTTACTCTTTTTATGATGCACAAGGTAATATCATCGGCAGCGTTGCGCGTAAGGGTTGGACCTCAATTTGGAAAGCACGATATGATATTTTTGACGAAACAAAACATCTTTCATATCATATAAGAGAAGATAATCCTTGGACAAAAGTTGGAGATTCTTTTTTCAGTGAAATTCCTTTGATTGGAATATTTACTGGCTATGTTTTTAATCCTTCATATTCTGTTATCGATAACTCTGGAAATAAAATCGCTCGGTTAAAAAAGCAAGCTTCTTTTTTCGGAAGAAAATTCTCCGTTGAAAAATCTAAACAATTTGTTGAAGTGGATACAGATAGAATTTTACTTTCTTTAATGATGATGATATTATTAGAAAGAAGACGCGGATAACAATTACAATAATACTTTATATTCGTCGCATAGGAGACAATCCTATGCATTTTCTTCTTACAAAAATTATGCAACTTACATGATTAGAAATATCATTTTAGCAAGTACATCTACCCTATTTGGCGGTCAATATTTAGAATATTTGAAAGATGAATTGCTAATTCATTTTAGCGGTGTAAAAAAATTGCTTTTTATACCATTTGCACGGCCATCAGGGATTTCGTATGATGAGTACACAAATAGAGCTACCTGTTTTTTTAAAAATATTGGAATCGAAGTAGTGGGTATTCATACTGTTGAAAAGAAAATAGAAGCAATCGAAAAAGCAGAGGCAATATTCACAGGCGGGGGAAATACGTTTTTATTGGTGCAACAACTATATAAATTTCAACTCCTCGATGCGATTCGAAATGCAGTAAATAATGGAACGCCTTACCTTGGTTGTAGTGCAGGAACGAACATTGGAGGATTGAGTATGAAAACGACGAATGATATGCCGATCGTCTATCCGCCGTCTTTTGATACGTTAGGATTAGTTCCGTTCAATTTGAATCCGCATTATTTAGATCCAGATCCACATTTGAAACATAATGGGGAAACGAGAGAAACTCGAATTTTGGAATTTTTATCCCAAAATGAAACACCCGTTGTTGGTTTGCGTGAAGGCAGTTGGCTTTATATCAAAGACGACAAAATTACTTTAAAAGGAAATTTACAAGCACGCATTTTTGAAAAAAATAAAACACCATACGAAATTCCACCAATGACTGATCTTTCTCTTCTGAAATGAGATGCAAGCAAATTTGCAAAATTATATAGCCCAACAGATCAGTGAAAATCAAAATATTGATTTTACGGATACGCGATTTTCAATCGTATATGGAGGGGATATCAATGAAACTGGCGTTTTATACAATGATGATTTTGAATTTTTTGTAAAAATAAATCAAAACAAACCAGTAGATTTTTTTGAAAAAGAAGTCCATGGTTTGGATACATTACGCCATGCTAAACATACTTTAAAAATACCTACACCATACTTACATGGCACTTGGGACAGATATTCGTTTCTCGTCATGGAATATTTGCAAGAAGATTATCAGGAGCACAATGTATCCGAAAAATTAGGAATTGGTTTGGCTGAATTACATCAAAATATTTGGGATAAATTCGGTTTATCAGAAAATAATTATCTCGGTTCGCAGCCACAAGACAATGAACCAAAAAGTAATTGGGCGGAATTCTATGCTGAGAGAAGATTGATTCCAATGAGCATCAGAGCGATGAATAATGGATATTTTTCCAATACGGATATGAACAAAATGGAAAATCTTTGCGAGCATTTGCCTCAAATTTTCCCAAATGAAGCACCAGCTTTAATTCATGGAGATCTTTGGAATGGAAATTATGGATGTGTTGTACCCAAACAACCATCTATATTTGATCCGGCTATTTATTATGGTAATAGAGAAATGGATATTGCCATGACGTTGTTATTTGGAGGATTTGATGCCGCTTTTTATGATGGATATTTGAATACTTTCCCATTGCAAAAAGGTTGGCAATCTCGTGTAGAAATTTGTCAATTATATCCTTTACTAATGCATTTGAATCATTTTGGAAGAAGTTATTATCCTCCTATTCAAAAAGTATTGGAACCTTTTTAAAAATAACAAAAACCCTCGCAATCGCGAGGGTGTAGTGTTATAATTAAAAAAACTCAGTAGTTCTATGGAATCCAGAATAATTTAGCAGTAACAACATCTGCACCACCAGTTAAATGAGAAACTGCAGTTTCCCAATTTGTAGTATTAGATCCTGATTCATTAGATGGATAAGTTAATCTATAAGGAAAATCTCCTGCATCTGTATTATTGGGTCGAGTTTCCTTAGTATCAAGATTTGGATATCCCAATCTTCTCACATCAGTCCAAGCATCGTAAGGATTATTGAAATTTGCCAACCATTTTTGATATCCTAATTTTTGTTTCCAAGTACCAGTAGCAGATGAATATGCAACACCAGATTGTGCTAAATATGTTGTTGCGTCGGCAGCGGAGCCTCCCCAAAATTCAATAGAAGATGTAATAGCATTATTATAATATGTTGCCGCAGTTCCAGTTGTAAATCCTCTTTCTACTGCTTCTGCCATTAAAAATTGCATAGTTGTATAGTCTAATATTGTACCTGGCATAGTTGGATTAATTAAAGATGTCGAAAACAACGAAACTTTATCATAGCTATTAGATGATCCGGCAACACCACCAACATATGCACTATCATTATATAATCTAAATATATACGCTCTTCTAGGGTCACTATAAGTATTCATATAATTAACCAACAATCCAGCAGGACAGAAATCATGTCTTGTGCTATATGAAGAATTCAATGCTGCGGCAATTGGATTGATATTGTTTGTTGAACTACTTGAGTAAGTAAACGTTGCATTGTCATCGTTTGATGCTAAGATACCATAATCAATCGCCTTTGTTACATAAGATTTTGATAATGTTGAATTATAGTCGGCCAATTGGATCGCTATTTTCATCATTAAAGAAGCTCCAAACTTTTTCCATTTTGAAATATCTCCATTATAAAATAAATCCGCTTCACCCATAGCCGTAGCAGCAGAATTCAATCTAGAAATAGAAGTATCCAATCTATATAACAAATCATTATATATTGTTTGTGAGCTATCATATTCAGCAAATGGAATATCTGTATTCAAAGACGCCGTATAAGGAATATCTCCGAATGTACCTGTAAGCATATTAAAAGTATAAACTTCTAACATATCTGTAATTCTCCTTTCATTATTAACAATACTAGAATCCTCTCCCGTGTTTACCCATTTATTCTTAGCATCTTCTAAATTATTAAGCACTTGGCTGTATAAATAATTCCACCAATTTGACTGTGGTGTATAGGCCGTAAATACATACTTCGCTGCATATACATACGTACATTCCGTCCATTCTTGAGATAAAGTTCTAAATACGTTAACGGAAACCGATGGACTTGTATAGTTATCGACTAATTTTTTTTGCCCATATGTAAAAACCGCACTCGCTGCCACATTGGTAGTTGCTTTCGGATTATCATTCATTGAAGTCAGTTTACTACATGAAGCCAATAAAATTCCTCCAATTGTAAACAAACCTAACATTCTTTTATAATTTTTTCTCATCATTGTATTTTTTTGAATTTTACTAGAAATTAACTTTCAACTGTGCGCCTAACTCTCTAACATTTGGATAAGCTCCATTTTGATATCCCATAGACGCATTTCCAGATGCTTGCCCTTGTTCTGGATCAGCATATGGTACATTTTTATGTATTATCCATAAGTTTCTTCCCGTCAAAGAAAAATTCAAGCCTTTTACAAAAGATAGTTTACTATAAACTGATTTAGGGAAATTATAATTTAAACTAACTTCTCTCAATTTAATATAACCTGCATCGTATACAAATTCCTTAGCGGCTTCATTATAAGAAGAGCTAAATGTGTATCCACCAGTCTCTCCATTAACATCAGATTCATCGACATAAGTTGTGTTTTTTGAACCATCTGCGTGAACACCATCCAAAATTATTCCACCTCCTTGAGCGATTGGGGTTCTAATAGCTACTCCATTTGCATTAATACCTGCAGTTCTTGGGTATAGACCTGAAACCGAACCATAGTCCATATCAAGAGAATATAAGCTACCGCCTTTACGTACATCAATTAAAAATCCTAAGGTTACATTTTTATAGGTAAAATTATTTCTGATACCACCAATCCATGTTGGATTTGGAGTTCCAAGATTAGAATATTGATTGGATTTTAATACATAATATCCATCCGCATCAATCTCCTTTTGTCCGTTCACATATTCGTAATCAGATCCTTGTAGTTGATATGCTTTTCCTACAGTAGCTTGTAAGCGAATTGAATTTTGATACGTTGCTACCGTATAGTTTTGACTTCCGCCATAAAGCGATAATACTTTTTGTATATTCTTGCTCCAGTTTACTGTCACTTCCCAAGAAAAGTTTTTAGTCAACACGGGAGTTGCATTCAAAGAAACTTCCACTCCTTTATTTTGCATTGTACCTCCATTTACAAAAAATGCAGTGTATCCTGTGGATGCAGAGACATTTGAAGGCATGATTTGATCAACCGTTCTTGCATCATAATAATCAGCAGTAAATCCAATACGATTATGAAGAAAACTAGCTTCTAAACCAACTTCCGCAGATTTTGTTTTCTCTGGTTTTAAGTTTGGATTTGCATTGGTAGTTGGATTATACAAAACTGCCTGATTATTAAATGAGTTAATAAATTGATAGTAATTCTGAGTACTATAAACTGGTGCATCATTACCAACAATTGCATAGTTAGCCCAAGCCTTAGCATTAGATAACCAATTCCAATTTCTTAACAACTTTCCAAATTGAAAATTAAGAGAGAATGATGGGTAGTAGAATGTATTATTAGCTTTTGGCAGAGTAGAGGAAACATCTCTTCTAATTGTCGCATCCAAAGTCAATAATTTTTTGTAATCCAATGTACCCCCCGCAAAGATACCATTGATACCTCTTTTCCATTGAGTTTCAGTCGGAGAAGATTGATTTATCGTATTTGAAAGGGTAAATACATCAGCGATTTCCATACCACCATCTGTGGTTGCATACAATTGGTATTGGTCTTGACGTCTAATATTTGAACCTAATAACCCTTTAACGGACCAGTCGTTATTAATATCATGATGATAGTTAAATAAGAAGTCATAGTTCATTTCACTATAGTTAGTATTGTATCTCCAATATTGAGAAATATCTACCCCTCCTTTATTTAAACCAAATTCCGCAGTTTGGTCATATGAGTCTCTAGCCACACGAGCCATAAATGACAAATCTTTGTAAATGTCATAATCAATTTGAACACGGCCAAAATAACGATCACGACTGTCACGCTCCATATCTTTATAAGCGGCCCAATATGGATTATCATGATAGGCAGGAGTGGTAATACTTCCTTCTACATTACTTTCTGCATCTGCAGCTGATGCCCAGTTCCAAGTCATATTTTGACCACCAGAGTTGTAATACTCATTTTTCAAGTCATCAAAACCTACATTTGTTTGCCACCATTGTCTTACATCTCGCATTACACTCTGACCACTTGCACTATACGCATATGCATTTCTGTTCTGACCTGCAGTGTTATTATACGTAATCTGACCAGATACTTTCAAATTAGATAAGAGAGCATAAGAGGCTCCAAAGGTTAACATATTCTTTTTTATGTTACTATTTGGTATCATACCTTTTCCATAGTCATTTACATAGTTCATTTTGAAATAGCCCTTATCATTGGCTCCATTTACACTCACTCCAACCGAACTATTTACAGGATGTTGTAAGAAATTTTGGATAGTGGTTTTGGGATTATATTGCCAAGTTGTAGTTTTCTGATAGTTGGCTCCTCCAGGCACAAAAGCATCCCATTGATATACTTGAGAACCATCAAATGCCGGACCAGTACTCGCATCTGCGCCAAATTGACCGACAGGAGCTGTGACTCCATTGTAAGTAGCATAGTCTTGCCAAGTTGTATAATAACCACCTCCATATTGAGTTTGATATTTAGGTAAGGTAGTACCATCGATATAACCTAAATTTCCCCCTAAAGTAACTCCAACATTTAAACCTCTTGATCCTTTTTTAGTAGTGATCATAATTACACCATTGGAGGCTCTTGAACCATATAATGCCGATGCAGCAGGCCCTTTTAGTACAGTGACACTTGCGATATCTGAAGGATCAATATCATTACCCGCATTACCTAAATCAACACCATTTGTACTCTGTGGAGTATTGTCATATGGAACACCATCTATAACAAATAGCGCTTGATTGTTCTGTGTTAATGATTTAACGCCTCGTAAAATTACATTTGTGGATCCTCCTAGTGTGCTTTGTTGAGTTATTTGTAAACCTGCAACTTTTCCTGATAATGTTGACAAAGGATTACTGTTTGCTGCAGTTTGCGCCATCTGATCTCCTGATATTTGTTGCGCAGCATATGGTAAAGTATTTTTATCTCTTCTAATACCCATTGCAGTTACAACGACCTCATCTAAATTAGTGGCCGCCGCACTTAAAGTAATTGTCGCCTGGCTTTCTGTTCCAATACTGAATGATTGGTTTTTATAATTCAATGCCGCAATATTCAGAATATCACCATTATTTGCCTTTAACTGAAAAGATCCGTCATCGCCAGTAATAACGCCAGTTCGATGTCCTTGAATAGTAACAGAAGCACCGCGAATAGGGGCTCCAGTAGAATCTGTAAGTTTACCGATAAATACTTTTTGCTGTCCAAGCACAACGCTAGTACAAATAAGCATTGCAAACATCATTAGGCCAGACTTAGTCATTTTTTTCCTCATATGTAAAATTTATTTAAATAAAAAGACTAAATTTTCCAATCACTATAGGATTAGATTACTTAGTCTTAGTTGCAGTTAATAAAAATTCAAACGGTTAATGCCTAATTAATTATTAACAAATTGTAAATACAAAGTTAACGTTAAAGAGTTTTAACAAACAAATTACAGTATATAAATCTACTATTTTTATAATATATCCATTTCTTTGTCTGAATTTTAAATTTTATCAAAAAATGTGAAATTATTTTTATATTTTTTGATTTACTAAACATAAAAAAAGAGCCCAATTGGGCTCCTTTTATTTAATAAGACATTCTCTTAATTAATATCCTGGATTCTGTGTCATATTTGAATTTGCATTTAATTCATCTAAAGGAATCGGAGCAATTCTCTTATAAAAATCGTACGCAATTGTAATGTATTGAGAGGTTAATGGTAAACCTTTATATGGAGTTCCATTTCTATACAAGGTCTGTTGTAATCTATTTAGATCATACAACCTATCTCCCTCAAATGCAAGTTCTTTCCTTCTTTCATTGATAATGTCTGTCAATAACTGAGTACCTGATGAGGCATAAGCAGTTAACTGAGGATCTCTAGTTTGTGCTAATGCATTTAAATATTGCAAAGCTGTTGCTTGATCGCCTGTTCTATAAGCGGCCTCTGCTGCAATGAGATAAACTTCGGCTAATCTTATCACTTTTATATTATCTCTATCCGCATTTGCTGCATTTGGAAATTTATTGACATGTACTACTATTCTAGGTTTTCCAGCAACCAAGGTTGTATCAGATTCTAATACAGATCTTCTTACATCTGTAGATGAGTAAGAAGCATATAATGCTGAATCACAGAAAATTTGGGAGTAACCATTGGCATACTGACCAGCAAAATCATCATATCCATTATTATTGATGGAATTTGCATCAATTTCAAACATCACCTCTTGTTGATTTTGTTGAACCGCAGCATTACTCCAAAAACTAGCATAAGAACTACTTGGAACTAAAGAAAATCCACTATTATTTATGACATCTTCTGCTTGAGTTAAGGCATTTGTATAATCTCCCATATATAAATATGCTTTTGATAATAATCCTTCAATTGCATATTGGCTTAGAGTTACAGAATTGTCGTATGCTGGTGCAGAATCTAAAGCCGCTTTATAATCACTAATTATTTGAGTATATACTTGCTTAATTGTATTTCTAGATGGCTTGGCCGCAGAACTATCAGTCAAAGTTATAGAAATACCAGAGTCACTCGGATTGTCAGTATAAGGACGTGCATAAATATTGATTAATTTAAAATAGGCTAAAGCTCTTAGCGCATAAGCTTGAGATCTAATTTCACCAATAGTTTCTGCATCACCTGTTGGAGAGGAATTAATTATTTTATTTGCATTTAAAATAATATTGTAACCCTGCTTCCACATTTCAGTATAATTAGCATCGTTATTAACGAATGTATACTGATAAGGTGTTAAATAATAGCCAGAATTGCTTGCCGCAATAAATGAATTATCCGCACTTACATCTCCAATAATAGGCAAATCTTCTCCATAGAAAGATGTAGCTCGGTAAGACGCATATACCCCAACAAGAGCGTCTTGCATACCAGAAGCATTTGTAATAGCTTCTGGTTCAGTAACTGGATCTACTGGATTTCGTTCAATAAAACTCTTGGAACAAGATGTTAGTCCAATAAGAGCTGCAAAAGACGAGCTCAATAATATATTAATTTTTCTAAAACTCATTTTAATAATTTTAAGAATATTCAACTATTCTAGTTATAAACCAATTTTTATCCCACCTGTGATAGTCTTGTTTATAGGCACATTTAAATTAGTCGTTGCATTTACACCAGACTCTGGGTCAAACGGAATATTTTTATCCGTTGCAAATGTCCACCAATTGGTAGCTGAGAAAAAGAAGTCTACATTGGTTAATTTAAATTTATCTAAAACAGATTTTGGTAGTCTATAATCAAATTGTAAAGTTCTTAATCTTATATAGTTCCCCTTATATAAAAATCTTGTAGACATACTTCTTGAACTAGATGAATTACCGTAAACTAATTTAGGAACATTTGTGTTAGTATTTTCAGGTGTCCAAGCTTGCAATTGCAAATTAGACTGTTGGAAAGATCCGTAATAAGTACCATCACTATTATAATAACTAGCCCAAGAATCTTCTACGTAATTTCCAAAATTATAGTTAAACACAGCAGTCAAACTAAAATTCTTATAAGTAAATGTATTCGTAAAACCTCCGAAATACTTTGGCATAGCAGTTTTACCAGTCAAGCTGTATCCTGCGTTGCTAATATTACTTGTCGTAGCTGTATCTGCGCCATTAGTATACCATAAAGCATTACCATTTGTTTTATCAACACCAGCCCATTCTCTTAGATAATACTCTTGTATATTATGCCCTTCGGTAATTCTAAATTGGCCATTTGATATAGGATTTCCGTTGTAAAGTTTAGTAACCTTATTATTATTGTGTGAAATATTGAAACTTACATCCCAGCTAAAATCTTTTGTTTTAATAGGAGTACCATTGATTGTAAATTCTAATCCTCTATTTCTCATAGATCCAACATTCATCAATTCTCCACTTGTATAACCTGTTGTATAAGATAATGGCACACTAATTAACAAATTACTTGTTGCTCTGTTGTAATAATCAATACTACCAGATAAACGATTTTCAAAAAATGCCCAATCAAGGCCTATATCAAAAATCTTATTTTTTTCCCAAGTTAAATCTGGATTACCAACATTAGATATTACCATACCTGCTTGGTTGTTATAATTACTTCCATAAGTATAATACTTAACTGAAGAATAATCACCAAATCCGATTGCATTACCATTCTCACCATAAGAACCTCTTAATTTTAAAACATTCAACCAAGAAATATTTTTCATGAAGTCTTCATTATTAATATTCCAAGAACCTCCTACGGAAAAGAAATTACCCCATCTATGATTAGCACCAAAAACAGAAGATCCATCTCTACGGAAAGATCCCGAAATTACATATCTGTCTTTAATATTGAAGACCGCATTTGCCAAATAAGAATTCATAGCATTATATGATTTTCCAGTAGTTGCTGCAGTAGGTACACCAGCAACCGTCAAATCTTGCTTTTCTAAATTCTGTGGCATTACTTTACCAGAAGCAGTCATAATATTATAATTATGTTTGTAAGCTTCCTGTCCAGCTGTGATATCTAAATTGATATCTTTAGCGCTATTTAAGTTTAATTTATAATTGAATAAATTTGTCCAAGTATAATTGAAAACTTTTGTGTCATATGCATAAGCATCGCCTCCAAAACTATAACCATCACCATAAAGTGGGTTGTTATATTGATATTCATTCAAATCAAAATATTCAGAACTGAATTTTGAAGTAAAGCTTAAATTATTTAAAATCTGATATTTACCAGATACAAAACCTCTCATTGTAAATTGAGAACTTGTGTATTTATCATATGCTGCGATCACTAATGGATTAAATACTCCTCCTCCAGTTGGAAATTCATCCGTACCATAGTTTAAGCTTCCATCACTTTTATATGGGGAATACCAAGATGGAACGAAATAAGACGCTAGATTTGGATTTCCAAATGCTCCACCGTTTAGTGGCGTTTGTTGTTTGGAATACGCACCATTCAAACCTATATCCAAAGTTAAACGATCTGAAGCTTTGTGGTGTACATTTATAGATCCATTATATCTTTTGAAATTTGAATTTATGGTTGATGCGTCTTGTGTAAAATAACCACTGGATGCATAAAATTGAGTTTTCTCATTACCTCCAGAAAGGCTCAAATTATATTGTGCTTGATTTCCAGTTCTGTTCACAAGATTATACCAATTTGTATTTACGGTAGTATCCATGTCAAAATCATTGACCATGATATCTGCAGAAGATGCATAACTATTAGAATAACCAGCATTTTGTAAAGCCATGTCAAACGCCTTCATATATTCAGGTGTTGTCATTGGCCTATTATTTTGATTATAAAACGCTCTTGAATTACCACCCCATTGACCTACAAAATCAACTTTTGTTGTTCCTGCTTGTCCTTTTTTAGTAGTAACAATGATGACTCCATTAGCAGCTCTAGATCCATAGATTGCAGTTGCAGCAGCATCTTTCAATACAGTGATACTAGCTATATCATCTGGATTTAAACTGCTTAAAACGTTTTGAGAAGTTGTGTTAGAAGACCAATCTCCACTAGATGCAATTACACCGTCAATTACCCATAGAGGACTAGAACTTGCAGAAATAGATCCAATACCTCTTAATCTGATATCTGTAGAAGATCCTGCTGCACCTGACCCGGAAGTAACTTGTAAACCAGCTACTTGTCCTTGAAGCGCTTTATCTACAGAAGAAAAAGGCTTATCAGCCAATTTGGCACCTCCAACAGTAGCCATTGAACCAGTCAAATTTTTAACTCTTTGGGATCCATAGGCGACCACTACTACTTCATCCATTACCTTATCCACTTTTTTTGTAGAATCTTTTGCATTTGTAGCAGTAGAATCTACTTGCTGTGCTTGTGTAGTCATTGTAGACATTGCTAATACCAAGCTCAAAAAAGAAGATGCTTTAAAAATTTTCTTTTTCATTAAATGTAATTAGTGTTAATTCTTAAATATCAAAACAGAAATTCAAATTCTAATTTTGAAATTTTGTTTCTCAAATTTCATGTGCAAAAAAAACTATACATTATTTTAAGCTACCGCGGATTGCGATAATTCTCAAAACAATGTATAGTTAATTACAAAAATTAAGATTATTAAATTCTTAACATCTTGTGAATACAAAGTTAACGTTAAATTATCTTAACAAAAATATTTACAATTTAAATTTAGAAAATTTTTATAAAATGAACCATTTTTTTAATATTTTCTAAATTTAAATTGTAAAATTACTTAGTAATTCAATAAAAACGAATATATCAGGAATGAATAATTATAGAAATACTTTTTAAATATTTCAAGTTATTGTTATTTGCATTAATAATCGTTAATTTTAAGCAACATTTATTCTATTAATTAACCAATTCTAAAAAAATGCCAAAAATTAGCACTATTTTTCTAGGAATATCTTTGTTCCCTCTAGCTTCTGTCTGGAGTCAAAATATTAAATCGGATAAAATCGATAAAAAAACAAAAATAAGAACTATTGAAACTTCTGAAGAAAAAATCAGTAATATTAAATTATTACCTAATGAAGGTTCTTTAAAAGACGTGAATTCTATTATAGCAAGTCTCTTTGCAGTGAACAGTACCAAATTCCTTAAAGTCAATTGGATTAATAATAGCTATCTTGTTACCAATGATGTAGATTCAGTCTATTCAGTAAACAAAAATAGTGATATTGAAAATCTAACAATAGCAAACTTTTCTATTCTAGGAAGGAAACTAAATATGACAACTCAAATGAGTGTCACCAGATATTCAAATACACTATATCTTCATGGTAATTTTGATAATAAAATAGAAAAAATTATTATTGTTATGAAAGATAAAACAAAACTAATTGCGAGTTTAGATAGTGATGAAACAAAATTCTTGTATCAATCCAATTTACTAGTTGCAAATATGATTGGTAGTTAGGTTATTTTCTCTTTTGACTAGATTTAAATTATTAATCTAAATAGTTCTCTTTAAACAAATATTACATGAAATTATTCTTATCAGTGCATAATTGTCATTATTAGATAACTTTTACAGTAATAAATGTGTATATTTAAAAAAATGAGCCTACAAGTTTATAAGTAGGCTCATTTTTGAAATATTCTAAAACCAAAATTGTAAATAATTGCTTTATCTTACTCCAGCATATGTATAGACCTCTGTAATAGCTACACGAATTGCTCCAGATCCTACAGCACCAACCTTCATGTAATAACTTACACTAATAGTCTTTGGAGTTCCGTTATCATCAAATTCTACTGTATTAATACCCGATGGATTTAGTTCTGCATAGCGCAAACTAGTATTTGTACCCTGCCCATATGCATTTGTAACTGCTGTAACTTTATTACCAGTAAATGTAAATATTGGAGAAAAATTTCCATAATAAGATACAGATGTACCAGTATTAAAGAAGTAATAAATATAGGCAGAACTATAGGTACTTACATCAAGATAAGAATTGGTATTTATACCTGTAGAAACTAAATCTACTGTTTTCGGATAAATCCCTTTATAAGCAGGAAAATTTAAATCACTGAATGTTCCTGTAACTGTATACTCCCCATCATAATCATTTTTTGCTGTAAATGCATAGATCTTAGTTCCCCCATTAGCTGCAACAGTTCCATATGTTGTTGAAATGATTTTTAAAGGTAACGCATAAGTAGTTGCGAAATCAAACTTTGCATCTGATATAACTATTCTCAAAATAGTCCTATCTGTCCCTTTTTTAATTGTGACTGTTTTGGAGTAAGATAGCATACTTGAGTCAAATGCAACATAATCAGTACTATTTTGTGTATTGTAAGTATTTAATGCTGCAGTATCCACACCTAAAGTCAACGTAATATCCTGTGGAGCGAAATCACTAGCTCCACTATACTGAAGTATTACGTCAAATCCAGATGTATCATTTTCAAAAGCCCCAGACAAAGTAAAGGCTTGAGAACTAGTAGTGTAAGAATCAGGAATTTGACCATCTCCCAAAAGTACCACATCAATAACATCATCTTTGCTACTTGGAAAACCTTCTCCACTCTTAAGACAAGACACCCCAACTAATGAAATCAATACCAGACAAATCATAGGTATGATCCATTTTTTTAATATTAAGCCTTCAAATTTGTTCATATAATTTTATTAAATTTTGTTTTTAAATAACAACATATCAAAACCCATTATTTGGCCCAGAAAATAAGAGAAGTAAATGAACTTATATCTTTTGGGACATTTGCATCATTTGCAGAATATTCACTCGCAGGATATTGCAATCGTGTTGGCAGATGATCTGGTCTTGTAGATACGGATTGAGTAGAAGCAAATGAATTATTTGCATTATTCACTACTGTAGTAGAACTAAAAGGATATCCAGTCCTTCTATATTCATTCCAACCTTCATCACTACTAACCATATTAAGTGCAATGTATTTCTGTGTAATAATTGCTTCTAGCTTTTGGGCATCAGAAGTAGCTAGTGCAAAATTTACCAAATAATTGCTAGTATTAGTCGTAATATATTTCGTAGCATCTCCACTATAATCCGTGCCCGATTGTTGGCTTTCATTAGGAAGCATATAAATATACTTAAATGAAGCTGTAATGCCTGCTTCAAAGGAAGTCTGTGGGGTTCCTGAAATAATTCCTCTTAACTGTGCCTCCGCTTGTAAAAAATAGCTTTCAGCTGCAGTAAACAAAGCAACGCCCATATTGTATCCTTTCATAACACCAGCAGCACCTCCTAAAGAGGTTCCACTTCCTGTTCCTGAATACCAAGCCCCAGCAGTAGCAGGAGCAGCATAAGAATTATCCTGAGACAATCCCAATTGATTTATAGGAGTACTAGGGAAATTATAATATATTTTTTTTCCTCTTCCTGTATCACTAATCTTATTGCCATTATAGAAAGAATAAGTATATCTAGAAGGAATCCATGATCTAGTTGCAGCTACTCCTGTATAACTTACTACCCAAGTAGACCAAAAAGGATTAGTTTGCCCATTTGCTTGTGCATATCCAGGATTTTCAATCGCATCATCCGTAAGAAAACCTTCACTTGTAAATGTTGTATTAGCAAAACTTACAGTTGCTGACCCTTTAACTATCAACTTTAATTTCAAAGTATTAGCAAATTTTATCCAAGAAGTCATATCACCTCCAAACAATGGGTCTGTGCCAGAAGTAAGAGTTATAGCAGAAGATGTTGCACTATTGATATCTAATATTGCACTATCTAGAATGTTAGCCAGTTTAGGATAAATATCCGTTGCATTGTCATATTTAGGAGTTAAATTAGCTGACGTAAGAGCCTCTGTATAGGGAATGTTATTATACTGATCCACTAAATGTTCATAATTGTATACTTTTAATATTTTAGCAGCAGCACTATAATAAGGATATATTTCTGGTCTAGTTGCTGCAACATTTATTACATATTGTATATCCTCTAAAACATCATAAGAACTTGACCAAATACCTGTATAATTAATTTGTCCAAAGTCATAAGTCCAGTTTACACCAAATCCACCATATCCACCAGCATTAGCTGCATAACCACCTATTTGGAGACCATAAGTATTTAGTGTGTTTAATACTGCGCCAGAATAAACAATAGCTTGAGGTAATACTAATTGAGGAGTAGAACTTGTCGATGTATTAGGATTCTTATTTACATCAAGGTATTTATTACAAGATGTGAATAGTAAACCTATTACCGTAGAAAATAATAATAATGATTTATGTATATTCATTTTGAATTAGAATTAAAATGTTAGTGAAATTGTAGCACCATAGTAACGTTGAGGAGGAGCATCATATCCAGTCAGCCCTATACCATTACTGTCACTTCCTGCTGCACTATATTCAGGATCAGTATAGACATTATCTTTAGGCATCCATAAAAATAAATTTCTTCCTTGTACACTTATAGTTGCAGATTTCAAAACATGTTGTTTACCCAATATGGATGCTGGTAATGCATAAGAAATACTCAACTGACGCAATTTCCAGTAAGCTCCATTAGTTACGAAATTACTAGCAGCGCTCGTATAGACATTTTGTGCCCAAAAATTATCTCCCCCATAAGCAGTAACGATGCTTTTATTTTCTACATAAGTACCATCATCTCCTAAATACACTGAATTAGGAAATACAAATGGCTTTCTATCATACTTAACAGTATTGATACCCATTCCTGACCACGCTAAACTTGAACCGATTGAATTGTAACGTTTCATACCTCCTCTATATTCAAAAACTGCACTGATATTGAAATTTTTGAATCTAAAACTTGGTGTTAAACCTAATATATGTCTAGGATTTGCATTACCCAAATTTACCCAAGTTGTAGAAACAGAAGGCAAACCTGTTGTCTTATCTACAATAACTCTTCCTTTGTCATCTCTATTGTAATCCGTTCCATAGATTTGGGGAAATTGCATACCCGCAATAGCATAAGATCCTGCATATGTATAGGATGCAATTGACATTCTAGGTAAAGAAGAGGTCAACTCTGTAACTTCACTATATTGATGTGCATAGGTTCCTGTCATCGATAAAGTATAATTTGCATTATCAATTATATTGACAGTCAATCTAGTTTCTATACCTCTATTTAAAGTAGCTCCAGCATTATTCAAATAGCTTTGGTATCCTGTAGCATTAGAAACTCCAGTTGTAATTGTTTGATTATTTGTGATCGTTCTATAATAAGTAAAGGAACCATCCACCTTATTATTAAACAATGTAAAATCTGTACCAAACTCTACTCCTTTTGTAATTTCTGGCTTTAATCCTGTCTGAACAATTGTACCACTTACGGTTTGCCCCGCAACTCCACTATAAGGATATCCATTCGCTTGACCAAAAGTTGGCTCCAATGCGTATGCTCCAAATTGATAACCACTTAAGTTAACCTGCCCTACTTTAGACCATCCACCACGGAATTTTAATACATCTAACCATTCCGCTCTTTTCAAAACAGGTATCGCATCAGATGCTACGAATGATATATCGACTTCTGGATAGAAGAAAGATCTATTACTAGGATCTAAAATGGATACAACATCTCTTCTACCTGTAGTATGTAAGAATAAATAATTTTTATATCCCACCTTAAATTCATATGCTTGACCATACTGACGAGCTTGATAATAGTTAGAGGATGCACTTGGATAATTTAAGGTATTGCTGAGATTAAAAATGCTACTATCTGAAAGACCATTTACATTTGCCGTTACATATTTATAGTATTGATTCTGTAAATCTGCTTTTAGTAATAAATTAAAATTAAAATCATTTACTCTTTTGTGAAAATCGAAATACAAATTCGAGAACAATTGTCTGTTCGTACTTGCCCACTCATAGTCAGAACCTACTATATCTGTTTTAGAACCTCCACTTGATGTTTTCGCAAACTCGGTATAATTAAATTTACCTGTTGTTTGTTGCGTGGTAATTGTTCTTTGATTGAAACCAGTTTGAGTGGTAATTGTTAACCATTTTGTAGGAGCATATTTCAATGAAATATTTCCAATTAAATAGTCATTTGCGGTATAGCTTCTGTTATTTTCTATGGTAAAATATGGATTAGGGTACCATGGATTGTAGTATCCATTTGGGTTAGCAAATTTGTTATTTTTCCAATCCTTAAAGCTAGTAATAGGTATCCAACCGGGCATATTATTAAATTGATCATAAACCGTAGATAATGCTGATGTAGTATTATATCTATTTTGTACATAATTAACCGCATAATTCAATTCTAAGTTATCCAAAAACTTACGACCTCCATTCAATCTTACAGAAACCCTTTTATAATTATCCAACCAAGTGACACCATCAGAATTTAAATACTGTGCACTAAACATAGTATTACTTTTATCATCAGCTCCAGAAATAGAAAAGTCTGATTGATTAGATATTCCAGTTTGCCAGAATTTCATCCTGTCCTTAAAATACGAATATTTTGCTGTCAATTGAGATCCATCTTCTAATGCGTAACCAAGATCTCTTGTAGATCCATCATATCTTGGACCATAAGATTGGTTTTCTACCGATTCAAATAGAGGGTCTCCATTGCTATCATAACCATACCCTTCTCCTCCTGAACCAAATTCTTTTTGATATTTTGGACCAAAAGCAACCTTAGTCCCAGTTACTGTTTGTGATATATTTACACGAGGAGCACCTTGTTTACCTTTCTTTGTTGTAACCAATAATGCGCCATTTGAAGCTTGAGATCCATAAAGTGCAACCCCTTGTGCACCATTCAATATAGTCATTGTCTCAATATCTTCAGGATTAATGTTATTTAAAACATCGCTTGGAACTATAACATTATCCAATACAATCAGAGCATTATTATTTCCAGTAATAGATCTTTGTCCTCTCATTACTAATCTATAGTTAGGATTTACTCCTCCACCTACAGCGGAAACATCCAAGCCAGGAACCCTTCCAGCTAATGCACTTGCAACACTTTGTGGTTTGGACATAGTAAGATCTTTTGAATTTAATGTGGTCGAGGTGTAACCTTGAGTTCGTCTTTTAACCATTTCACCACTAGCTGTAATTACTACTTCATCTAATGATTGGGAAGACTCTTCCAAAACAACGTTATAAAAGGTATTGTCTGGATTAACTACAATAGTTTCTGGTTTATAGCCTACTCTTTCGACTATCAAATGGTTACCTTTACTTGCTAGTATGGAAAACTCTCCAGTACTATCAGTGTAAGTAACAGAACCATTAACGCCTTCAACTCTAATAGTTGCCGCTTCAATAGATTTTCCCTCTTTAGTTTTAATGTCTCCTTTAATAGTCAATTTTTGAGCAAATACAGCTCCGATTGAGAACATCAAAAACAAAAAGAGCATGGAAAGTTTAACCAATTTCCTTGATCTCATGTGTAAATTTTAAAATAAGTAATTAAGTTTCGATTATTAGATTTTATGCAGTTTTAGTTATTTTTTAGCATATAGTCCTAATTCTCCAGACAAATATATGTTAACAATATGTAAACAAAAAATAAAAACTTATTAAAATTTTAACTTTATCTCCACTCCTCCGAAAATTTGATTCTGAATTTGCGTTTTAGCAACTTTACTTTGATATTGTGTGTAGAATTTCCAGCCCATTTTTTTTGTTGAAATAAACCAACCCATTTTTGGTTGAAAAAGTATTCTATTTAAAGGTGCAGTGAATGTTTCTGATTGATTATTAAAAAGACCACCTTGGACTGTTGCATTATAAATTTGATATTTGACTTCTGGTTGTATGAAAAAAAAGCTTTCATTATCATCCTTGGTAGTTTTATTAAGGTCAGCATCCCAAAAAATGCTTTTAGAATTTTCCAATATTCTTCCTAATTGTAATAAAGCCGATGCGCTTAGATCCGTATAAGTCATTCCGAGATTGGCATTAAATACTGGTTGGAAAACGAGATTTTTGTGTGCAATTAATAGTGAAGCATATTCAATATTGGAATTGATAGCTAAAGCATTTCTCAATTGATATGGCCACTCTTGAGGCTTATACATGCCTAGTGTGCTATGTATAAATTGTTGTACTGGTTTCCCCAGAGCATTGGGACCAATAGTTCCTATATCAACTCCCCATCGCAGTACATTTTTATTTACAAAATGGGTTTGATTATATCTTACAAATAAATACGCAGTGATCGGTCGATCTAATTCATTCAATTCTTTATAACTGCCATTTTTTGCATTATACATATATTGCCCAAATGAAATCTGACGAATATTTGTTTTGTTCACATCTTTTGATGCCCAGCCATAGTATAAAGTCAGTCCATTTGTATAATATCCATCTTTTCCCATCAGCATATAGCTATCGTTTTCGGAATTAATACCTATGGCTTTATTATGTAGTTTTTGTCCTTGCGTTTTATTTAAAAAACCAATTGACAGAATAGCTCCACATAAAATAATCTTTTTCCAATCTTTCATTCTATTCCCTGATTCTTTTAATACAATCTGTTATTAGATGTAACTCAAATCCTTTTTGAAGCATGTATCTAATTACTTTTGCCTGTCTATTGATATATTGTTCATCCTTTAATTGTAACCACTTCCCTTCTGTCAATTTGTAAGCAACATCTAGGTATTCATCTTCTTCAATTTCCAGTAAACCAATTTTTATATTATACGAACTGATTCTTTTTACTTTTAATCCTTGCGTTATTTTTATCTTACCCCAATGTTTCATTTTAAATTTTCCACGTACATAACTCGTTGCAAATCGCTCTTCATTAAGATAATTTTCTTCAATAAGTGTAGCTATAATTTGATCAATATCGTCGCTATAAATACCGTATTTGTATAATTTATCCTTTACTTCATGATGACTTCTCTCCTGATAAGCGCAGAAATATTTGATTTTTTCGAAAGCAAGTGCTGGTGTGAGTCTATTTTGCAAGTGATAATTAAATTTTTGGCAAGATAATGCAGATTTATTTTATTTAAATTACTATAATCTATCGAAAACTTAGTTAATTTTTGTAAAATTGCAGCAATATAATTTATTAAGTAAGTGATATGAAATTTATTGTTTCTTCTTCTTCCCTTCTGAAACATCTGCAACAAGTTCAGGGAGTTATCAGTACCAATACAGTTTTACCTATATTGGAAGATTTTTTATTTGATATAAATGATAAAAAATTAAATGTACTAGCTACTGATCTTGAAACAGTTATGCGTATACAATTGGATGTAGAAAGTGCTGAGAATGGAAAAATATGTATACCAGCGAAGATCTTGATCGATTCTCTTAAAAACTTGCCTGATCAACCATTGACATTTACGATTGATAGCAATTATGCAATTGAAATCACTAGTGACAATGGTAAATATAAAATCTTAGGTGAAAATCCAGATAATTTTCCGAAGGAACCAGAAGCCGATGATACGACTACATTTAGTATGACTAGTTCTTCATTGGTTACAGCAATTAATAAAACAATTTTCGCCGTAAGTACAGATGATTTACGTCCAGCAATGACTGGTGTTTTCTTCGAATTAACAGAAGAATCAATTCAATTTATCGCCACGGATGCTCATAGATTAGTAAGGTTCAAAAGAACAGATGTTAAACCTGGTGTTGCTGCTAGTTTTATCGTTCCAAGAAAACCGCTGAACATTTTGAAAAATGTAATGCCTGATAATGAGGATATCTTAGAGATTACCTACAATTCCAATCATTTATTTGTGAAAAATGGGGCTAAACAATTAATTTGTAGATTAATTGATGCTCGTTTCCCAGATTATAAAGTAGTAATACCTACAGATAACCCATATACATTAACTGTAAACAAAGCTACCTTCCAAAGTGCATTAAGACGCGTAAGTGTTTTTAGTAACAAAAGTACCAATCAAGTTGCTTTAAGTATTACAGGAAATCAATTACAATTAATGGCTCAAGATATCGATTTTAGTTTTGAAGGTAATGAAAGAATGTCTTGTAGCTATGATGGACAAGATTTAAAAATAGCTTTCAACGCTAAATTCTTAATTGAAATGTTGAATGCTGCTGACACAGATGATGTGAAAATAGAATTATCTACATCTACAAAAGCTGGAATTTTAAAACCATCCGAACAACCAGCAGAAGAAGATTTATTGATGTTGGTAATGCCATTGATGTTAAATAATTAATATTCAAAAAATTATTTAAAAAAAGAGAATCAAATTTGATTCTCTTTTTTTATGCCTACAAACCAAATACTATTTTCTAATTTGGTAGGATATACTTTTAGTCGATAACCCTCTCCTGTCACGTTTAAACCGTTTGTGAGTTTAAATTTGAATTTATGTAAAGGACAAACTAGACAATTATTTTTATCTAAAAATCCTTCAGAAAATTTAGCTCCAGAATGTGGACATTTCGATTGAAATGCATATAATCTATTGTTATTAAACACAATAGATATTACATTATTATTTAATTTTATATTTTTAATAACATTTTCGTCGAATATACTGTCAGAAACCTTCAACCATTCCAATTCGGATTCCATATATTTCATTAAAAATAATGCGTTTTATAGGGATATCTAACTTTGTATAAATCTTTTACCTTATTTAAAATTTTATCTCTTAAATGGTCTATATTTTCCCTTTCTACAGCTGATATGAATATACTATTACCCTCAGTGATATTCTCCCATTTTTGATACAGTTCCTGCTTTAATTGAGACTTTACATCGTCAGACAACCATTGATCAAAATATCTATCTGCATAGAGATCCATCTTATTAAAAACAGTAATAATAGGCTTATCAAAAGCTTTTAAATCTTGTAAAGTCTTATTTACCACGGCGATCTGCTCTTCGTGCTGAGGATGGGAAATATCGACAACATGAAGCAATATATCTGCCTCTCTCACTTCATCCAAAGTACTTTTAAAACTTTCCACCAAATGGTGCGGTAATTTTCGTATAAATCCCACTGTATCGCTCAAAAGAAATGGAGTTGTTTCAAATACTAATTTTCTAGTAGTTGTATCCAAAGTTGCAAACAATTTATTCTCAGAAAATACATCACTCTTACTCAGTAAATTCATAATTGTACTTTTCCCCACATTAGTATATCCAACTAAGGAAACTCTTATAAATTCACCCCGCTCCTTTCTTTGTGTAAAAGCTTGCTTATCAATTTCTTTTAATTTACCGCGGAGAAATGAAATCTTATCCTTAACGATACGACGATCCGTTTCTATTTCTGTTTCTCCTGGACCACGAGAACCAATGCCACCGCCTTGTCTTTCCAAGTGTGTCCACATACCTCTCAATTTTGGTAATATATATTGGTATTGAGCCAGCTCCACTTGTACTCTGGCTTGTGCAGTTCTAGCTCTACTTGCGAAAATATCAAGGATTAAGTCACTTCTATCAATAACTCTAACTTGCAATTCTTTGGATATATTATTTAGTTGTGCACCAGTTAATTCATCGTCAAATATGACTAAATCAATTTCTTTTGATTTTACATAATCTTTGATTTCTAATAGTTTTCCACTTCCTACAAAAGTTCTACTATCTGGTCTCTCCATTTTTTGGTAAAATCTTTTCACTGCAGTTGCTCCAGCAGTTTCAGCAAGAAAGGCCAATTCATCCAAAAATTCATTCATTTGCTCTTCGCGTTGCCCTTGCTGCATTAAACCAACTAATACAGCCTGCTCCTCTAATTTTATTTTTGACTTTTTATCTATCAATCTGAACTATTTTAAAAATTAAAATAGACAATATTGTTTTTAACAACATTGTCTATTTATATAAATTTAAGAAATTTTATTCAATTTACAAACCACTTACTGCAAAACCAATTGAATATGGACGTAAAGTCGGTCCAGCAGCTGATTTAAACATACTTAAAACAGAATAATTTCCGAATATGGAAAAAGCTCCAAATCCTACTCTAGCAGTTCCAGATAACATAGTGGAATTAAAAAATCTAGAATTTCTTTGTTTTTCAACATATCCAGTACCGTATAAGGAAGCTCCAGAACTGTTAATTTCATTTTTTCCCTTAGAATATGCACTCATCAAATACCCAGCTTTAATTCCGATAGCAAATTTAAAACCCTTTTGAGGTTGTTCAATATTTTTAGCATATCTAAATTCAACTGGAATTTCTATATAATTCAATACCAATTTAAATTTATTGAATTTTTTCGTTGTACTAAAATCAACACTATTAGTAGATGTAGCAAGATCTATATACTTATTACTAAAAAACAAATTGGTACTCATTAATCCTAATCCGTAACCTACACTTAGATGTGGGTTGGTTCTAATTGGCTTATCAAACATCATTTCAATTTCAAATTGTCTAGAAAATCCATGAGTTGAAGTAGTATCATTTGTACCAGAAAGACCAGCAATACCAAAACCAATAATTAAATGATCATGTGGTCTTTTAGAAAGATCAAATTTAGAAAACCTATTTGGTTTAGGTTTTTCATTTTCTTTATCCTGAATTTGACGTTCTTGAGCACTTTCTTTCAAAGCTTCATTTACTATCGTTGCAGAATCCGGATTATTGTCTTGAGCATGGACAGTTTTGGCAGTAAAAACTGTAACAAATAAGGAAGTAATAATTACTAAAAACGATTTTTTCATTCGGGGAAGAATTCTATTTTTTATTTATGCGTTAAATTCTCGTACAATATCTTAAATAAAATCTAAGAAAAAAGTTAAAAAATTACAATTTAATATTAGGCAAATGTAATTAATTAGCCCTTTAAATACAGAATAATCAACATCTTTATTTTTCTAGGTTTATTCTTTCAAAATATCCATTTTTTTCAATCTCCTTTATAACATTATCTGGTGTTAAATATTGGATAGATTGTTTATGAATAATACAAGAACGGATATAGGTTGCTGATATATTTAACAGAGGCACTTCTGTTAAAAAGGTAATATTCTCTCTTACAGCTTTTAGATTTAATTCAAATCCAGGTCGAGCATATACGATAATATCATTCTGAGATAGAAGTAATTCACTATTTTTCCATTTACCTATATTCTGATAACTATCCCCTCCTACTATAATCGTAAATTTATTATTAGGGTATTTTTCTCTTAGATAAGTAATTGAATCGATCGTATAGGAAGGTTTTGGTAGCTTAAATTCAATATCAGAGGTTTTAAATCTATTATTATCAGCAATAGCAATTTCTACTAAATTTAATCTATCATATTCATTCAATAAGGTTTTGGAAGGTTTAAAAGGATTCTGTGGAGAAACCACAAACCATATTTGATCCAAATCTGAGTTATTTAAAACGTGCTGTGCAATTATTAGATGGCCATTATGAATAGGATTAAATGAACCGAAATATAAACCAATTTTCATTTCAATCTTTATTTCTTATTTAAAACAACATCAGACTCTACCAATTCTACCAATATATCATCTGCCTCAGACAATCTCAAACTTAGATTATAACCAACAACTATAATAGAAATTGGATCACCTAAAGGTGCAATTTGTTCTAACTTAACCAATTCTCCTGGAACACAACCCATTTCCATTAATTTAATAAAAGTCTCATCATTACAAAATTCCTTTATTACTGCTATTTGACCTACTTTTAATTCTGATAGCTTCTTCATATAACTTATTAATAATGAACACCAAAGATACCTAAATACTTATTTAAAATTTTGTTATTCCTCCGGATTTACGAATTTTGACACTATTAAAACAATCATCACTCATGCAAAAAGTATTCTTCCATTACGCTGACCGTAATCTATCTATAAAAGAAAAGAAATCTATACATCAATCCATTGAATATATATTTCAAAATGAAAATAAACCACTTGAAAGAATAGATTATATATTTTGTTCAGATGATTATTTACTTGAAATAAATAAAACCTATTTACAACACGACTTCTATACAGATATAGTAACATTTGACTTAAGTAATGAAGATAGCAAGGAAACAATAGGCGAAATATATATTAGTATTGATAGAATCATCGATAACGCCAAAAAATTACATCAACCATTATTTAATGAGAAATTACGTGTTATATTTCACGGTGCATTACACTTATGTGGTTATTTAGATAAAAAAGAAGTAGATGAGAAACTTATGCGTCTAAAAGAAGACTTTTATATACAATACCATCTAAATAAGTAAAATGTTCCACGTGGAACATTTTACTTATTTTAAAATTCATTTCAAGGGTTAATTATTTTATGTTCCACGTGGAACATAAAATAATTAACCCTTTCTTTAAATAACAATAGTAACTTTGCACCCATAAATTAAGTTATACAATGTTTGCAGAATACGATGTAATTGTAGCAGGAGCAGGACATGCAGGATGTGAGGCAGCGGCAGCGGCAGCTAATTTAGGAGATAAGGTTTTATTAATTACAATGAATCTCCAAGTATTAGCACAGATGAGTTGTAATCCTGCGATGGGTGGAATTGCAAAAGGTCAGATAGTAAGAGAAATAGATGCATTGGGTGGATATAGCGGAATTGTAACAGATAAAAGTCTATTACAATTTAGAATGCTTAATAGAAGTAAAGGTCCGGCAATGTGGAGCCCAAGAGCACAAAGTGATAGAATGTTATTCGCAGCTACATGGAGAGAAATGCTAGAACAAACTCCCAATCTAGATTTTTATCAAGATATGGTAACTGAAATAATCATAGAAAATGGAAAAGCATGCGGTGTAAAGACAAGTCTTGGTCATGAGATTAGATCCAAATCTGTGGTTATTACAAGTGGCACATTTCTAAATGGAGTTATTCATATAGGTGAAAAACAATTGAAAGGTGGTAGAATAGCTGAGAAAGGTGCTACTGGTATAACCGAACAATTAGTTGCCTATGGTATGGAAAGCGATCGTTTAAAAACAGGTACACCTCCAAGAGTAGATGGCAGAAGTTTAAATTATGATCTAATGGAAGAGCAAAAAGGAGATGAATACATTTCAGGTTTCTCTTACATGGATGTAAAAAAAATCAATGCAGAACAACAAAGAAGTTGCCATATTACTTATACCAATACCAATGTACATGAAATACTTAAAACCGGATTTGATAGAAGTCCAATGTACACAGGAAGAATTGAAGGCGTAGGTCCGAGATATTGTCCAAGTATTGAAGATAAAATAAATCGATTTGCTGATAAGGATAGACATCAAATATTTGTAGAACCAGAAGGTTTTCATACTTGCGAGATTTATGTAAATGGTTTTTCTACTTCACTTCCTGAAGATGTACAGATTAAAGCATTACGTCAAATAAAAGGATTTGAAAATGCAAAGATCTTTCGTCCAGGTTATGCAATTGAATATGACTTCTTCCCTCCTACACAATTGAAACTTACATTGGAAACTAAATTAATTTCTAATTTATTTTTTGCAGGACAGATCAATGGCACCACTGGATATGAAGAAGCTGCTTGTCAAGGTTTAATGGCAGGAATCAATGCACACCAAAAGATACATGAAAACGATCCATTTATCCTAAAAAGAAATGAAGCTTATATCGGTGTATTGATTGATGATCTAGTAAATAAAGGAACCAAAGAACCATATCGTATGTTTACAAGCCGTGCAGAATATAGGACACTTTTGAGACAAGATAATGCAGACCTCCGTTTGACTCCTAAGAGTTTTGAGTTAGGTTTAGCGAAAGAAGATAGAATGAAAAAAGTAGAAAAGAAAAATCAAGATGTACAACAGATCATATATGCAATGAAAGAAACAAATGTACTTCCTGATGAAATCAATCCTTATTTAACAGATATTTCTTCCGCTTCTATTACAGAAAAGCAAAGAGCAGCTAAGATATTGTTGCGACCTGATGTAGCTATACAACCTATTTTAGAGTCCGTAAAAGTACTCAAAGAAGAAACTGCACAATATAATTCTGAAACTATTGAACAAGCAGAAATTCAAATCAAATATGAAAAATATATTGAAAAAGAAGAAGAATTAGTTATAAGAATGAGTCAAATGGAAAATCTTAAAATACCAGAAAATTTCAATTATGAAAATATTCCAGCATTAAGAAAAGAATCCATGCTCAAACTAAATCAAATCAAACCTGCAACACTTGGACAAGCTAGTAGAATAAGCGGTGTCAACCCAAGTGACATCCAAATATTAATGGTCTACATGGGAAGATAATTATTTTATAAAACAAATTGTTATTAAAAGATTAAACTATAATTATAGTTTAATCTTTTAAACATTTTTTATCAACAAAGATCAAAATAGTAATGTAATATTACAATTTTAAAACAGTGCTTACATTGAATTATAAATTAAACCTGAATCAACTTATATTAATTCCTGTAGTCTTTTTGTCTAGCATAATGATTGCCAAAGCTCAAAGAGGAACAGCAATTGCAGGTACTGTGTATGACGAGACGCATTACAAACCTATACCAAATGTAAAAGTGGAAACAAATTCTGGTCATGTTACTTACACTGATTCAGTAGGTAATTATATAATTACATTACTTCCAAAAGATAGCCTTTGGTTTAATTATAAAGGTAGAAACACCTTAAAATACGCATCCAGTATAGTTAAATATACATATCAATTCAATGTAAGTCTAAAAGCAACTTCTCCTCTTCCTGATGATAAACATTGGTTATCTCCTGTGACTGTTCAAGCAAATAGTTATAGATTAGATTCTATAAGAAATAGGCAAGAATATGCTAAAATATTTAATCCAGATAAAGGTGGATTCAGATTATCTCAAGCTGCACCTGGTACATTTGGTGTAGGCGTAGATGTTGATGCATTAATCAATTCATTCAAATTTGCATACAACAAAAGACAAGAAATGTACCGCAGAAGAATTATTGAGGACGAACAATATAACTATGTAAGTCATAGATTTACGATTTCCTTAGTAAGACAATTGACAAATCTAAGTGATACAGACAGACAGATATACATGAAAGAATATAGACCCAATTATTTTTCACTCATATATATGAATGATCTACAATTAGGTCAATACATAGAAAATACAAGTAAAAAATACTTAGAACAAAAAAATAGAATTTATAATGATCCATTTAATGAAAATGGCTCAGATCAAACAATAGATTTTAATTCATAAAGTATTTTACTACAATTCATTATTTAATTAATCCTGCTTTTCTGCTTATTTCAAGCATCCGATCAATTGGTTTTTTAGCCTCTATACGCAATTGTTCGTCCATAAGTAATTCAGGTTGTTCATACTTCATGCATAAATATAGCTTCTCGAGCGTATTAAGCTTCATATGAGGACAATCGTTACATGCGCAGCCATTATTAGGTGGTGCAGGAATAAAGGTCTTATTTGGGTTATCCTTCATCATTTGATGTAAAATACCAGTCTCCGTGACAACAATATATTCTCGTGCATCATCCTTTTTTGCAAAATTCAAAATACCTGTTGTACTTCCAACATAATCTGCTACATCCAAAACAGCTTGTTCGCATTCAGGATGTGCCAATACTTTTGCCTTTGGATGCTGCGTTTTAAGGCGCAAAATCTTCTCCAAACTAAAAATCTCATGAACCATACAGGATCCGTTCCAAAGAACCATATTGCGGCCCGTAACCTTATTTACATAAGCACCTAGATTTTTGTCCGGTGCAAATATGATAGGTTGATCCATTGGGATACTTTCAATGATCTTTTCCACATTACCACTTGTACAGATAATATCACTCAATGCTTTGATTTCAGCTGTACAATTCACATAAGAAACAACGATATGATCAGGGTACTTTGCTTTGAAAGCTCTAAAAGCATCTGCAGGGGCGCTATCTGCAAGCGAGCAACCAGCATTCAAATCAGGCAGCAACACTTTCTTAGTTGGATTTAAGATCTTGGCAGTTTCCGCCATGAAATGTACACCAGCAAATACAATCATATCTGCATCTGTCTGTGCAGCCTGTTGTGCAAGCCCCAAACTATCCCCAATATAATCTGCTACATCTTGTATATCCGCATCTTGATAATAATGTGCTAACAAAACTGCATTCTTTTCCTTTTTCAATTTTTGAATTTCTTCAAACAGATCCAAAGTTGGATCTATGGCTACATCCAAATATCCTTTTTCTTCAATCTTTTCCAACGCTATATCAATGTTCATATCTACCGTAATATTTATATTATTTCTTTATTTATATAAAAACCTTATTACTATTAGGAGTGTGGATTTCGGGATAACTTGATTATCCACAATGATGGAAGTTAATTACTTTGAGTTTATCCACATTTATTAACAATTACACGCAATATCATTTACAATATAAAATTAGCAATTTCAGAGCGTTATTCACAAATTTTAATACACAGGCTAATTTCTGTGGGTTAATTTAATATTAACAAAAATTGACTGTGAATTAACAATGGATAATTCGTGTTGAAATTGTTGACTTTGGTATTTGCAAGGAATTTCATCGTACTTATTCTATTTTTCTTCACAATAATTTTTGAAAATATTGGGGTTTTGCACCATCAAAGTGAGTTATTAACATATTTATGTTAAAAAGCATGTTTTTAACGAAAAGACGATGATAGTTTACCCACATTTTTAAATGTTATTTTTAATAATCGCCATTTTACTAAAAAAATCGAAAGGAAAATTTTTGGGAAATATCTCCTGAAAAGACTGCATATGTTGATAAACCTGTTGAAATTGTGCTTTTGCTTCCACTTCTTTGCCTTGTTTCTGTAAAATATTGGCTTTTGCAAATGCTAAATCAATCTGTGCCTTCACCATTTGATCGTCTACTAACAATATTTGCCCGGATTTTTGAGCAAGTTGATCCAAAATAGATGTGTCTTCGACATTTTCCACCATTTTCAATGCTTCACCTGGATCATCCATGATCTTATTATTGATTTGTTGTACTTTATCCACAAGAATGGCTAGATTCTTTGTAAGTATATCTCTTTTTAACATAATTATTTGAATATCAATTATTTATTAAAATGCTTCCCCGAAGGAGAAATAAAAACCGCCTTGTCTACTTTCGCCTGCTACTCTTTGTCCAACACCATAATCAATACGGACACTCATATTTTTGTCCAAATCAAAAAAGTAACGTAGTCCACCGCCATAATTAGGTTTAATATTTCCTGTACTTAATTTACTTTGCCCATATACGGTTCCTAAACCTGCAAATGCTACTACACCAAATCTAGGAACAAACCGATATCTTAATTCTGATTGGGCTGCGGCAAAAGCCTTATCACGATAACGTCCATTGTAATAACCACGCATAATTTCGTCATTACCCATTGTGGATAACAGGTAAAACGGTGCATTGTTTCTTGTAAGTGTACTATAATTTCCATTTAATCCTAACACTAACTTGGGAGTGAAACTATGGAAATATCTATAGTCGAAATCTATAAGTGCGCCACGATAATTATCTTTTCCAAATAGATTAGGTGCCCAGTTGACATCCAGATTGATATATTGCCCTTTGGTGGTATAAGTATTAGTATTTCTGGTATCTATAAGATTTTCTATACCTAAAGTCAATATCTTACCACCATTTTTTCCTACAAGATTTTGTGTAGGATATATTCCTCCTGTATTATTATCATGCGCTTTATAGTCGTAATTTTCAAAATCAATAATACCACCTATATAATAATGTCCGGTTACTTTTTTGTCTACACTAAAAAAAGCGCGAAATCTTTTTTCATCCAAAAGCGTACGATCAGATTTTAAAGTATTGGCACCTATACCATAATAATAGAAAGGAAAATCTCGGTAACGAATTTCAGATACTACGTGTAGATCATTATTTTTTGTCCAAATATCTGCTCTTAATTTGCCAGTATACTGACTATTTTGGGTAAATGAACCGCTTGCACTTAAGGTGCTAATACGATTCATCGAATCATTTCTATCCGTATAAAATGAATATAAACCCATTAATCCCAATTCTGTTCTAGTCTCTTGTGCATAAGAAAATATTGGAAGTGGCATGAAAGTGGGCTTTCTGCTGCTGTCCCTTTCATTGGTCAAATATTTATGCAATATTTTTTTTGCCAATTTAATCTGCGCATTCGACTGTGTCACGATACCTATATATATAAAAGAAAAGCAAAATAATTTACGGCTAAAATTCTTCAACATAAAACTTAAAATTGGCTGCAAAAATACTCATTACCTTAATTAGATACCTTATAATTATCCTGTGCATCTTTTTTCTTAATTTCGCAGCCACTTTACCAATATAAAAACTGGTATTAAATAAATAAAAGAGATGACAATTTCCTACAGCTGGTTAAATGATTATTTACCAGAAAAAATTGAAGAAGAGCAATTATCTAAAATACTTACTTCTATTGGCTTGGAAGTAGAAGCAATGGAATCTTTTGAAAGTCTTAAAGGTGGCTTGGAAGGATTGGTTGTTGGAGAGGTTTTGACATGTGTAGATCATGAAAATTCGGATCATTTGCATGTGACAACAGTTAATATTGGCAAGGAAGAACCTGTACAAGTTGTATGCGGTGCTACCAATGTAGCTGCTGGTCAAAAAATTATCTTGGCAACTGTCGGCGCAACTATTTATCCATTGGAAGGAGATCCATTGACCATGAAAAAAGCAAAAATTCGTGGCGTGGAAAGTTTTGGTATGATATGCGCTCAAGATGAGATTGGTTTAGGAAATAATCATGATGGTATTATGGTTTTGCCTAATGATGTCAAACCAGGAACGCCAGCATCTGAATATTTTAATATTTTCACAGATACAATTTATGAGATTGGTTTGACTGCCAATCGTATGGATGCGATGAGTCACATCGGTGTCGCGAGAGATGTTTGCGCTTATTTGAGTCATCATCAAGGAAAAGAAATTCATTGTATTACACCTTCTATTGCGGATTTTAAGACAGGAGAAAATACTTTACCTGTAAAAGTGACTATTGAAAATACGGAAGATTGCCAACGTTATGCAGGTATTTCACTTAGTAACATTACGGTAAAAGAATCTCCAGAATGGTTACAAAATAGATTGAAAGCAGTGGGTATCCGACCTATTAATAATGTGGTAGATATTACTAATTTCATATTGGAAGAATATGGTCAACCATTGCATTCTTTTGATTTGGATAAAATTGAAGGTCACGAGATCATCGTTAAAAATCTACCGGAAGGAACTAAATTCATCACTTTAGATGAGAAAGAAAGAACTTTAAAAGCACATGATCTAATGATCTGTGATCAAAAAGGTGGATTATGTATCGCGGGTGTATTCGGTGGTTTGCATAGTGGGATTACGGACGGAACGAAAAATGTATTTTTAGAAAGTGCTTTTTTCAAACCTACAACCATACGTAAAACTTCTGTTGAGCACAATCTACGTACGGCTGCTGCGACACATTTTGAAAAGGGCGTGGATATTTCCAATACGGTGAACGTATTGAAACGCGCAGTTTTATTATTGCAAGAGTTGGCTGGAGCAGTTGTTAGTTCGGATATTGTGGACATTTACCCAAATCCAAAAGAAAAACAACAAGTTACATTAGAATACAACTATTTGAAAGTATTGAGTGGTAAATATTACGCTCCGCAAATGGTAACGCGTATTTTAAATGTATTAGGATTTGACATATTGAGTGAAACGGAAGAGGCAGTAACTATGACGGTTCCATTTAACAAACCAGATATTAGTTTGCCTGCGGATATCGTCGAAGAAATCATCCGAATTGATGGTTTGGATAATATAGGTATTCCAGCTTCTATTCACATCACTCCTTCCGTAGATCTATTGGTGGGCAAATTAGATATTCAAGAAAAAGTCGCTAATTACCTTTCTGGTGAAGGCTTCAACGAGATCTTGACCAATTCTATTACCAATAGTCAATACTATAACGACGAAACATTGGAACATTCAGTAAAAATGTTGAATAGTTTGAGTGCTGATTTGGATGTGATGCGTCCTTCCATGTTAGAAACGGGTTTGGAAGTGATTGCCTACAATTCTAAAAGAAAAATGAGCAATCTTCGCTTATTTGAATTGGGAAAATCTTACTATAAAAAAGAAGTCGGCAATTACATCGAGACCGAGCATATTGCTATATACATTTCTGGTAAAACCCAAGAAGATGATTGGATTTCCAAAGGTCAAGCGATGGATTTCTTCTATGCAAAAGGGATTGTAAATGCGATTGCAACTTTGAATGGTATTCAAAAAATCTCTTACAAAAGACTAGAAAATGATTACGGTCTTTCTTTTGAAATGAATAAAAAGAAAGTCGGCACGATTACACGTGTTAGCAGTAAGAAATTGAAAGACTTTGATATCAAAGCGCCTGTATATTTTATCGATATTTTACTAGAACCATTGGTTCAAATTGTAGAAAGTCAAAAAATTACTTATACTGAAATTCCAAAATTCCCATCTGTTTCTAGAGATTTGGCAATGGTTTTGGATAGTAGTGTAAGTTTTGATGCCATTGAATCCGTTATCAAAAAATCTAATTTGAATAAATTAGAAAATATCCGCTTGTTTGACATTTTTGAAAATGAAAAAATAGGTAAGGATAAAAAATCCATCGCGATTAATTTCTCTTTCCAAGATCAGGAAAAAACCTTGACAGATGCGGAGATTGATAAAATGATCCAACATTTAATCAAAGGTTTTGAAAAAGAATTAGGCGCAGAAATCAGAAAATAATTCATCATTTATCCCCATTTATGTCTACAGATACGCAAATAGAAATTATTGAGGAAAAGCTCCAAGCTTTGCTGACGAGATACAAGCGTTTGCAAAAGGAAAATACCAATTTGAAAGAAGAATTACACGAAACTTCTACACAATTGGCTTTGCATAAAAAGGAAAATGAAAAATTGAAACAACAAATTGATGTTGCTAATATCGGTGCCAACAATTGGTCAGAAACTGAAAAAAGCAATTTGAATAAAAGAATCGATTCTTATTTAAAAGAAATAGAAAAATGTCTAGAGTATCTAAACTCTTAGGACGAAAATAAAAGAACAATGAGTAAAAAAGCATACGTATTTCCTGGCCAAGGAAGTCAGTTCACAGGTATGGGACAAGCGTTGTATGACAACAATGCGATTGCAAAAGAGCTATTTGAAAAAGCAAATGAAATTTTAGGTTTTCGTATCAGTGATATCATGTTTACAGGTACTGCTGAGGACTTGAAACAAACTAAGGTTACACAACCTGCGGTGTTTTTACATTCTGTAATTGCTTATTTAACTTTGGAAAATCCACAACCTGACATGGTTGCAGGACATTCTTTGGGTGAATTTTCTGCGTTGGTGGCTAATAAGGTTTTGACTTTTGAAGATGCTTTGAAATTGGTAAGTATCCGTGCAACTGCTATGCAAAAAGCATGTGAATTGCAACCATCAACTATGGCCGCAGTTTTAGCTTTAGCGGATGATAAAGTAGAAGAAATCTGTAAAGAAATAGAAAAAGAATCCGGGGAAATCGTAGTTGCTGCCAACTATAATTGTCCTGGTCAATTGGTCATAAGCGGTAGTGCGAAAGGTATCGAAATAGCTTGTGAAAAAATGAAAGCAGCGGGTGCAAAACGTGCTTTGCCTTTACCAGTGGGCGGTGCATTCCACTCTCCATTGATGAATCCAGCGAAAGAAGAATTGGCTGAAGCCATTCACAAAGCAACATTCTCCACTCCTATCGCACCAATTTATCAAAATGTAGTAGCAAAAGCGGTGACTGATCCACAGGAAATTAAAGAAAATCTTATCGCACAATTGACAGGTGCAGTTAGATGGACACAAAGTGTGGAAGCGATGATTCAAGATGGAGCTACGCATTTCGTAGAAGTAGGTCCTGGAAAAGTATTGCAAGGTTTAGTTGCTAAAATCAATAAAGAAGTTACGATAGAAGGAATTAACTAATTTTATCCAAATAAGTCTCGAGTTACGAGTATATTTGAATAACCAATGTGACATAATATGGCAGAACAAGTAATATCCGTTAAGAACACTAATATATATCAAGGTGCAAACTTGGTACTACAGAATGTAAATTTTACCATTGAAGCAGGAGAGTTTGTGTATTTGGTGGGAAAAACAGGAACTGGAAAAAGTAGTTTGCTCAAAACTTTATATGGTGAGTTGCCTTTAAAAGAGGGTGACGTACAAGTTGCAGGTTTTGATATTAGTACGTTAGATTGGAAAACAGTTCCTTTTCTACGTAGAAAATTAGGCGTTATTTTTCAGGATTTTAATTTGTTGACAGACCGAAATGTCTATGAAAATTTAAAATTCGTACTTCGTGCGACAGGTTGGAAAGACAAGGGGTTGATGGATGATAAGATCAATGATGTTTTGGAAAAAGTAGGTTTGAAAAGTAAGAGTTTCAAAATGCCTTTTGAAATGTCTGGAGGAGAGCAACAACGTGTGGATATTGCACGTGCATTGTTAAATTCACCAAAATTGATTTTGGCAGATGAACCTACGGGAAATTTGGATCCTGGTACAAGTAATGAAATCATGCAGTTGTTGACGTCTATTAGCAAGGATTCACAAACGGCAATAGTTATGGCAACACATGATTTTATGGTGATTGAAAATTTTCCTTCTCGTATCTTGAAAACAGAAAAAGGAGCTATTATGGATAGCAATGTTGCAGAAGTAGTAGCGGAGAAGTTATAGTTGAATACATATTTAAAAAAATAGGAATGTTGAATTTTCAACATTCCTATTTTTTTTGGTGTAGCCCTTCGTACATAAAATAAAAAACTAAAAGATGAATGAGCTTATTTCGAAAAGGTAATTTGGATATAAGTTTTTCTTTCGAGGATAATTTATAAAAAGAAATAATTTTTAAAAAAGAAAAGAGAAATTTACCCGAACTAGAATTTAGAAAATTATAGTTAAATACATCTGTATTATTGGGATGTTTTTGTATCAAATATGGAAGATTGGTTTCTGCAAAACTTCGCCTTTCTTCTAATGCATTCAATAATTTTTTACCCAGTGTTCCACTTGTTATAGCTAAATGATTAGTGATCGTCTTACTATAGGAAAATTTTTCATGGATAGAAAATGCTAGTTCATTATCCTCGCCACCATAGCTTTTAAAATTTTCATCGAAACCTCCACATTTGGAAAAATATAGTTTGGGCATCGCTGCATTGCCTGTTTCCAAGTATTTATAATTAATAGTAGTATCATGTTCATATAATCCTTTGCCACGACTCATTGCATATTGTGTCCAAACATTTTGCCTATCACTGTAATTTAATTTACCTAGAGAAATAAAACCATTTGTTACATATTTCAAATGAGCTTCTAAAAATTCAGGATATGGAATTAAGTCAGAATCTAAAAAAGCAATGTTGTCACTAACTAAAAAAGGCAATGCTAAATTACGTGTTGCTGCACGTCCATGATTTTTAAAATCTTTATGTTCTAATACAGAAAATTTGAAATTATAACTAGCATGGTAAAGATATTGCTGAGTACCGTCCGTACTACCATCAACACATACCCACACTATAAAATCATTTATAGTTTGTTTTTCAAGCCCAGAAAGACATTTTTTTAGTTCTTCCAGATTGTTATAGGTTGGTATGATAATGTCGAATAACATATAGTTATGGTTGTACGATATTGTACATGTTTTCTATTATATTTACAACATGCATTCCGTCCAATGCATCGGACATAATCGTTTCTTTCGCTAGTAGTACATTTATAACGTTATTAATAACTTTATCGTGATTATTAGCACTACCTTTATAATTTCCATAGTCATTGGCAGATATTTTTTCAAGTTTTGGATATAAAATATTTTTATCTTGTAAGTTTAAATATTCTATAGTATTACAATATTGGCCTCCTATTTTAAGAGAACCGAATTCTGCAATAATGGTAAAACTGCTTTCCATATTTTCGTTAAATGAACAAGTAGAATAATTAAAATTTATTATACTTCCTTTTTTTGATGTCATTATAAATGATCCACTGTCTTCTATATTTATATAAGCGTGATTATAGTTTTTTATAGTTCCATAGTTATAAATTTCAATATCTCCATGCAAATAGTAAAGTAAGTCTACAAAATGGCTGAATTGCGTATATAAGACGCCTCCATCTTTATCTTTTATTCCACGCCAATTACTTGTACTATAATATTTCTCATTTCTATTCCAAAAACAATTTACATGAATTTGATATATTTTACCTAAATGATTATTTGAAATTAATTCTTTTACAAATTGGATAGTACTTGAAAATCTGTTTTGCATTACGGTAAAAATTTGCTTCTGTTTCGCGTTAGCAAGTGCTATTAAACTATCACAATCTGTTTTTTTTAATGCCATAGGTTTTTCTATGACTACATGTTTATTTCTATTTAATGCTAATATAGCATGTTCATAGTGTAAATAATTGGGAGTACAGATGCATAGAATATCTATTTCTATTATGTCTAACATATTGGTTAGATTATTAAAGAATAGAATATTTGGATGGTGAATTTTCCCCTTTTTTCTTTCATCTATATCACAAACAGCAATTAATCGAGCATTTTGGTTATTTATTATGTGCTCGTAATGCTTGGATCCTATATTTCCGAAGCCTATAATTGCAAATCTTAATTCGCTCATTTTGAATCCATATTTTTATAAAAATCGATAAGTATAGTAGATTCCTTTTCCCAGTTTAATTCTTTTTTACTATTACTACAATTTTCTTTTAACTCCTTGTAAAGTTCAATATTATTAGATAGTTTATTTAGACTATTAGTTAATGTATTTATCTCAATATTATCAATCAAATAAGCAAAATTATATTGATCATTTATAGTCCTATATTCTGGATAACCAATACATATCTGTGGAATTTCTGCCATCATGTAATCGAAAAATTTATTCGCTAAAGAATAGTACAAACTTAGTCCGGTATTTTCTACAATCATAATACCTGCAAAAGCTTTAATAGTTGCCTCATTCAAAGCTTCGGGAGCAATATTACCCATAAAAAAGACTTTATTTTCTAAACCCAAATTTTTGACAATATATTTAGCTTTAGTTTCAAAATTTCCTTTTCCATATATACGCAATGGTTTATTTACATATTGCATTGCTGGTATTAATGTTTCAAATCCTCTTCCTTCATTTAAAGCTCCTTGATAAATAATATAATCTTCTTTTTCTACTTTTTCTAATGCATAAAATTTGGGAAGATTTCTGACAACTTTATATTCAACTTTATACTTTTGATAGAAAAAATGGGAAAGTGATTGATTGACCGTATATCCTTTGGGAAATCTAGGGACTGCAAATTTTTCTATAGTTAACCACACTCGATGTACCAAAGGACGCGTAACGATTTCCTTTTGTTCAGTAAAATATTCATGTGCGTCGTATACCCGTTTTGTATTTTTGAAAATAGAAACAAAGTAAACGGGTAAAATAGTATCCAAATCTATAGCACAATAAACATCGGTTCTAATAGACATTAAATAGAAAAACAAACGGATATTGTACTCTCCATAAAATAGAAATCCCTTATTGAAAAAACAATGCAGTCTTTTCTGTTTAAAAATCTGTGGAGAGAGTTGAGGAGATTTTTTGTTTTCACGACCAATTAGAAGTACATCATAGCCATTATCTTGTAATGTGCCACAGATGCGTTGCATTCTCTGGTCAAAATTCAATTCATTGGTGACTGTAAAAACTAATTTTTTCAAATACTTTTTCTTAAGGGGAAATTACCTTTCTATTAAACGGATTCAGAAAGGTTTTATTTTTTCTGTATTCTGTATTTTAGTTCTACTGGTGCAACACCTTGATCTAACATACCAATCTTTTTGGCAGCTTTCCAACTAAGATCAATGTCTCTGCCTTTTACAAATGGTCCACGATCATTAATACGAACTTTCACACTTTTACCATTGGAAAGATTAGTCACTTTCACCATTGTGCCAAATGGTAAAGTTTTGCTGGCTGCAGTCTTTTTATGTTTGGAAAAGGTTTCACCATTCGCAGTTTTACGACCTATAAATTTGCCCGCATAATAAGAGGCGTGACCATCTTGTTTGATATACTTACCACAAGAAACTAAAACAAAGGAAAGTACAAGTACGGAAAAATATTTGTTCATTATGATATTCAATAGATTAGCACAAATTTACTCTAAAAATCATAAGCGCCCGAGTTATTCTCGAGCGCTTATGATTCAATTATAAAACTACATTTTATTCAAAAGGGAATTTTACAATTTTTGCTTTTACTTGTTTGTCTCTGATGATTACGGCAATCTCCTCTCCTACAGCTGCATTTTCGGAAATTACATAACCCAAACCAATTGCTTTATTCAAAGAAGGCGCCATCGTTCCACTGGTAACTTTTCCGATGATTTTACCTTCCAAATTAGCTAAAAGATAATCGTGTCTTGGAATACCTCTTTCCAATAATTCAAATCCGATCAATTTTCTAGGAATACCTGTTGCTTTTTGTTTTTCCAAAATATCTTGCGCGGTGAATGGGGTTTCTTTTTTCAATTTGGTAATCCATCCCAAACCAGCTTCCAATGGACTTGTTGTATCGTCAATATCATTGCCATACAAACAATAACCCATTTCCAAACGCAAAGTATCACGTGCACCTAGACCAATTGGTTTCAAACCTTGAGGAGCTCCGATTTCGAATATTTTATCCCAAATCTTGGTAGCATCCTCTCCTTTATTTTCAAAATAAATCTCAATACCGCCTGCTCCAGTATAACCAGTTGCGCTAATAATAACATTTTCTACACCAGCAAAAGTCCCGATAGCAAAAGTGTAATATTTTAAATTTTGCAAATCTACATCTGTCAATGGTTGTAAGATTTTGCAAGCATTCGGACCTTGGATGGCAAGTAAACTTGTTTTGTCACTGATATTTTCCATATCCACATTCTTTGTGTTGTGACTTTTAATCCAGTTCCAATCTTTTTCAATATTGGCAGCATTTACTACCAACATATATTCCGCATCTTCTTTCAAGCAATAAACGATCAAGTCGTCTACCAATCCTCCATTTAAATTAGTCAAGCTGCTGTATTGTGCTTTTCCAACTGTTAATTTGGATGCGTCGTTAGTTGTCACTCTTTGGATTAAATCCAAAGCATATTGACCTTTCAAAATAAATTCGCCCATGTGACTGACGTCAAAAATTCCTACATTGTTGCGTACAGCAGCATGCTCGTCATTGATACCCGTATAACTAATCGGCATGTTGTAACCGGCAAATTCAGCCATTTTTGCACCTAAGGCAATATGTTTGTCTGTAAAAGCTGTTGATTTCATTTTCTATTTGTGCATTATATATTTAGGCGAAAGAATACGTCATATTACCCCCTTTCTCATCTTTGATCATGATGCCGAGTGTCGCTAGTTCATTTCTGATCTTGTCGCTCGTCATATAATCCTTATTGGCTTTGGCTTCTTTTCTCATTTCTATTAAAATCTGAATTGCGCCGTCCAATTTGTCCGAAGAGGTTTCTGTTATCGGTTGTAATCCGAAAATACCTTCTACAAATGCTTTCATTTTTGTTTTTAATAATTGCATTGTCGAAGCGCTGATGGTATTTTCTGATAAATGTCCATCTTTTATACTATTGGAAATGGAAATAATTTCAAACATATTAGCCAAAGCTTTTGCTGTGTTGAAATCATCATTCATAAACTCATCTAGTTCATCCAAAAGCGCGTTTAATTTTTTATCCAAGACCAAATCGCTTGCAATTTCATTCGTATTGTCATTTAATTTTAACAAACTTTCATATCCTTCCCACAATCTTTTCAATCCTTTTTCGGATGCTTGTAGCGCTTCATTACTGAAGTCCAATGTGGAACGATAATGTGTCTGTAATATGAAAAAACGAATCACCATCGGATGATAGGCCTGTTCCAAAATAGGATGATTTCCACTAAATAATTCGGTCAATTTGATGACATTATTATAGCTTTTTCCCATCTTTTTTCCATTGATGGTAATCATGTTATTGTGTAACCAATAGCGTGCAGGTATTTTGTGATTGCTGACAACACTCTGTGCGATTTCGCACTCATGATGTGGAAATTGCAAATCCATACCTCCACCGTGGATATCAAATTCTTCGCCCAAGTATTTGGTACTCATAGCCGAACATTCAATATGCCAGCCCGGAAAACCTTCACCCCAAGGACTCGTCCAACGCATCAAATGCTCTGGCGGCGCATTTTTCCACAAAGCAAAATCGGATTTATTTCTTTTTTCATCCTGATTTGCCAAGTCACGTGTGGAAGCTTCTTGTTCGTCCAAAATTCTTCCACTTAAGATTCCATAAGGCATATCTTTTTTGGAAAAATCTTTATTGTATTTTTCAACATCAAAATAAACGGAACCATTTGTTTCGTATGCATAACCGTCAGCAATAATTTTTTCAATCATATTGATTTGCTCGATGATATGACCTGTTGCTGTTGGTTCGATACTTGGATCCAACGTATTGAATGCTTTCATTCCCCAATGAAAAAGATTGGTATATTTCTGTACCAATTCCATCGGTTCTAATTTTTCCAAAATGGCTTTATTACTGATTTTATCTTCTGCGGCTCTACCCTCTTCTTCGAAATGTCCAGCATCAGTAATATTACGCACATATCTCACTTTGTTGCCTAAATATAAAAGATAACGATACACGATATCAAAAGTGATAAATGGACGCGCATGTCCGAGATGAGACTCTCCACTTACAGTCGGTCCACACACATACATACCCACATGTCCAGGTGTTATCGACTCAAATACTTCTTTTTCACGTGTGAGTGAATTGTAAACTTTTAATTGTGACATATTATTGCGATATCAGTTGTGTAGCACGATCTACACGCTGCGAAGATATTATTTTTTTATACTCAAGTCTGAAACTAACATAATATGATCGCTCAATCCTTCATCGATCATATCAAATTGATTTACAGAGAAATTTTGGTCAGGTAAAATATAATCTATGCGAAGTGTTGGCGCCAGGGAAATATAGGTCCTTCCGATGCCAAAACTTTTTTGTAAAAATGCATCATCGCGATAGCCGCGGATATGCATATATACATAGGAGCCGGGGACATCATTAAAGTCACCGCAGATAATATTTTGATACGGAGATTTATCAGTTTCTTCGCGCACTTTCGCCGCTTGTATTCCTCTACGTGTAAAGGCTGTTTTCATTTTGAAAAAAATTGATTTTCCTCCTGAAATCGGATTTTCCTCTGTGTTTTTTATTTTTTCAAAATTGGAATAGTCGTCATCCTTGAATTTAAAAGATTGAAGATGAACGTTATATATTCTAAAAGTGTCTTTTCCATCTTTGATATCGGCGTACATGAAACTTTCCTTAATATGATTGGGATATTGAAATCTTCCAGAATCTACAATGGGTAATTTGGAAAAAATAATACTTCCCGCTTGATAGAATCCATTACGCTTATTGATGTCTTTGGAAAAATAATGGAAGGGATAATTTTTTTCAAATAAGCCAATATTGTTGGCATTTGGACCTTGCGTTACGGAGTGATTGAACTCTTGCAAACAAATAATATCTGGATCCAAATTCAAAACTGTAGATGCAATTTCTGAACGGCTGTGGTTTTTGATATAATTATCCGAACTCAAACCATTCAAATTGCCGACATTCCAAGTAACAATGCGAATAGAAGAATCCGCTTTTTCTACATTAAAATTTTTAATACTACGGAAGGCAAAAATGGATTTTATTTGATTGATTCCGATAAGGAGCGTAACAATAGGAATAATTGTCAAAATCGGTTTTGCCGCCAACCAAAATATAAAAGATAATAATATAAAAGCGATTAGATAAGGCTGCAATAAACTTAAAAAACCAATCCACCACCAAGATTTAGGATTCAAATAGGGCGAAAGACAACCAACCAGAAAAATTCCGCACGCAATAATGGTCGGAATCAAAAAAAAATCGTTTGGTTAATTTACGTAAAATGGTTTTCGCCATGTGGTAAATTTAAAACCAATTATTGGAAAAAACTGTGACTACTTCCAAATCATGTCTGTTATCAACGGATAATGATCGGAATAAGTTACTTTAATCACTTTGGATTGCAAAACTTTGAAACTGTAATCGGATAAGCAAAGATCTATACGCAAAGTTGGAACGATATTGTAGAAGGTAGCACCGATGCCCCAGCCGCCTTTTTGGAACCCATCTTGTAAATTTTTTCCACGTATAAGATAATAATTATAACTCGTAGGCACAGAGTTCATATCTCCACAATACACTACAGGATATGGACTTGCGTCAATATCATTTCGGATTATTTGTATTTGTTCTTGATGTAATTTTTCGATAGAACGCAGTTGATGCTGCACCATTCGCTTGCGGTCCATGGTTATTTCGTAAATACTTTTATCTTGGTGTACAGTGTCTGCATATAGGTTGAAAGAAGATAGACGACCAACTTTTAATCTAACTGGTTTATGTTGATACATAATATCACCAGAGATATAATTTTGATAATGATAATTTTGATCCAAAATTCTTTTGGTAAATTTATTGAAAAGCGAATCTTTTGTAAATAATCCTACTCCTGAATTGAAATCAATCATTTTACCTTCCCAAAGAGCGCTATCTGAGACTTGATATGATCCTTTATAACCCAAAGAATCCATGACTTTGCAAATATTTTCCCATGCTTTATAGGTTTTTATATGATGTGGACATTCTTCTAAACAAACAACATCGGGATCGTAGGTTCTGATAGTTTGTAAAATTCCTTCAGAATTTTCTTCCTGGGGCAAATCGTGTTTACCAAAAGCCTCTACATTCCATGTAATTACACGTAAGACGCCTTTTTCTTTTTGATCTTGAAAAGATTTTGGATGAAAAGCGAATACATGGGAAAAATTATACAAACCAGGAAGTAAAATGATCAATAAAACTAATGCTACCCATTGATTTCGATACAGATTGACCACAATGAAAAAAAGCATTCCCATAAATAAATATGGAAAGCCCAATCCCAATAAAGCAATGGGAGAAAACTTAGCTGGTGATATACAGAAACTAAAACAAGATAACAAATACACGGCTGCATACGCGTAAGTAAATAGTCCGAAAAATCTTTTGAAAAATTGTATCATATTATAAATGATGACATTAAAACAAATACTTTACCAAGTAAGTAATGAATATTTTAAAATTATTCTAAAAAACGAGAAATGTACCTTTTATTAGGAATCATACACGTAGCTTTTTTTCCAAACCATTTGTATCTATTTTTAGCAATATAATCATATATAAAGTCTCTTATAAACTTTGGAATGAGGATCAATATATAAAGTATCGGCCATATTCCATTTAAATGTTTCATTATTTTTAAAACGGCTGTAGACTGTGTATATAATTGCCCATTTTCTTGATATACAATGCTTTGCATATTGGTCAGGTTTTCGGGTAAATTTTTTCGAGCAAATTCTGATTGAAGCGAGCTATATTTAAAAAATTCTTTTTTGTCTCGTTTCAATAAAAATTGAACAGCTCCGCTACAGAGATTACAAACGCCATCAAAAAAAACAATATTTCTATCAAAAAAAACATCCATTTCTTCAAATTTAAAGAAGAAATGGATGCAATCAATATTTTTGGGAAAAGACTATATTTACAATAAACCTTTACTTTCTTTTCCGTTTTCTTTTTCTGCTAATAAGGTTTTACTATCTCCAGATTCAAATGCGCTATTCAAAATTTTAGAAGTAGCGAGATATTTTGTATCTTCTGTGGCGATAAACATGCAACTGCCACCTTTGATATAGTTGATAATGGCAAATTGTTCACCGTAAGGAACTGCTGGACAACCTAAACTGCGTCCCATCATTGTTCCTTCATCTGCTCTTTCAGAATTTACATAATAACTACCATGTAATACAATACTTCTGCGATAAACATGATCATTGATGCCAGGTTCTACCCCTTTTAGATGAAGACTTCGACCAGCTCTACCAGAATATGGCTCACCAGTAACTAAGAATCCGCAAGAACTTTTATTGCTATTATCACTATTAGAAAAACTGTTGGCATATTCACTACCTGAATTTTTCCCATGAGAAACGTAGGTATTAAATACTAATTCACCTTTTTCAAAGTCAATGACATAAAACCTACGATTGTGGCTACTTTGGCTATAGTCTGCGATAGTTAAGATATTATCTTTATCCAACATCCCACGGCTTTTCAAATATTCAAAACCTTTGAAAGCGTTATAGAAGATGTCTTTCTTTAATCCAAATGCTTGTAAATGCATTTTTTGATATATGGAATCTACTTGTCTATTTGAAGCATTATTACCTAATTTTTGAGGTAACAAAGATTTAAAAGTAGAACCTCCTGGAAGCTCGCTTTTCGCTGATGCATTCTTAAAAGAAACAACGCTAGCTGAAAATACGAGAAGCCCCAATAAATATTTTTTCACTAGTATTTCAAATTTTAAAAAGTAGAATAAAATCTTGAATTATATCGGAAATCGATACACGCAAATGTTAATATCTCACATAGATAAAAACAGATATTCACAAATTTAACGAAAAAATGCTAGAATTAGTTTCAATACTGTGAAATTTTGCTGCCCATTTTTGCATTTTTAATAAAAAAATGCCCTAATTATTACATATTTTAACAAAATGGATAGAAATATTGTGATTTTATTCACATTCACATTTGTGACAAAATGTTAAGCTTTCAATTGATATTTCTGACGAAATTCCCCACAAATTCTTTCTATAGATTGCTCGATAGGTTGGAATTGGAAATCTGGTAATGCTTCCAAGATTTTGTGATTATTATAAGTGATAATAGCTTGCGCAGTATGAGCGGTTTCTTTAGTAAGCATGGCATGTGTACCTGTTAGTTTTGCTTTAATATATGCCAATCGCCAAATGATTGCAGCTTGCCAATTGCTAACTTTTTTATTTGGCCTCGCTACGCCAAATTTATCAGCAATTAAGTCGAACAGTTTTTTGTAACTAATATTGGCGCCATTTAAAATATATCTTTCACCACTTTTTGTATCTGTTTTCATTAAAGAAATCATGACATTGACAACATCGGCGACATCTACAAAACCATGAACGCCTTCTGTGTAATAGGGAAAACCATTGTAGACTTTTTTGAATAATTCTGAAGAGCCTTTATTCCAATCTCCATTTCCCAAAATAATCGTTGGGTTGACAATATGGACTTTCAATCCCTCTGCTTGTCCACGCAAAACTTCAAACTCTGCTGCTCGTTTAGATTTAGCATAAGCATTGTGCCCAGCTTTAGGATCCCATTTTTCATTTTCCAAAATATTTCCATCAACAAGACTACCAATCGCAGCAACCGAACTTACATGAATGAATGTCTTTACATGAGCATCTACTGCGGCGTTCACAACATTAGCTGTGCCGGTGACATTTAATTGATGAATTGTTTTAGCTTTGGAAGGATCAAAAGAAACCAAAGCAGCACAATGAAAAACGATGTCGATATTTTGCATAATATCTTCTAACTCGATTACATCCAAAATATCACATGAGTTCCAAGTTACATTGGGCAAATCAATTGGTTTGGATTGATGAAACAACGCATTTACTCGATATCCCAATTGTGATAATCGACGGATCAATTCACTTCCAACTAATCCAGTCGCTCCGGTAACCAATATGTTTTTATCCTTCAGCAAAATGAAAATTTACATCAAATAAGCAAACTTACTTCCTTTCATGAACATTGAAATAGAATATTGGCAATATTAAATTTACATCAAAATTAAACTTAACATATTTTCTAGATTCATACCAGTAGCTTGGTATGATTTTTAGATAAATTTATAAGTATAATTTCCCTTCATTTTTCATTTTTTAATCTTGGTATATGGCAAATGATAAACTTGCAAACAAGATTTTTTTCCTCAATAGAGCCACATTTGGCTTCACTCCGACGCGATGGGATGAGGTGCAACAATTGGATCAGATGCAATTAGTTAAAAATGCTTTTCAAAATGAGAGTGCCTTTAATAAAATTGGATCACTTTCAGAAAGCGTGGATGCGAAATATTTGAATGATTTTCGTATAGTGAAACCACTAACGCCAGAATTAAGGCGAACAATTAACACCGAAAATGTAGACGAGCTAAAAAAATTGACATTGCAATGGATGCAGTTAATGGTCGATAGCCAAGATCAATTGAGAGAAAAAATAGCCTTATTTTGGCATGGACATTTTGCTTGTCGTATGCAAAATGCTTATTTCCAACAAAATATGCTGAATGATATTCGTCAAAATGCATTGGGAAACTTTAAAGATTTACTTTTTGCCGTAAGTAAAAGTGCAGCGATGCTTAACTTTTTGAATAATCAGCAAAATAAAAAAGCGCATCCCAATGAAAATTTCGCCAGAGAAGTTATGGAATTATTTACACTTGGTAGAGGTAATTATACAGAGATGGATATTAAAGAAGCTGCACGTGCATTCACAGGTTGGGAATATGACAAGGATGGTAATTTCCGATTTAATGCAAAAGTTCACGATAATGGAGCAAAAGCATTTAGAGGTAAGACCGGAAATTTCAATGGGGAAGACATTTTGAATATGTTACTCGCTGACGAAACGACCGCATATTTCATTACAAAAAAATTGTACAAATACATCGTCAATCCAGAAATTGACAATGCTCAAGTGCAAAAATTGGCCAAACAATTTTATGCAAACAATTATGATATCAGCTCTTTATTAACGCAAATTTTTACAAGTCAATGGTTTTATAGTAAAAAAAATAGAGATGCAATCATTAAGTCTCCTGTGGAGTTATTGGTAGGCATTCAAAGAAATCTACCGATGACGATCACTACACCTAATCAATTATTAACATTTAATAATGCATTGGGACAACAACCCTTTTATCCTCCTAATGTGGCAGGTTGGCCAGGCGGTACCAATTGGATAGATGCATCTACGCTTATGCTAAGGCTCAAAATACCACAATTAATAGAACAAGATCGTAATATTCAAATAAATACAAAAACGGATGATGATATTCAGATGGGACGAGCGAAAAAAGTACCACGAAAGGGCAACAATATTGAAGCAAATATCGATCTATCTGCCTACTCGTTTTTGAATAATATAGATTCGGAAGAAAAAGAATTTGAGTTAGTCACTTTATTATTATTAGGAGATAAAAAGTCAAATTTCAAATTGGAAACAATTCAAAGGAAAATTAAGAAAAATTCTAAGGATGATTATCTCAAATCCATGATCGTCGCAATCATGAGTACACCAGAATACCAACTTTGTTAATTACTTAAATGATCCATTATGTTTTTAAAAAGAAGAGATTTTTTACAAATATCGAGTATGGCATCCACCGCACTTTTTTTACCCAAATTTGTTAAAGCAATAGGCAAAAATCATATAGAAAATCTGGAAAATAAATCGGTTGTAATCATTCAACTTTCTGGTGGTAACGATGGACTCAACACGGTTATTCCAATAAAAAATGATATTTACCATAAAAATAGACCCATCATAGGATTTAAAGAAACTGCAGTAAATAAGATTACTGATGAAGTCGCTCTCCATCCAGCTTTAAAGGGGTTTAATGACCTGTATTCTAATGGTGAATTGGCAATTTTAAACAGTGTAGGTTATCCCGATCCTGATAGAAGTCATTTTCGAAGCATGGACATTTGGCAAACGGGCAGTGATAGTCAAACCGTATTACAGACGGGATGGATTGGTCGTTATTTGGATGCCAATCATGCTGAAGGATTAACTCCGACGAAGGCAATTGAGGTGGATGATGTATTGAGTTTAGCATTAAAAGGTTTAGATCAAAAAGGAATTGCTGTGCGTAATCCGGGTCAATTATATAAAAATAGCCAAGATCCTTTTTACAAAAAACTATTGCAATCTCATGAGGAAGAGCATCATCATGCAACTGCAGAATATCTCTATAAAACCATGAATGAAACGCTTAATAGCGCGAATTATATTTTTAAAGAAGCAAACCTTGGAAAAACAAAAAATCCATATCCGAATACACAATTGGGTAACAATTTAAAAACCATTGCATCTCTCCTACTTTCCGATATCGATACGAGAGTCTATTATGTGAGCTTGGGTAGTTTTGATACACACGTCAATCAACAAGATCAGCAAAATCGATTATTTGGACAACTAAATGATGGAGTGAGCGCATTTGTACAAGATTTGAAAAAGAATGACAAATTCAAAGATGTGTTGATATTTACATTTACCGAGTTTGGAAGACGCGTTGGTCAAAATGCTAGTAATGGTACCGATCATGGCACAGCTAATAATATGTTCTTGATTAGCGGTGGATTGAAAAAGAAAGGTTTGATTAATTCGATGCCAGATCTCACTAATTTGGATAATGGAGATTTGAAATATCAGGTTGATTTTAAGGAAGTATACGCAACTATTTTGAATAATTGGCTTGGTGCTGATGACCGGAAGATTTTGGGAACGCAATACAAGTATTTAGATTTTGTATAGATAAAATTACATTCTCATGTGTTGATTAAAGCTTGTAGCGTCTATCTTTGCAACCGTATGGGACAAAAGAAATTACAAAGGTTTGCTGAGATCAAGACTTTTGACAATGTATTGGAATATCCAAAAGACATCAAGGGAAATTGGAAATCATTTTTCAAAAATGAAAATGCCATCACCTTGGAATTAGCTTGTGGAAAAGGCGAATATGCTTTGGGATTGGGTAGGATTTATGCAGATCGCAATTTTATCGGTGTTGATTTAAAAGGAAATAGAATCTGGCGTGGCGCAAAAACTGCGATAGATGAAGGTTTGAATAATGTTGGGTTTCTTCGTTCGCAAATAGATAAAATCAATGATTATTTTGAATTAGGTGAGGTAAAAGAGATTTGGATTACCTTCCCAGATCCTCAATTACGTGGTTCAAAAATCAAAAAACGTCTTACTCATCCAAGATTTTTGAGATTATATCAGCAAATTTTGGCAAAAGATGGAGTCGTTCATTTAAAGACAGATAGTCCACATTTATATGATTTCACCTTAAAAGTGATTGAGTTATTTCAATTGGAATTATTGGAAGCCAATGACAATGTGTACAAAGACTTGCAAGTCCCCGCAGAATTAGCGATCAAAACACATTATGAAAGTTTGGATATAGCCGGAGAAAATAAAGTACACCATATCGTATTCAAAATAAATAAAGATCTGCCTTTAGAAAAAGACGTAGAATTGAAAGTTTTATGTGGTGTAGAATCTGATGATTAACTAATCTATTACATAGAATAGTGGCGGAAATAACTTCAAGTTGTTTCCGCCATTTTTATTTCAATAAAGAGATTTAACTTGCATTATGTTTACAGGAATAATAGAATCCACAGGTGCGGTATTAAGTGTCGAAGTGGAAGGTACAAACAAGCATTTTTGGATAGAATCCTCCAAATTAACTCCAGAATTGTCCATAGATCAAAGTGTCAGCCATCAAGGCGTCTGCCTCACTGTGGATCAACTCAAAGAAACTTCTTATCGTGTCACTGCAATCGAAGAAACCTTGAAAAAAACCAATCTGAATGATTGGAAAACGGGTACTATAGTCAATCTTGAAAGATGTATGCAGATGAATGGAAGATTGGATGGTCACATCGTTCAAGGACACGTCGACACAACGGCAGTCTGTACTAATAAATCAGAAAAAAATGGAAGCGTGGAATTTACGTTTCGTTTTCCTTTAGAATTTGCTTCTTTAGTAATTGAAAAAGGTTCAATTTCTGTTAATGGTACGAGTTTGACTTTGTTTAATGTAGGCACAGATACTTTTACCGTTGCCATCATTCCTTACACGTATGACTATACGAGTATTTCTCAAGTAGAGATTGGAACGCATGTAAATATTGAATTTGATATTTTGGGTAAATATATCCAACGTAACCTCGCTTTAAATAAATAGTCTGTGACGAAAATTGGATTATTGTCTGATACGCATGGTTATCTACCAGAGCAAGTTTTCGAGCATTTTAAGGATTGCGATGAGATATGGCATGCCGGCGATTTTGGCGGAAATAATGTGGCGGAAAAATTAGCAGCTTTCAAGCCTTTGCGTGGAGTCTATGGTAATATTGACGGAAAAGATATTCGACAAGAATTTCCAGAAATCAATATTTTTGAAATAGAAAATCTGAAAGTTTGCATGAAACACATTGGTGGTTATCCGGGTAAATATGCACCTGGAGTGAAAGCAATGTTGCAAGTCACAAAACCTGGATTGTTTATCAGTGGACATTCGCATATATTAAAAGTAGTGTACGATCAGGCTTTGCAATGTATGCATTTCAATCCTGGAGCTGCAGGCAAACAAGGCTGGCATCAAGTACAAACTTTGATGAAATTTGTCATTGACGGAGATAAGTTGAAAGATTGTAAAGTCATAGAATTAGGAAAAAAATAAAAATAGTTCTTACTTTTTTTGGTTAAATTATTTTTCACCATATATTTGCAGCCCACAATATAGTGCTAGTCACTAGTATTTGGATCGGTAGTTCAGTTGGTTAGAATGCCGCCCTGTCACGGCGGAGGTCGCGGGTTCGAGTCCCGTCCGGTCCGCAGAATTAAATGTAATCCCTTGAAAATCAAGGGATTTTTTATTTTGGTCTATCAGTTGGTCTATCAACTTCAAAATCACTTTTACAATTTTACAGAACTTAGCACCTTCTTACATGAGCTGGTATCGTAAAGTTATGCATTTATATCGATCTATAAATATGTTGGAAAAAGGAAAATTCTGCAAAATTTAGGAATTAATAGCAAAAGTTGCGATATAAAAACACCTCGCCTAAGACTTTAATGATTGTCGCCAAATTTGTAAATTCATTGTAGGTGAATCGTTGTATCCGAAACATCATTTCGTTATCTGTTCCTTATTCGTTTGGATTGTAAAGCTTTTGTCCTGTTTTTAGTTTCACTAAGCTGCCAGTTCCCCTTGGAAAACCGGCAGCTTTCGACGGCATATGCTCACTGCGTTCCGCTATTCCACGTTCTGCCATTTTTCTGGTGAACAGGCTTTTGTAGCTGTTACACAAAACAGTACATCATGAAAGCTTACAACACAATCCCAACTAACGAAAATGAACCGCCACATTGGTCTGCATTACAAGAAGTACAACTATCTTATCGTAACAAAATTAAAGCGTCGCAAAGACCTAAAATCAATATGGCAGAAGATGCACTTGCGCTTTTTAGAACTGTCTGGAACGAAGATGAAATGGAACTGGTGGAATCCTTTAAGATGCTTTTGATGAACAATGCCAACAGGGTATTGGGAGTGTATCACGGTTCAACAGGAGGCACTACCGGAACTATTGTAGATATTCGTATTTTACTTACAGTTGCCTTAAAAAGTAACGCATGTAAAATAATAGCTGCTCACTAACATCCAAGTGGAAACCTTACACCAAGTCCGGCTGATCTGAAGATTACAGAAAGATTGAAAGACGCTGCCAAGCTGATGGATATAATACTGTTGGATCATTTAATTCTAACAACAGAAAGTTATTATTCATTTGCCAACGAAGGACTCCTGTGAGTCTTTCGTTGGCAAATGACCTATCTATATTTTTTACATTTAATCTGCTTGTAAACTTACTAAAGAGGCAGTCTAGCTGCCGGATTGCTCCATTAAGCGTCGAAATTGATTAAATATGTTATCGTCAAATGAAATAAAGCGGATTTCATGATATTCCCGTTCTCTGGTTTTCTGTTTGGACATCCATTGTTCCAGACTCCATTTGGTGATGTGGTATTTTCCACAGAAAGGACAATGATAAGTTCTTTTCATTGCCGGCTTTCCCATGTGGTGTTTACGGCGGCGGCCATTTATCTTGTACCTTACACGTCTTTTAATGGAGAAGATAAATAGCCAAGCCTCCTCTTTTGTCTCAAACAGGCTTTTGCCTGTTGCTTCGCATTTTATCCTCATGATAACCTCCCTCTTTTCGTCAATGATTACATATTGTTATGTTTTGCATTAAAATTACGAAAAAAAAAGAGAGTTCTCAATACTATCTGCCCTTTTCTGGAATGACCATTTTTTAATAATTGATGTAAAAACTGCCTAAACTTTTTCAGGTTTGTTTCGCATAACCCCTTGCCAATATAAATCGTTATTTTTGTGGATATGAGCGAAGGCAAAGAACTTGCGAAAATAGACAAAGACTTAATTGAAAATATCAAGTCAATAGTTTCGTTTTCACGTTCCAACTTGTTCAATATGCGTAAGTTTTATATGGAATATCCAGAAGTCCAGACACTGTCTGGATACTTAACGTGGTCATTTATCAGTGAACTCCTGATAATTGAAGACAAAGCTAAACGCAGCTTTTATGAAAAGGAAGCGGTCAACTCAAACTGGTCGTTTAGGGAAATGAAAAGACAAATAGATAGTTCTCTTTATGAAAGGCTTTTACTCTCGCAAGGGAAGAGTAACAAAGAAAAGGTTTTGGAATTGGCGAAAAATGGGCAAGAGATATCGAATGCCGAAGATATTTTAAAGAACCCTTACGTTTTTGAGTTTCTCGGCATTCCTGAGCATAGACCGATTTTAGAAAAGGAGTTGGAAGCCAAGCTTATACGACACATTGAGCATTTTTTACTGGAGTTGGGTCGAGGATTTATGTTCGTTGGTTCACAACAGAGAGTTACGATTAATAATACGCATTATTATGTTGATATGGTTTTCTACAATAAGATATTGAGGTCATATATCCTGATAGAGCTTAAAACAACCAAACTCAACATTGCAGACGGTGGGCAGCTGAATACCTACTTGAATTATTACAAAACAGAAGTGAATGATGAAAATGACAATCCTCCTATCGGAATCATTCTTTGTGCAGAAAAAGATGAAATTACAGCTGAATATATTTTGGGGGGATTTGAAAATAATGTCTATGCTTCCAAATATGTTACCATCCTTCCTGATAAAGAAAAGCTGATTGAAGAAGTTGAAAACATAATAAAAAAATAAAGCCAGTGTTAATATTGGGAACACGCAAAGACCTTGCTCCAGTGTTGATTGGAGCAAAAAATAAAACTAAAAAATGACAACAACACAATTAATTAAACATTACGGTTTCTTCCAAGACGATTTTAAGCTATATCGATATGAGGCATCTCAAAATATAGAAGACAAGCTGATATCATTTTTGGATGCTAAATACAATATAATCATACGGATTTATGGTGATGAAAAAGCTTACGAAGTACAATTTGGATATAGGAATGAACGCCCCAAAAGCATTTTTCAACAAATAGAAAAAAGATCGGTATTGAAGATACTTGCAATACATGATGCACTTGAAAAATGGTATATGGATGCAATTCAGTTAGGAAAAGGTGTTAATTGTTATAAGGAAATTAATTAAATAGCTTATGGAAACAGAAAATTGTATTTTCCATTACACAAGTATTGATACTTTGGCTAGAATTCTAGATAGCCAAAGCATTCGATTTAATAGATTAGATAAACTCGATGACATGGAGGAAGGGAGTGGCATTCCAGATTATATTCGATCATGGGTATTTACGAGCTGTTGGACGGAATCAAGTGAAGAGAATATTGCTCTATGGAAAATGTATGCAGATCGTTATGTCGGTAAGGGAGTAAGAATTGCACTCCCCAGAGATATGTTCAAGATTTATAACATAAGCGTGAAGAAGATTGAAGATAATATTGGTTTTAGATGCATTTCGAAGACCAACTTTTATCAATCCTATTTACCATTTGATGATTTATGCAGTGCCGATTATTTTACATTCTTGTCATCCAATACTGATCAGAATATAAATAGCACATTTTATAAGAGAATAATTTATGATAAAGATTATAAACAAAAGAATTTTGATTTAATAAAGGCGGATATAGCAAAGAATACAACCAGTTTTGCTATACCTGAAATGGGACAATATAAAAGTCCGATATGGGAATTTCAAAAGGAATCAAGATTTACTTTATTCTTTTTACCTCTGATTAGAAACAAAGACCTCTCAATTAAGGAAAAATACGAACTCCTTCCTCGAACTTTAACAATCCCAAAATCTTCCGAGTTGCAGGATTATTACTTGAAATTGGACGAGAATATATTGAACCATATTAAGGTTCGCCTCAGTCCCTTAGCTAAAGATTCTGATAAAATTATCGTTAAGGCATTATTGGATAAATACACAACAAATGGGTCCATTGAAGAAAGCAATCTTAGAATCAGATAACTAGTTTATAGCGAATGACAATATACTTATTCCATTCAACAGGAGTTTCATTTCAAGCCCTTCGGGCAATACGAAACTCCTGTTATTCTAGATATTAGCGGTAGTTGTTTTACACTAAGATTCTATAATGTCAAAAATTATTTGGAAATGCTCAAAGTCCTCCGTTGTGCCATTTTCTAACAGCCAGTTACAAAAATTACGCTTTTCATGTTTATTAATAATAGATTCTGTTTTTTCGTAAGGAATACCTCTTTCAGTACCTTTTATTGTTTTGAAATCTACAAATTCTTTCTTAAACTCTACAGCTCTATTTATAGTTGATTCTGGAAATAAATTTTCTATACCTCTTTGAATAATATGCCGCTCAATAAAGTCCATCTCAAAAAAACTGTGAAGATTGTTATACGCCCAATTTCTGAAAGAAAAGGTTAAAATCATTTTGAAGCCAAATTATAATTACCGCAACGTTATTATCACGCAGGTTATTAAGACAATTTTTACTTCGCATTTTTTTCAATTGCTCATTCCCTTTCTCCAAATACCCAATATAAGCTTTCTGTGAATTGATATGATCTTGCATTTGTGTTTCCTTTAATTTCCTATTCAATAATAATTCTATTTTTTTAATAATTTACTTTCAATATTCGTTTTCGATAGAATGAATGACAACATGACATCGAAATCAATTTCAATATACTCAGCCATTCGGGAAATTTCATTATTTGAAAAATCGCCAGGATTGATAACTTTCTTTTTTAGAGTATCAAATCCCATGTGAATATTTTTAGAGAGTATGGAATAAGGTACTAGAGCTTCTATTTGAGCAAATTCTGTTACTTTCCCATTCTCAAAGTCTCGTTTTAAAGAGGTTCGTTTTATTTTATATTTTTGTTCTAATTGCTCGAACTTTTCTTTTTCTGAAAGATTACTCTTTTTTCTTGGCACTTCTACATTTTTTATGCTGAAAAGTTAGACACAATTCAATATTCTTATATATTATATACATATTTAGTTAATTATATAAATAATTATAAATAAAAAATACAGAAATGGAATTTATTATTATCTTTGAATTATACTTAGAAATTAAATTATGAATTAATACTTTTGCGGAAGCATCAATAAAATATTGAACGCATTCGCTTAGAGTCTCGGTTTGGAAACCTCGGAAATTTTCATTGGACAAGAGACAATAAGTAGGATGCCCACGTTAAGGCGTGGGCTTACTTATCGTGTCCACAGCTCTCCGAGGAGTTCCAAGCCGGTAATGTGAGTCCACGCTGTTTTTATTGAGCAGAAAGACATTACTACTTACAAGAGACTCATTATTCAGAACTTGGTCAATTTTGAGAAATGAGAATACAACTACTTACAAACACTTCTGCGGCAGAAGCAGAAAACACAGTTTCCATTTGGCTCGCAGCCAAATGCAACCAACAATACTCCTGTAAGCCGCGTAACCCCATCTAGTATAATACTATTCCAGCCTGGTCGCAATCCATGAAAGCTAATAGCAACGGCACTTTCCGGGCGTCTGGCATTTTCAACTATAATTTTTTACTGTTTTAATCATTGATTACCAATGCAAAAATTAACGCTCATGGGCGTATTGGGGATACTATTGTCTATAATTTCCCTACAAGCACAGACTGTTAGGGGGCGAGTAATATCGTCTAACGGAGATGTCTTACCCAATACCAGACTACATTTAATAAAAGTTACAACTATAAAATTCACGGATGATAAGGGATTTTTCACTTTATATGTTGCACAAAAAGATACACTAGAAATTTCACATATTGGCTATCAAACAGAAAGAATGCCCGTTAGTTCTAAAGACACTTTTTTAACTATAAAACTATCATCGATCTCTGATTTGGATGAGGTGGTGGTTTCCACGGGTTACCAACAAATCACAAAAGAAAGGGCAACGGGGAGCTATGATTTTGTAAGTAATCATCTAATTAACAGAAGCATTACGACAAATATCCTAGAGCGTATTGAAAACTTAACACCAGGATTGCTATTTAATCACGGAGTCTATACAGGGGATGATATGCTGATAAGAGGCAGAAGTACTATTTATGCAAATGCCTCTCCTTTGATAGTCATTGACAATTTTCCATATGACGGGGACATTAAGAACATCAATCCCAATGATATTGAGAGTATTACTATCCTTAAGGATGCGGCGGCGGCATCTATCTGGGGCGCACGGGCAGGCAATGGTGTGATCGTAATGACTACAAAAAAAGGTTTAAATAAAAAGCCAACGGTCGAACTGACTAATAATTTCACTTTTGTTCCCAAGCCTAATATGTTTAATATTTCACGTATTTCCAGTTCTGAATACATTGATCTTGAAAAAAAACTTTATGCAGACGGATACTATTCCAGTCAGGTTCTAGATCCGTCCCATCCTGCGTTAACGCCAGTTGTCGAGTTACTGTTAGCAAAGGATGCTGGAAGTATTTCTTCCAGCGATGCAGATGCCGATATAGAAAAGTTGAAACAATATGATGTGAGAAATGATGTATCAAAATATCTTTATAGAAGTGGATTAAACCGACAAAGCGCGGTTAATATCAGAGGAAGCAGTCCAAATTTGAATTACTTTCTATCCATGGGTTGGGATCATAATATTTCCAATCTTGTTAGTGATAAAACGGATCGTATTACAATTCGCTCGAAAAATGAAATCAAACTCTCTCCGAAATTTCAAATAGGGACTGGCATAAGTTATACGCAAGACTTAAGCACATCTGGCAATAATCCCGGTTATTCAATTATTGGCAGTGATGGCCAAAAGAGTTATCCCTACATGAGGCTGTCAGATAATTCAGGGACTCCGCTGCCAGTTTATTTGGCTAACAGGAAGACCTATCTTGATACGGTTGGAAGAGGTAATCTGTTAGACTGGACATACAAACCTCTGGCCGACATAAATGAACAAAAAAATAACTTATCCATTAAGGATTATGTCATTAACACAGATTTTCATTACCAGATACTTCCTTCCTTGTCTGCTGAGGCAAGATACCAGTATGAAAATTCATTATCGACAACTAAAAATCTTTACCGGGATTCCTCTTATTATGCAAGAGACCTTGCCAATAAGTTTACCCAAGAAGATGTGAATGGAAATTTTTCTTATCCAGTTGCCCGTGGTGGGATCTTGGATTACAGTTATGGAGAAATCCTGTCTCATCAGGGTAGAGCGCAGTTGAATTATAACACTACATTTTTGGGGGAGCACAAAGTAACCGCTATAGTGGGTATGGAAGTGAGGAGTATTATAACGAAATCAAACAGTGTACGCTACTACGGCTATGATGAGGGGCTGGAAACGTCCAACGGTTATGTCGATTATTCTACGTTATATAGTTATTACAATAATGCGCTGATACAGAGTTATATCCCCAATGGGCAATCGACAGGCAAAACGACGGCAAATTTCTTTTCCTACTATGGTAATGCAGCATATAGTTACAAAGATAGATATACGTTTTCCGGTAGTTTCCGAAAAGACGAGGCAAATCTTTTTGGGGTAGCGACCAATCAAAAAGGGACACCCTTGTGGTCTATCGGAGGGAGTTGGCGTATCGACAAGGAAAAATTCTATTCCGTTCAATGGCTGCCCGAACTAAAATTTAGGACAACCTTTGGATACAATGGCAATACTTCTAGTGTAGCCTCAGCGCTAACCACGGCCTCTTTTTACCAAAATAACCTAGGACTTCAATATGCGGTAATCAACAATCCCCCCAATAGTAAATTAAGATGGGAACGTGATGGGATATGGAATGCAGGTATAGACTTCGCTACAAAAGGAAGAATACTATATGGCAGTATAGAATATTATAAAAAAAGCGCGAAGGACCTCCTTTCCCAGGCTCCCGTGGATCCTACATTGGGATTTTACCAAAACAATGCAGCAGGCAACGGGGCATACTTTTATGGCAATGTCGCTTCTATGAAAGGCTCTGGGTGGGATATAAGCATAAATTCACTTAATGTAAGCTCTAAAATATCTTGGACAACCTCCCTTATTTTTTCATATGCGTTTACAAAAGTGACCCAATATCTTATGCCAACCTCTGGTTCAGGGGCCAACTATTTGTATTCCAATACGATTAATCCAATTGTCGGTCGACCACTATTTAGTATTTACAGTTACCACTGGAAAGGTCTTGATCCTGAAAACGGGGATCCAGTAGGTTATTTGGATGGTGCTCCTAGTAAAGATTATAGTTCGATCATCAGCAGTACACCGTTGGACAGTATGGTTTATAATGGTAGTTCGTCTCCTAAATATTTTGGCGCCTTAAGAAATACGATAACCATTGGCAAGTGGAGTGTATCATTCAATATTTCGTATAAACTTGGGTACTATTTCAGAAAAACCTCCTCGTTGAGTTACTCAACACTTTTCGATACTTGGAATGGAAGTGGAGAGTATTCAAATCGTTGGCGACAACCTGGTGATGAACGTATGACCCATGTTCCTTCCTTGCCGCAATATCCTTTCCAGGATCTTAGTTCAAGAGATTTTTTCTATCAGTACTCCAGCCTAAATGTGTTAAAAGGCGACAATATAAGATTGGAGGATATAAGCTTTGGTTATGAGAGCCACAGAGACAGTCGCCTCCGACTTCCTTTTGAGAATATTAGAGTATATATCTATTTGTCCAATATTGGAACGCTATGGAAAGCAAATAAGGATGGCATTGATCCCTATTATTACAACAATATCCCAAGTGCCGGTATGAACAGTTCATTGGGAGTAAATATTACTTTTTAACCTAATAACTTCTTTAAATGAAAAATTTATATAGAATTTCTGACTTGTTTATAATATTCTCGGCCATTATAGCCACACTATCGTGCAACAAAAGTGATTTTTTGTCTGCCAAGACGAACCAAAGTCTTGTGGTTCCACAAACCATTTCTGATTTTCAGGCTATATTAGATAATCTCAATTATATGAACGGGGAGGGTACATATGGTCGTCCCATGATAGGATTGATGGCCTCGGACGATTACTATATGCTGGATGCGGATTATAATTCGAGAAGCCAGTGGATGAGAAATGTTTATCTCTGGCAATCATTTCCATATACAGGGGTAGATCTTCCAGATTGGGATTATCCATACAGGACTATTTATTATGCAAATAGTGCTTTGGAGGGTATCAGTGGTATTGCCCCAAATTCAGATAATAAAAGCGCGTGGGAAAATGTGAAGGGAAGTGCCTTGTATTTTCGTGCATTCGCCAATTTTGAATTATGCCAATTATTCTGCCCGGTATATGATTCCGCTTCTATGGAAACAGACCTAGGCTTGCCCTTAAGATTAAGTGCGGATGCCAACGAGCCGTTGTCTCGATCGAATATTAAAAAAACGTATGAGCAAATCTTAAATGACTTGTCGGAAGCCCTTCGATTTCTTCCTAAAATGGTAGCGTATAAAACAAGGCCTTCTATAGGCGCAGCATATGGATTGCTTGGTCGAGTTTATCTAAATATGGGTAGTTATAAAAATGCATTTCTTTACGCTGATAGTTGTTTGTCTTTACAACACAGTTTGATCGATTACAATACACTCAGTTCCTCAAGTACCTATCCAATCGTTCAATACAATCAAGAAGTTGTCATTGATCATAATTTTTATGATGCAAACAACTCTGTGGAAAAAGTAGATACCACCTTGTATAACTTGTATGAGGCAAATGATCTTCGTAAATCCTTGTATTTCAAACAATTTGGAGCAACATCTGATCACCGGTTTTATGGTTCCTATACAGAATCCTCCCTGCGATTTTCTGGCATTTCTGTTAATGAGATGCTTTTGATTAGGGCGGAATGTAACGCAAGATTAGCGCATTTGACGAGTGCTTTGGATGATTTAAATGAGCTACTTATCAACAGATATAAATCAGGCACTTATACGGCTTACTACTCTTCCGAAAGCCAAGACGTACTGAATAAAATACTGCTAGAAAGAAGAAAAGAGCTTGTATTTAGAAATATACGTTGGCAGGATCTAAGAAGGCTTAATAAACAAAGCCATAGCATCACTATAAAACGTATCATTGGTGGAGCAACTTATGCATTATCTCCCCATGATAGTCGGTATGTTTTCCCTATTCCAGATAATGTTATCTCATTAAATCCACAAATAATACAAAATGAATATTAAAAATATAAGAACTATAATGTTTGTGTTTTTCAGTAGCATCCTACTACAATTGCGTAGTGTGCAATGCTATAGTCAAAGTTCATTGGACTCCATAAGCCAGCAGTGCATTAATATAGCCTTAGCCAAAAAGGGAATAGACCTTCCAATAGGAGAAACGCTACCAACTATATCCGTGAGCATAGAGGGTTCTCAAAGTGATCAAAGTATCCTTCAAAAGTTCTGCAGGGGGAAGATACTTATATTGGATTTTTGGAGTCAATGGTGTGGAAGCTGTATCGCCTCTTTTCCTCACTTAGAAAAGTTACAAGAAAAATATGCAAATCAAATATTGATATTGCCGGTCACCTTTCAGAGTCGAAGCTCAGTATATAATTTCCGAAAAACAAGAATAGCACTTAATAGACCCATGTTATTGCCGACAATTGTAGAAGATACACTTTTAAGGGCATTGTTTCCCCATAATGGAGATCCATTTGAAGTATGGATAGATCCTAATGGAAAATTAAGGGGAACTACTTCCCAATTTGAATTAACCGAATCTGTTATAGAAAAAGTTTTAAATGGAGATTGGAGTACGGTGGAGCCTCTCCAAGCCAATGTTGATGGAAAATTCTCAGGTACAAATAAATTAACAGAGCCTTTATTCGGCTCTTTTTTGGGCAGATATGATCCCCATTTTCCAAATGGAAGAAACGTAACCATAGTAGAAAACGGACAGAAAATATTAAGGTGTACAAATGCCCCTATAAGTTGGCTATTTCAATGGGCTTTAAGGGGTAAATATGACGGTCCATATTTTAATAATAAAAGGTGTCTTTATAAGTTTAAGGATAGCATCACATTTAAAAAGTTTTTTATCAATATGGATAGCATTGAACACTATGACTATGTAATCCATAACAAATATTGCTATGAACTTAGAACGCCTATTGAATTTTCAGATAAGCAACTTTTCGACATTGGCTATAGGCAACTAGAAGATTATTTTAATATTTCTGTAAGAAAGGAAACTCATTTTATAAATTGTTTAAAGTTGGTCAGAATTTCGAACGTAGATAAAATTGCAGGAGATACTATTACTCCAATAGAATTTATGCACGAGCCGGATGAAGATCTCTATGACTATATAAAATGTTCTAGTACCTCTATGTCTGATTTAATTACAGCCTTAAATGCGATAAAAACAATCCCATTGGTAATAGATTCAACGAATTATTTAAAAAAAATAAATGTAAATTTTCGCATAAGAAAGATGGAGGGATTGGATTCACTTCAATTAAAACTAAAGGAATATGGCTTAAAGTTAATAGCTTCAAGACAATTGTTGGACGTACTTGTATATAAAGATAAAGAGTAAAAAGAAGACTGTCTATGTATTTAGACAGTCTTCCATTCCAATTTTTGGAAATTATTGAGCTTTTGCATAACTACTCAATTCTGTTCCACTTGGTTGATATTGTCCTCCTACTATGGAATAAGAGGAGTATTCTTTAATGCAATCATCTCCTGCATCAGAACAACCAAGGTAGTTGGACGTATGTAGTGTGGATGTTGACTGGGCTACACCACTGGAATTTGTAGGAAACCAATAGGTTGTTGCCTTAAAGTTTTTTGCCATAGCCCCACCAATGGCAAGTACTGCCGCTGTTGTCATCACGACGTTGCGGAATTTTCTGTAGTTTTTGTTTTGTGTAACCATGATACACTGTTTTTAAAATGATAAAATAAATATTTTCCGGTAATCCTGTTGGTCACAACCTTGATTTTTAGATTGGCGGCCGGTGAAAAATCAGCTTGCAGCAACCCGGATCGTTGCGCTGGCTGTAGTATCTTTTTTTGTCAACTGCCTGTTTATATAGATTCCTAATAGGACGAGTAATGTGAAGACTATATTAAATACAAGATGTTGTGTCCACGATAGTTTTTGTAAAAGTTCGCCGCATCCGCAAGGTTTGCGAGTAAATAGATTCATCACCACCATGCCTACGTATGTCGTAAATCCCATCATTAATAAAAGACTACTGCATAGTCCCCATTTTCTAGTCCGCTCTGTACATAGTAGCAGGGCAGTGAACACTTCACTAGTTGGGATGCCATAGGTCAAAAGCGGCACCCATTGCTGTGGTAAGGTTTGATTACTCATATCCTTTGCAAATGCTTTCAATTCCAATATTTTTTCTAGTCCCGCATATAGGAAAAGCATAAAAAGTAATGCCGTTATAGTCAATAGAATTCTTTGTTTTTTCATCTTGAATAGTTTTGTTTTTGCAAATAGTTTACAGTAGGGTTTTATAATTATAAAACCCATTAAAGACCTACATCCATCAAAAAATTATATCGTTTTTGCCTTCTACATATCGCTGTTTTTTTATTACCTTTGAATTACTTCTGAATACTGTTTTTTTACATCCTTCTGATATATACTCCCAAAAAAGAGGCTCGGGTACCAATAAAAAATCGTTTTTTTCAAATATTAATTTTAACCATGCGTAAGGTCTTTGTATCCATACGTTTTGTTTATGAGCGAAACTGGGGTAAAAAGTCCGTGCTTTTGAGAAAATGGAGGAAGGAACTAAATACGACGATAGCATGTATTTCAGGGCACTGGCAGATGGTGTCCCTGGCGCATTGGATCGCATCGATAAGGTGTTCGGACCGGCTATTGATGTCTATATCCGCCATTTCATCACGGATGATGTATCCGCGGTAGACTCCACTCATGCAGACCTTTTGGTGAAACTCTGGGAGCAACGCCACCAGATCATAGAAAAGGAGAATCCTGTAAAATGGATGTTCGGCATCGCCCACAAGTTGGCACTCAAAAGTCTGGAAAGGGGAAGATGGTATTTCGTGCAGCTGGAAGAAAAGCACTTTGTTGAACATACGGAAACTGTGGAAGATTTGGTGCTGGGAAAAGAACTAGAAGTTAGGGCAAGGATTGCTGCCAAGCAGCTTCCTCCCATGGAACGTAAAGTGTTCTTGTTGAAACTGGACACACAGCTCTCCAACGAGGAAATCGCACAAAGATTGGGTATTTCCCGTCAGACCGTCAAAAATGAGCTGTACAGGGCCAGAAGAAAAATAGAGCAGTTATTGGGTTACTGTTTTGTATATATCGTTTTAGAAATTTTTAAAAACAGTTAGTATGGAGTGGTATCAAAAAAGAACCAACAAACTTCTGAAAAAATACTTGTCAGGAAAAGCAAATGGCGCCGAGAAAAAAGAATTGAATGGTCTACTAATGCTCTCTGACGAAGAGGCCCTTTACCGCTTTGTGGATGAAGTGAACAAACAAAAGGGATTGCAAGGAGATGTATCGGAAGATTTGCATATAAATGCTATCATAGCAAGGAGTGATAAACGACGTACTCGCAGACGCATGTTATGGTCTGCTGCTGCCATCGTAGGAGTTTTTATTGTGCTCATGGCAGGACTATTTGTAACAAAGAATTCCAATTTAGTTTTGGAAGAGCAGCGTCGCGTAGTGGGGCCATGTTCCCCTGTAATATTCAACCCAGAACTGGACAGCCGCTATTTTGCCTGTGATATAGAGATTAAAGATGTTTTTCAAAAAAAACTGGATGGTAAGGATTTGGGGACTGTCTTGCGTTTCAATAACATTGAATTTTTACAAAAACACAAAGGAGTGCTACAAATAGTCGACCATACAGACCGCCGAGCATCCCGTTCAGAGCAAAGATATCTGACCTTACACACACCACCCAAAAGACAGTTTACTTTTTTACTGCCTGACGGAATATCTATCCGGCTGGATGGTGGCTCTAGGCTGCAATACCTGCTTAATTCTTCGGATACTTCCATGGTCTACTGCCGATTGGAAGGCCAAGCCTTAGTGAATGTACCGAAAATGCAACAAGGGAAGCCTTTTGTACTGGAAAACTATAACAGTCAATTATTTACCCTGGGAGCACAGTATGCCATACGCTCCGAAATTGGTTATACCAGAGCCGTTAGATTAGGGGGAGAGGTATCACTGGCAACAAGGCAAAATCCGAGAGCTGTGGCGTTGGAAGAAAACTGTAATGCCATGGAAGTGTACAGTCTCATGGAGGGTAAGGATAAGGGGGAGGTAAAGGATTCTTTCTCCTTGGCATCCATAGATAGGGCAACGGCACTTAATTGGACGAAGTCCATCAGACGCTACAATGACGTGTCCGTAAGGGTGTTTATGCTCGAAATGGAAAGATGGTATGGATTCAAAATTGAAAGTATGAAGTGTCTGCCTGCTGACCGTCATATTACTTCATCCGTATGCCAAGAGGCTTCGTTGGAAGAAGTGTTTGCCGCCGTTGAGAAATCCGGCGTTGCGATTTATCATAAATCCGGGATGTGGACCTTTTGTCCGCCAGCGGGAAAGTTGGATAGAGATCTTGAAAATATTACACATAGTCGCTACAGCATACCATCCCCCAAATTTGCTTCCTTTTGGAGATAACCTATAACTTGACTTGAAAATCGTTGCTCCATAATTTTAATCTTTTAAATATATTTTATTCAGAGGGTAATATCATATTAGTGTGCGAATGGATATTTTATTTTTTTACAAATCAGTCCAATATTGGAATTGGAGATGAAAATGCCCCATCCCTAATATTCTAAGTTATGAATTGCTTATAAATAGTTTGATTACTTTATAACTATCTATTTTATTCTATTGATAAAGAATAAAATAGATATTGGTATATAATATATTCGTAGAGATATCATTTATCCAAAAAAATAAATTTTATCTTCATAGTGTTATTGCTACTAAATTCTAAAGAAACAAAACTCACTATGAAACTAAAAAACTTTACTCTAACGGGTCTTTTAATTAACTGTGTTCTTTTTTTTACTTCTTGTTCTACTGGTGGTGTCAGTCCAACCGTTCAAGCTGGCAACTGGCAATGGAAAAATGCCAGTGGGAGTACCAATTTGGCAAATATTAATACTTCAACGACTATAAATACAGCATATGATGTTATTACATTGCGATACCAAATGTTATTGGGATTAACGAATACTAGTTCTTCAAATACAGGTACGGCCAATTTTGCAGTATACTTACAATATTTGGATGCTGGCTTAAGTTCTTCTGCGTCCTCTTCATCATCTTCGACGGGATGGTACACCAATTCGACCTATGGAGTATTGCCTGTAGATATTCAGCGCTATGCAGGAGATAATTCCTTTACGGAACCCTTTAACAGATATTCTGGAGGAAATTATACAGTGGGAGAAACCGATCAGAGTACATTAAATTATTCCCAAACAAATGGTTGGCATACGCTTTCTGATGCTGGAGTAAGTTATTCTTCTACTGCTGCGGATTACACAGCAAATAAGGCGGCTTTTACTATGTCATCTTCTGGCTCAACTATAACAAATGGTACCATAAATTCTGGAACTTATGGAGCTAATCCTTCCTACACACAATTATCGACAAGTCCAACTTATTCTTATTCTTCTACAATATCTTCTACCACTACTAATGGGCAAATTATTTATAATTCAACGAATGGGAATGCTAGTGGAGCCTATCCAATAACATTATCGGTTAATTCCAATTCATCTAATTATGCTCTTAGTGAATTGGAATTTCATATAAAACCTTCCACTATTCTACCTATAAATAGTTCAAATACAAGTACTAATATAGGTATTTTACCAGGCCATAGATATTTTTTTCGAGTTAGGGTTGCAGGAAAAATAACTGCAGGTTCAAGTACTTCTATTGCATATGCAAGTGTATATGGAATTGGTGGAGGAAATTATTTGGGAGCTAGAAATACCACCAATAAAAGTTCTGCTTCTTCTAATCCTGGACTAACGATTGGAGATTACAAAGTAAATAACGCATTTCCTTATTTGGATGTCAGCAGTAATTTATATGCAACAACCTTACCTGTTATTTATTCTAAAGAACTTTGGGGAACTTTAAATAATTCAACTATAAATTTATCTTGGACAACTTCCAATGAAATAAATAACAAATATTTTTCTATACAAAAAAGTAATGATGCTAAAATCTGGTCAGAAATAGGGACAATTAAAAGTTATTTTGAAAATGGAAATGGAAATGGCCACTCCTATTCGTACTTAGATGAAAGTCCGTTTTCTGGTAGTAATTATTATAGACTTATTCAATATGATTTGGATGGAAATAGCCATATTAGTAATGTAATACAAATAAATAACAATGGCATAAGTTCTTTTAAGTTATATCCTAATCCGGCAACTAACCAAATAACCATAAGTGGTATTAATATAAACGATAAATTGAGAATATTAGATTTAAATGGTAGAGTAGTAAATTCTATAATTGTAAGTAGCATTCCACAGAATATCAATATATCTAATTTACCGTCAGGTATTTATATACTAAATATAGAGAATAAAAAAAGCGCTCTAAAATTTATAAAGAAATAGAAAATAACTTGATCTTTAATATTCGTTACCAATACAATTTTCTTAACATTTTTAATTTTTAATAAATTTCTATAGATTTTTGTCAAAATCCATGACAGGGCAAATTTTTCATTGTTAAAATTGGTTTCCAATTTCTGAGTCAAGATTGCTAATTTCATTTTATTGATTGTTAAAATTCATTCAATTTATAAAACATGATGAATCGTATTTATCAACTAAATAATATTGAATATTAAAAATTTTATTATAGGTCTAAAATTCTAAAATATATTATATTGTGCCCAATTTTATAGAGTTTTGAATCATGCAGCAATCCATAATAACAGGAACTGGTGCTTACATTCCAGGGAAAATTGTAGGGAATGATTATTTTCTTGGCAATTGTTTTTTTAGATCTACCAATATTTCTTTAGAAAAAAAAGTGGAGGAAACAATTCAAGATTTTGCATCCATAACAGGTATCAAAGAAAGAAGATATGCAGAAGATAATATAACAGCTTCTCAAATGGGATTAAAGGCCTCTCAGATGGCTGTAAAAAATGCTAATATAGATGTAGAAGCAATCGATTATATCATTTTTGCGCATAATTATGGTGATAAAAACTCGAGATTAGAACCAAGTGATTTTGTACCAAGTCTAGCATCGAAAGTTAAATTTGGCTTAGGTATTAAAAATCCTAAGTGTATTGCCTATGATTTAATATTTGGTTGTCCGGGATGGTTACAAGGGCTAATTCAAGCAGATATTTTTATAAAATCTGGTAATGCAAATTGTTGTCTTGTAATCGGCGCAGATACGCTTTCTCGTGTTATAGATCCCTCAGATAGAGATAGCATGATTTTTTCGGATGGTGCTGGTGCCTGTGTATTAAAGGGGGTAAAAAATAGTGGAATCACATCCGGTGTTATGAACCATTCTATGCGATCCGATACGATAGATAAACATGATTATATTTATTCAGGTCAATCGTATGGATTTCCAGATTTGAATGAAAAATTCATTAAAATGCATGGTCATAAAGTATATAATTATGCACTTACTTATGTTCCATCAGCTATGAAAGAATGTCTAGATAATTCTGGTTTTAATATTGAAGATTTAAAAATGATTTTTATACATCAAGCAAATGAAAAAATGGATGACATTATCATTAAAAGGTTTTATGAATTGTATGGAATTAACAGGATTCCAGAATTTGTTATGCCAATGAATATTAGGTGGATGGGAAATAGCTCAGTGGCTACCATTCCAACTTTATTTCATCAAGTAATCAAAGAGGAATTAGACGGCTTTCAATTAAAGAATGGAGATTTAATAATGTTTGCTTCTGTGGGGGCAGGCATGAATATAAATGCAGTTACATACGTTATGTAAAACCAATCCAATTAATCGCATTATACCATATGCATTACCAACAGTGCCAATATTAATTGTGATTGAGTATATTCAAAAAGCCCTCATTCGAATCGTAAATAAATCCAATTTCGTGTTGTTCGTAATGATTGGTAAAAAAAGATTTAATATCATCTACACTGCCAAATGGCAAACCCAAAATAGTTATTTCCCTCTCGTTATGAATAAACTCCGTTTCTGCAAATTCATTGGTCAAAATTAACATTGGGAAAAGCTCAGTCGAATACTGAAGCATTTTTAAAGAAAAACCTTTTTGATGTTCGTTGATCGGAAAAAGTAAATAAAACATCCTATTTATTTTAGTACAAATATACTTATTTGAGAATTGTATTCATCCAACGAATACTATCTTAGAGATATAATGAAGGAAAACCCAATACAATGATGAATATTTTTAAATTATTTTTTTACGGTTATAAAATTCCCAATTATTGCTATTAAAATTATTTATTTTAAATATTATTGATTGATGTCAATAAAGTTTATTATTTTTATATAGTTATTGTGATTTGCAATTATCATCTATTTTTTAATTTATATAATCCTTAAAAAACAACCTTATGTTAAACCTTACTAAAAACCATCGATTACATAAGGTTGTTTTCATTTTTTTCTTCTTATGTATTTTTATTTGTTCCTATCGTAGAGATACATTAGCTCAGAAATTGCTTATGTATGGGCAATTGCGTGGGAGTTCATTTAGGCAAATAGTTCCAACAGAATTTATTAAGCATCTCGAGAATCTATCTGATTTACTCTTTTACATTCAGATATGCTCTTTCCTCATTGTCACTTTTTATTTATTTAGCTATATTTTCGGTAAAATAATATTTATTAAGAACGAAGTGGCATAATCCTCATTTCTAAGTTAAGAAAATTATAAGGTTGTCCTGAAAACTGATTATGTTCAATAGTATTCCATTCTTATTTTTAAAACCTACTGTGAATGATTCTTATAGATATTTTAATTTTTATACCAAATCATTCCAATATAGTGCAAATTAGTTTCCCTCTATTTTGAGAGGTATTAAAACGCTGTAATTTTAAGTAAAACGCCATTGTATGAGAACAATCAAGCATCGTTTACTTATAAACTGCCGTCAGGGTATCGATTTTATTAGCGCAAACCATTTCGGAGATCCCATGTATTGGGTGGATAAATTACCTAGGATAGATAACTATGCAGACATTGTACAATTTCAAAAACTTGAAAATAGGTGTGCTTCGATTAAAGCTCCAGTAGCGCTTTTCTACAATATACTACCCCGATGTGTATTTTACTCTTTGTCGGTAGTGTTTTTCCTTCTAGGATTGCAATATCCTAACACACATAATACCTCTCTTTTTATTATATGTGTGGGCCTTTTTGCCATGCCACATATCCTTACAGTAGGAGATTATCATCGGTTTAGGGTGTGTTTGAATACCGCTAAAATGTACGCCCATCATCATTTTTCCGTGCAGTATTTGGAAGGAATTCAGCAAAACATGATGCTAAAATATAACGACTTTTCTGCATTCATAAATTCTGGATGCATAAATAAGGTAAATAACGCGCAAAAGAATCTGAAAGAGGACTGCTGCCAAATAACCGAACGGATCAGTACTTTAGAAAAGAAGTTTGGAGACTCCAAAAAGAGAAGAGACAATTACGGAGCTATTCCACAAGCATTATTGATAAACTTAATTAAAAGAAGGATAAATGATGAACCTTCAACAATAATAGATATCTCAGATGCTGTAAAAAACCTGGAGCGAATTTCCAATGTTGCTAGGAATATTGGCTGTCAACCTGAAAATATTCGTACAGAGCTGGAAAACTTTAAAACCATTGGATCGCTATTATCTCAGCCCACCACAAGGCTCAGAAATTGTTTAAAATACTTAGAACGAATAAAGCAATTACCGGAATACATAAACCAAGAAGATTTTAAAAAACAAACGGATTACTTGTTTCGACAGATAAGAAACAAAATAAGCAACAGTCGTAAAACAGTGTAAACTAGTTGTTTGTAACAATAGAAATGCATCCTTGTTACCTAATTTGACTAAGAATTCCACCTTTATGTTTTCAAAAACTAAAAACTTAAAGGTATGGAAACTCCAATTTTATTTCCGGTAGATCCTAAAGAATTCTATCAGCACCTAACAGAAATCGTTCGTAAAATTATTTTAGAAACCCGTCCAGTCACACCGTTGGTTTCACCGCCTTTGGGTCTTTCTACAAAGCCACTTTTATCTATAAAAGAGGTTCGTGATCTTTTCGGTATTTCCAGACCTACGGTGGATGATTGGCACGAATTGGGTGAACTCAAAAAAGTTAAGATACGAGGAAAGGTGTATTTTCTGACAGATGATATTCAACGACTCATTGAAAATTCTAAAAGTAAAGATGGATCATAGAGAGGATGTCAAATAAAAAATTTTCCAAGAATACAAGATTTAAATCCAGTTATGTCAGCTGAACTTGTGGCGGATGAAAAGAAAAAAGGAGGTCATATTTGCCAAATAAAACCTTGAATAAACCTCAGGTATCCGCATACAAAGGTTAATACTCGACCGAGTATAGATACTTCCACTTAATCATACCTTCCAAGGAAGACCGGATACAAAATATCCTCTATAGTCCGATTCTATATATAAGATGTACTTGGAAATATAAGGTGAAATAGAGATTGGATTTGCATCATTTCTGGAAAACATGCATAACAATATTATTAGAGTCAAATCAAATATATGGTCAGATATGGTCAGAAAGTATCCTAGAAGGCCCTAAAAATAGCCTGTATTATCCGTATCCTAAAACCTTGTGGTTGGAGCCCTTGGTTTTCTATAGCAAGCAGGTTGGGCGTACTCATGTGAGGTCCAAATTATCTATTCTCTCATGACTGTCGCATTTGTCATTTATTCATTTTCAAATCCAAGTATATGAAAAATAAAACACGTCGTTTAAATATACTCGTTACACCTGATGAGTACCGTAGTATTCACTCGAAGGCGAGGCAATGTGAATTACCCATTTCTCATTTTTTGATTGAAGCATCTAGAAAAGTCGAGATTAAAATGTATCGTAAAACTATTCCCGCTTCTGTCTCTAAAGTAGTGTTAGCATTAACACTTACTGCTTCCAATTTTAATCAATTGGTTCGTCATTTACATCAGGGAAAGATCCAGCACATCACAGAAAATGAACTCAAATATTATGGTGAAAAAATTCTTTTACTGGCGGGTGAAATAAAAAACACACTGCAATAAGCAGATGTTTTTTTATACATTCCCAAAGGTTCAACTTTTAAAAACGCTGGTATGATCGCTAAACAAACGACCGCTAAAGCTTCTTCAGTTTCCCATATGGTCTCTTATGTACTTAGAGAAAATGGATTAAAACATTCGGAAGAAAAAGCTCAAATCATTTTCCAAAATGCACTTGTAGGAGAACATACCGATCAAATTGTGGCACAAATGCAGATGGCATTGGACTTAAATAACCAAAGATGTAGCCTGCCTCTTTTTCATGCAATCTTTTCTTTAAGTGAAGGTGAATCTTTAAATGAAGCGCAGGAATTACAATTGGCCGCAATGATTATGCAGGAATTTAAACTAGATAAGAACATGTTTTTACTTTGTAAGCACTCCAGTCCAGTAAGTAAAGAGCACTATCATGCGGTCATTGTTCGTCCTCCCATTGACGGTAGACAAGTAGTGAATCTTTTTCAATCCAAGCAAAGATTAATGAACATTGCCCGAAAGTGTGAAATGCTATTTCATCTAAAACAAGTCAAGACACCAAAGACTTGGAAACAGAAGTTGAATAGTTCTAATAATGAAAAACAGCATTGGAATACTCGGCAGTTGCAAGCTAGGATGGATTTGAAAAATGCACTTTATAAAGCAACTTCCATGTTGGAATTTATCACACATATGCAAAACTTGGGTTATAGTTTACACAAAGCAAGAGGACTGGGAATTGTACATCAATCCTCTGGAATTTATTTTAAAGCGAGTTCCTTAGGATGTAGTCTTTCTAAAATTGAGAAGATCATAGCCTTTAATAAAAAACAACAGAAAGCTCCAATGAGTTCTTCCCAAGTAGCACAATTAGAAAGAAATATTGCTTTAGCAAAGAGAGGTGTGGATGATGGAACACTTAAATCAACCTTGCTCCACAGAGATAGATTCATGCCTCGTCAAGTTTATCCAACATCCAAAAATAATAATAATACAAGTGCAACTATTGAAACCGTGACAAAAGCTTTGATTGATTATATGATTAGTCCTCTTAAGGTAGATATTGATGGCGTTTATTTTGGTGCGATGGGGATGGATGAGTCAGAAGAAAAAAAGCGCATCAAAGAAAAAATAAGAATCAAATTATCTATGTAAGTAATCCTTTAATATCCTCACGTTATGAATCTTTCTGAAGTAGAAATCGTATTAAAAGATTTGGTAAAAGAAGTGCAAGAAACCAAAGCACTTGTTGAAAAAGTAGAACCCTCTCAAGTCCAAAATGAGCTTTCCGATTCCTTGTCTTATAGTCTGAGAATACTACCTAAAAAAGTGGACCACATGAAAGCTCTTTTAGATTTAGTGGTAAAAAAGGACATGAAAGAGGATAAGATGTTGCGTCCAGAATCCATGGAAAAATTGCAGCGATCCTTAGATCGTACGATTCAACAATTAGCAGATCCTACACCTCAAAGAATCCGACACGAACACAGCTTCAAAGAATGGAAATGGTTGCTTCTTTTATTGTTTTTCATTGGACTATCCATTTTTCTGGGTTGGCGTAGTTTTACACGTTACAATCAATACAACGAACTACTCATTAAGTATGACTATGTTCAACAGGCGGCACCAAACTTTATCAGAGCTGTAGATTCTGTATACAATAGAAATCCATACTATTTTTTAGATCATCCTCCTAGAAATTTGGAACAAAACAATATTCCCGAAAAAACTTCTTCCAAAAAACGTAAAGCAAAAAAGAAGAAATAGCCACCTTTTGTTGTCCCATATTTTATACAAATTCGTGACAGTTTATTTTGTGTACTTATTCAATTTTCTTTTCAGTGTAATGATCTTTATGGTTCAGTTTTTCCTTCCTCCGTTATAAGATTTTCTGTACCGTTTTTAGTTCCACTAAGCTAATACGGTTCTCTTTAAAAAGCAGGCAGCTTTCGACGGCATATGCTCACTACGCTCCGCTATTCCACGTTCTGCCTTCTTTTTAGAGAACCGTTTTTTATCGCTGTTACACAAAAACAGTACATCATGAAAACTTACAACTCAACAGCAACCAGAGAAAATGAACCTCATTGGTCCGAATTACAAGAAGTTCAACTATCGTATCGCAACAAAATAAAAGCTACACAAAGACCTAAAATTAATATGGCAGAAGATGCATTAGCTCTTTTTAGATCCGTTTGGAACGAAGATGAAATGGAACTGGTGGAATCCTTCAAAATGCTACTCATCAATAATGCGAATAGAGTTCTCGGTATATATCACAGATCTACAGGTGGCACTGCTGGTACTATTGTAGATATTCGCATTTTACTTACGGTAGCACTAAAATCTAATGCTTGTAAAATTATTGTGGCACATAACCATCCGAGTGGAAATCTTACGCCAAGTCCTGCTGATCTGAAGATTACAGAAAGATTAAAAGACGCTGCTAAGTTAATGGATATTACACTATTGGATCATTTGATTATTACTACAGATAGTTCTCACTCTTTTGCAAACGAAGGACTCATATGATTCCTTCATTTTTTCATAACTGTATTAAATGCTATTTTACAATATATCATATAACCATTCCATTAAAAATATTAAAATATTTTTTATCTTTATCAAATACATGGTTCAATAAATTTGTCTAAGTGTGTCTACGCTTGGATTTGATCGATTTTCATTTTTTGTACATTTTTATCTAAAATTAGAATTTTAGAATGTGTGGCTCATGTGTTTCTACATATGAGCATTTTTTATATACTGCGATTAAGCGTAATTTTTTTGTCTTACAATTTACTTTCTTATAAAGTTAAACTGTAATTGATTTACAATTTTTTTGTCCTTCAAAACTATTGTGTATTGATAATTATCAATACACAATACAAAAAGGAAACAATATATATATACAATGTAACAAGAGTGATAGATTTGATTGAATTATAATATTAATTTCACGATACAATCATAACTATAACCCGAGATTAAGATTAAGAAACAGTTTGGGAATTGTCGATTTAGCTTGAAAAAAAATTAAATAATGATGTAGAACTTAATGCTAATGCTAAAATAAATTATAGTGTTAGAAAGGTTATTAGTTGATTTAATAGATTTTATTCATCCAACATAAATCACTTCTAATGAAACACATTTACACTTTAATTGCATTAATTTATTTAATTAGTGTGTCAAAACTGAATGCACAAATTTCAGGTCCGGTATCAAGGGTCTATGCAAATAGCCAAACAAATAGCTCTTGGGGGCTGGGTGCAGGTGGTATAAGTTCTGCGGACAATGCCATAGACAATTCAAGCAGTACGGCAAGTTCACTAACAATAGGATTAGCCTTAGTTGCTGGAGGCTATCAGCAGATTTTAACATTTGCAAGTGCCGTGCCAGCAAATACGGCAATTCATGTAAAAGTTGGAACCGTCGCTTCAGGCGTTAATGTCGGAGGCTATACAATTGTTGCAGCACTCGATGACAATGGGACTCAGATATCTTCTACTGGTAATGTTTCTGTAATAGGCTTGTTGGGAGGAGAAAATACGAATGAATATGTAATAACAAATACAGTAGCAGTAAAAAGCATAAGAGTAAGATTAGGATCAACAGTAGGACTTGGTATTACAGCAAATGTTTATGGAGCTTATTATGAAATATCATCTACGGGTTCTTTGCCTACGACACCATTTGATGTTCTTGCTGGCACCGAAACAACTTCATTGCTGAATGTAGGAAGCGCTTTATCATCGGTACTTAATCCATATAATTGCATAGATGGAGATACCGCTACAACAGCTACTCTGTTCGCCGCAGCAAATATTGCCGCCCAACAACAGGTTACAGGCTTGTTTGCTGGATTGTATCCTAGCGGATCTTATGCACATGTATTGATAGGAGATCCAGGAACTTTATTGAGCTTATCATTGATAAATGGTCCAATAACTGTACAACTTTTAAATAACGGGGTCGTTGTTCAAAGCACAGAAAGTACTGGGTGGAATCTAATCGATCTAGAATTACTGGGAAGTAATACATCCAAAGGATGGTTAAACATTCCCGCAACGGCTTCTTTTAACCAAGTTAAGGTAATTAGCAATAGTAGTGTTGTAGGCTTGCTTCAATCATTTAATGTATACGAAATCACAAGGGATTATAATACAAGTGTTTTACCTGTTAACTATAGTAAAGAGCTAAATGCGGTTTATTCTGATAACAAAGTTAATCTTAGTTGGACTACCGGGATCGAGATAAACAATAGTTATTTTTCGGTAATGAGAAGTCTGAATGCAACGGATTGGTCTCAAATTGGAAGAGTTGATAGTCATTTTTCAAATGGTAGTGGAAATGGATCTAGTTACAATTTTGTAGATAATACTCCTAATAGTGGAGTAAACTATTATAGATTGATACAATATGACTTAGATGGAAAATCAGCCCTTAGCAAAATAATCTCTATCAATATTCAATCAATACTTCAACCCGCTATTAAAATTTATCCTAATCCAACAACTGACAGAGTGAATATTGATAATGTACCTAGTGGCAGCTTGTATAAAGTTATTGATTTGAGTGGTAAAATTATTCTCACGGGAACACTAAATACATCTCCTGGGTATATTTCATTATCAAATGTTAAATCAGGTATAGTAATAATTGAATTATTTAGCCCGAAGGGGATAAAAATAGGTAGTTATAAAATAATTAAGAATTAGTTTTAAAAATTAAAATTTAGAAGATTCGCCGGAGATGTCTATCTCTGGCTTTTTTATTACAATCCAAAACATTAAACTAAATTAGGAATTGTTTATTTTTACGCAGCATTTATATAACTTAAGAAGATATGGATATAGAAAGACTTTAGTTTTATTATAAAAGATGAATTTGATTAGATATCCAAAATTCATGAATAGCTACACTTATAATATTATTTGATTCCAAGATGTTTCTGTTATTGTATAAAAGTTTTTAATGGATGGCATCTTAGTATTAAGTTACTTAAAATCAAGCAAGATTTAAATAATATACAAATTAATTATCCTATTTGAATGTGTATTAACAAAGTTACAAATACGTTTTAATGTTGGTCTCCATAGACATGGAGCCCCTTTAAGTTTTTTTTCTTTCTATGTAAAGCGTAAAGTTATTGATTATTTTATAAATAAAAAGGATCCTAGATAGAAATCCAAGATCCTGAATAGCTTTTAGATATCAATATGAGTTGCAAATTTATTATTTATTATAAAAATAAAAAAGGCCCTAATGGATATCGGGGCCGTGTTAATCGCATTGTAATACTTAATGAACAATAAAATTAATATTTTCTTTAAAAATTTTAAATTTATCAAGCGAAATATCTGTCCAATAATTTCAATAGCAAATATATTAAAAATTAAAAAGCCCCGATGGATATCGAGGCTAATAACTAACCGTTTAAGAAAAAACTAATTACAATACTATAAAGGTAAGAAATTACCATGTAAAAAAAGGCTTAATAATATTTTGAATCCTAGAAATTTATTTATCCTATCTGTTTTAAATATGAAATTGCGACACTTTGACTTGAACGAATTTTAGCTTAAATCTGATGAAAATAGTTTGTTTAAATAAGTTGATGGAATAGTGTCCATTTTAAAATGGGATATTATATTTTTTAATGAGTTCATCTTTGAACTCAACCAAAAAAATTGGGTCTTTGGATTTATCTTTCCAAAATATTTTTGAGTGGGAATGTTCAAAAGCATTATCCGAGACGTCTTCTATATAATCAATATCTTCACTATTTATTTCAACATATTCCCATTGCCCCTGATCGAACCACACTTCGTTTATTGCTTTTTTTACTCTTAAAATCATCGCTTTGCCTTTAGGTCTGTAAATGTAAAACTAATTATTTTGCCACTTTATTGTGTGGCGTTTTTGACTATAATAATGAAAACGGCGTAAATAAATGATCTCTTTCTTTGGCGCTCTTTCTTTGACGCTCTTTGTTCTAAGAAAAATAATTATCCGAGGATTTCAATTAGAAAGAAAGAGAAAACAATAGCAGTTTTTGTAAAAATGAGAGGCTACTTATGTGAATGGATTTATTTATCTTTTTTTTTCAGGTTTGGAAGTTATTGCTAGAAAAATGGCTATTGAAATACAAATTATTATGGATAGAATCATATGTAAATTTTAATTTTTTGAACTACTATATTATAATCATTTAATATTGAATAATCAAATCTAATTACCATATCTGCAATATTCATACTTGTTACAGAATTTATACCCCGAATATTATTGCCAGAATAATGATTTGTTTAGTAACCAAATGGTGAGGGGATATATTGGTTAATTCAAGAATAAGTAAGTATATTTAAAAATATTTACAGTAGGTTGGTAGTCTGGATGTTTTCACATTCAGGCTTTTTCATTAACATTTTAATTCAATTAATTATATTACACTTATAAATCATAAATTGTAGAATAATGCTTAATGTGTGTCCACACAAAGAGTTTTAGTAGTTTAAAATGAAGATAATCCAAATGTTTTTACATTTGGATTTTTATTTATACCTGTGTAAAGAGAATTATTTATTAAAAAATATTATAGTCCTAACGAAAAAAAAGAAGAAAATTTTTTTTTATTTGAGTCTTTATATATTTTAGCAATTAAAACAAGTAATCTGAACCCATGGAGTTCGCTGGATTTCTGTTAATGAATAAATTAAAAATTATAGTCTATTTATTAATTGTTATGTTAGCAAATTTTAAAAAACACGTTTTGTTGGTGTCCGGAAGAGTTCACCAATTGTGCTTATTTTTGTCACTTTCTTTTCTGTCTAACTTTACGTATTGTTATGCCCAGAGTACCCTTCCTAAATCAGGATTGTCTGCGCAATTGTTTAATCTAGAAGCGGCAACAAATTCAACATTTAATTATAGTGCTTCACTTTATAACTCTAGTGATGTAGATAAGAATTATCAATTGAGTGCCAATTTACCAAATGGATGGCAGATCGCTTACAAAGTCGGAGGAAGTCCAGTAACTGCTTTAAATGTTCTAGCCAAACAAACACAGAATTTATCCATAGAGATAATTCCTTCCATTTCTGCTGAACCTGGGAAAACTGCGGTAACAGTTTTTGGTGTAGCTAATGGAGATAGTACAAAATTAGATTTAGAAGCAGTAGTTAAAGGAACTTATGGTTTGCAACTTTCCACTCCGTCCGGTAAATTAAACCAAGATTTAACTCAAGGGGCTACGCAATCCATTACACTAGAGTTAAAAAACACTGGAAATATTGCACTTGATGGTATCGACTTGTCAAATCAACTTCCTCCGAATTGGCAGGCAGTTTTTGATCCATCCAAGATATCGCATCTTTCACCAGGAGAAACAAAACAAATTATTGTTTCCATTCAAGTTCCTGACAAAACGCTTTCTGGGGATTATCAAGCTACATTGTCAGCTAAAACACCTTATATTAATTCAGACACAGTATTACGCTTAACGGTCAAAGCATCTTTGCTTACTGGTTGGATTGGCATAATAATAATAATAGGGTCAATTGCCTTAGTTTATTTTCTCATTAAAAAATATGGGAGACGGTAAATGATGGAAGTTCCAATTATTGAGATTAATGGTCTAGTGAAGAAATATGGCAGCCTAAGAGCGGTGAATAATCTTAACTTAAGCATTAATAAAGGTGAAATATTTGGATTGCTCGGTCCAAATGGAGCAGGAAAAACTACTACTATTTTAATGTTGTTGGGGCTTACGGAGCCTACATCAGGAAAGATGTCAGTATGTGGTTATGACCCAATTATGAATCCGATCCAAATCAAAAGAAAGGTTGGTTATATGCCCGACAGTCTGGGTTTTTATAAAGATCTTACAGCTTACGAAAATCTATCTTATACTGCCCGCTTGAATGGTATTAAAGAGTATAAACTAAGGGATCATATAACAAATGTTTTAGACTTAGTAGGATTGTATAAAGTCCGAGAAAATAAAGTAGTAACCTATTCTCGTGGTATGAAACAACGCCTGGGGCTTGCAGATGTGTTGATTCGCAACCCTGAAGTTGTAATATTGGATGAACCAACTTTAGGTATTGATCCAAGCGGCGTTCAGGATTTTCTACGTTTAATTAAACAACTCAATGAAAATAGAAAATTAACAGTTCTGTTATCATCGCATTATTTATACCAAGTACAGAAGATTTGCGACCGAGTAGGAATATTTGTAAACGGAAGTTTATTGGCGCAAGGAGATGTTAATAGTTTAGCAAGCGAATTATTTGGAACGGAGCCCAACACAATAAAAATTACTACAGATACTCCGGTAGAAGATTTTAAATTAATAGAGCGTTCTCTTCTAACATTAGAAATAGTCAAAAAGGTTTCCTTGCTTAACTTGAATCAAATCATCATAGAGTGTAAACAATCATGCACGTCGACTATTGTAAGAAATTTAGTCAACTTGAATGTTTCTATTTGCGGAGTAGAGCAGCAAAATTATGGATTGGATGAAATATACCAACGTTACTTTGAAAATAATAACAGCGAGCAAGCTAGGCGTTTTATTAAAAAGTGAATCAATTATGGGCTTAAAAACTATATCTCAAAAGGATTTGCAAAATCCAACATTTAGCAATTTGTCAGTTATAGTCAGAAAGGAGGTTAAAGATTTAGTATCAAGTGTGCGATTCATCATATTGGCAATACTAATAATACTTACTTTCTTAGCAACAATGTATGCATCTTTGTCAAATTTAAAAAATACCTTAGGAGCTAATTATGACAGCACGAAGTCATTTGTTTATTTAAAATTATTAACAAGTGGAGATGGCAATTTACCAAGATTTCATGTTTTTATTGGATTTTTAGGACCATTATTAGGAATCGCATTGGGATTTGACGCGGTTAATTCAGAAAGAAATAATGGTACTTTGATAAAAATGCTTTCACAACCAATTTATAGAGATACACTTTTACTTGCTAAATTTACTTCACCAATAATCATAGTTGCTACCTTTTTTTTATCTCTGTTTATGTTAAGTGTTGGAGTTGGGATGCTATATACAGGAGTGTCGATAGAACCGAGTGAAATTATTAGAATATTAGTACTAATCTTTTTGACAGTTTTGTATGTTGGCTTTTGGTTGAGTATATCTATTATGCTTTCCATAAAATATAATCAGACTTCAACATCTGCATTATTGGCAATTGGTATTTGGTTATTTTTTAGTGTTTTTTACCCTATTCTATTGCAAATGTGTATGAAGTTTTTTTTGCCAGATCCAAATACAATATCCCAAGATGAGCTTATTTACTACAATAGTATAATAATGGATCTTTTACGATTTACGCCTAATCAACTTTATATGGATGCCACTACAATTTTGTTGATGCCATCCGTGCGTAGCCTCGGTCCATTAACTATGGAGCAGATGACTGGAACTCTACCGTCAAATCTAACTACATGGGATAGCCTATTGATCGTTTGGCCACAATTAAGCGGTTTGATTGCTGTCACCATCCTTGTTTTTGCTTTTGCTTATACACTATTTATGCGTAAGGAGATTAGAAATTGATTTATTTAAAACTATTTATTATATAAATGATTTCAATTTACGCATGCTAGTAAATGATACAAGTGAATAGCAAAATATATATAGAGCTACAATGATTTCTGTTTATAGTTGTAGAGAATATAGTATCGTAAATATTATATATTAAATTCTATTTTTACTAGAAGATTCTTTGTCTGAAATAGTATTACCCTCTGTATTAATATGAAACGTAAAATTAGTGCAAACTATAATATCATTAGAATCAAAATGTTTTACAATTCCGTTTTTTTCTAAGGTGACTACCCAGCAGGAATTTTGATGCATTCCGTAATCAATAATAAAAATTGCTTGTCCTCTTCCCAAAGGAGTATCTACTAATATTGTGGGATTCATTTGTAGGATCATGATCTGGTATTTTTATGTTAATGTAAATGAAGCAGATATTTTTCTGCTTCATTTTGATCATTTTACATGCATTAAGCTGGAACTTTGCGATCCATTTCAATATCCCACACACGATGCTGCTTCATTATATCTATAAATTGGAGTGTCCAATTTTTATTGCCCTTTTCAAACACGACACCGCAGTCTTTTTTAATCAAAGATTTTTCGACCAATTTTTCTGTGCCTTCTGCAAACGCCAAGGCTTTGCAATGTTTGAAACCTTCGTTTATGAATTGGAGATAATCTGCATTATCTAAAAGTGTATCCACATTTTTTCCTGAGGGAGTATAAAATGCATCATACAAAACAGACGCATCGGTTAAATAACTATGCTGAATTTCTTCATGGCTGCCGTCTTCATAGATCAAAGGTCCAACTTTGGTACTAATGATAACCGCTTGAGCACCTTCTTTTTCCAAAATAATTTTAATAGTATCAACACTTTTTTTAACTACTCCATCAGCTACCAAAATAGCAACTTTTCTCGTCGCAATAGTACCTTTTGCATCCGGTAAATCCATTCCCAATGATTTAGATTTCTCTACTTCCGGTTTCTTAACTTTTATAGGGTATTGGGACCATATCTGACGGGCAAATTTTAAAGTTAATTCATCGAGTTCTTTTGGAGGTTCTATATTTAAATTCTTACCCACTTTTTTGGCTAAATCTGAATCAATTTGGTTCAAAATAGCCAATTCCCTTTTACGTATTACAGGATCTTTCACTTTACTCAATTCAAAACTATAGGCATCAATTATGTGCTGCTGTCCTGTTTTAGGTTGAGAATGAAAAAATAATCTCGCCTGTGTAAAATGGTCCGCAAATGAAATAGAACGTTGTCTGAGTTTATGTGCATTCACTTTTTGGGCATGAGATTCAAAACCATTTTCACCTTTCAGCATAGCGTGATAAGGACAGCCTCCGGCCTGACTATTTGGAAAGTAACTGACATTTCCTTTCAAAATATCCATTCTGGATTTGCCGTCTTTTTGATTGTTATGTTTTCCGTTAATAGGCCTATTTATAGGTATTTCATGAAAGTTACTACCCAATCGGTAGTTTTGTGTATCCATATAAGAAAATACACGCCCTTGTAAAAGTGGATCATCTGTTATATCTATTCCTGGCACCAAACGACCAGGATCAAACGCTGCTTGTTCTGTCTCTGAGAAGAAATTCTCTGGGTTTCTGTTTAAGGTCATAGTTCCTACAATTTTTACAGGAACTAATTCTTCTGGAATCAGTTTTGTAGGATCTAAGATATCAAATGAAAATTTAAATTCATCTTCCTCCGCAATCAATTGCAAACCCAAATCCCATTGAGGAAAATCACCATTTTCAATGGCTTCATAAAGATCTTGACGATGAAAATCAGAGTTGTATCCAGAAATTTTCTGTGCTTCATCCCATGCTACGCTATGTACTCCTAATTTAGGTTTCCAATGAAATTTGACAAAAGTGGCTTTTCCTTTATTATTGATTAATTTGAAGGTATGTACTCCGAACCCTTCCATCATCCGAAAGGAACGAGGGAGAGCTCTGTCTGACATCGCCCACATCACCATATGTGCCGATTCTGGCATTAACGAAACAAAATCCCAAAAGGTGTTATGGGCAGATGCCGCTTGTGGGTATTCGTTATTCGGCTCTGGTTTAACGGAATGGATGAGATCGGGGAAATTAATGGCATCTTGAATAAAAAATACGGGTATATTATTACCAACTAAATCGTAATTCCCATCTTCCGTATAAAATTTAACGGAAAACCCTCTAACATCGCGAGCTAAATCCGTTGATCCTTTAAAACCAGCAACTGTCGAAAAGCGCGTAAAGACATCTGTTTTTACACCTTTCTGTAAAAATTTGGCACATGTGAATTCTGAAATATCCTCCTTCATTTCGAAAATCCCATGAGCACCGCTACCCCTTGCATGCACAACTCTTTCTGGAATTCTTTCCCTATCAAAATGTAATAGTTTATCAAAAAATATATGGTCTTGTTGCAAAGAAGGTCCTCTTTGCCCTACCTTTAATGTGTTATTGTTATCGTGAATAGGGACACCATCATTTGTTGTAAGAATCTTTTCATCATTGTCAATCAGATAATCTTTTAATTGCTCTTTTTTAGAAGAATTGTTTTTCATGATCATTTCATTTAAAGTTAGACAAATCGTTTTTTCAGCGTAGGTTTAATTAGATTTAAAGACAACTTTTAGTTTTGAATCTATGATATTGCATCATTATCATTTCAAAATTTATACCAACATCAAAAGAAATGATAAAATTACAATATATCCATTGCATTTTGAATATTAACCATTTTACATTCATGAGTTATTTAACAAGTCCAATAAGAGTATACTTAAAATAAATTGGATATTTGTTAATATTTTCTTTTTATTTAGCGTGGAACTGTTGATTAAAAATAAAAAAAGTTATTTCCGTAATTTTTTTTGAGCTTTAGGGGCTAAAAAAATTCCAGAATAACTTTTTAACTTACACAGTTAATGAAATACTACCCTTTTATTATATCCAAGAGAAATTAAGATTTAGATTATTGGACAAATGGGTATACTCATTCCCAAATAGGGAATGAGTGTACCCATTTGTTTATCCTATTTCAATTAATTTGGGAGCTTTCTTTTTCGCTTCTTCTTTTTTAGGAATGTCAATTGTCAATAAACCATTTTCATATTGAGCTTTGATATTCTCAACATCTACAATATCCCTAGGCAATGTAAAACTTCGCTGGAATGACTGATAACTAAACTCCCTACGGGTATATTTATCTTCTTTTGTTTCATTTTCTTGCTTTTTTAACGAAGATATTATCAATCTGCAATCTTCCAGTTTTATATCAAAATCAGATTTCTCCAATCCTGGAGCGGCAAGTTCAACTTGATAATTATCTGCAGTTTCTTTAATATTTGCAGAAGGAATAGTTGTACTCGTTTCTGAGAAGTTATTATTTCTCCAATCGGATAATTCATGTCCGAAGAAATCATCTAATAATTTAGGAAATCCGTTAAAAGGATTTTCATATTTTTTAACTGTTGACATAACTAATATATCTTTTATTTATTAATAAATAATTTTAACTAATTCAACATTCATATTGGTTTAATCTTGAAATATATAGTCATCCAAAAATGAGGAAAATTATATACAAAATGTTAAACTCAATATTGATTATTGTTTTTAGTATAAATAATATTTACTCACCTAAGATTGTACACACAAAAACTGTAATTTTTCTTTTTATTATAAAGGATAAAAAATTATAAAAACTCGACTAATAATCCATTTCACTCATAGAAGGGATTTTTTCATTATGATATTTTTCTTTTAAAGGTTTTTCTGCAATAATACATTCAGTAGTAAGTAGCATACCGGCAACAGAGGCTGCATTTTCCAATGCAGTACGAGTTACTTTGGCAGGATCAATCACACCACTTTCCAATAGATTTTCATATTGTTCCGTTCTTGCATTAAAGCCATAATCATTTTTACCCTCTCTTACTTTTTGAACCACAAAATCACCTTCCAGACCAGCATTGAATAGGATTTGTTTAAGTGGGGAGCTCAATGCTCTTCGGATAATATCAATTCCTGCTTTTTCTTCTTCATTATCAGTATGGAGATTTCTGAGAGATTCTATTGCTCGAACATATGCCGTACCACCACCAGGAACGATACCCTCTTCTATAGCAGCTCTTGTAGCGTGAAGCGCGTCATCTATGCGGTCTTTTTTTTCTTTCATTTCAACTTCAGAAGTAGCACCTACATATAATACAGCAACACCTCCACTGAGTTTTGCTAAACGTTCTCTTAATTTCTCTTTATCATAATCTGAAGAGCTAGACTGTATTTGTGTTTTAATCTGTTGAACTCGATGGTTGATTTGTGCTTTGTCTCCAGCTCCTCCTACAATAGTAGTTAAATCCTTGGTAATAACTACTGAGTCGGCAGTTCCTAAATAATCGATGGTTGCGTCCTGTAATTTATAACCCTGCTCTTCGCTAATCAAGGTTGCTCCTGTAAGTACTGCAATATCCTGCAACATTTCGTTTTTTCTATCTCCAAAACCAGGCGCTTTTACTGCTGCAACTTTCATACTTCCTCTTAATTTATTAACGACCAAAGTTGCCAAAGCTTCCCCATCTATATCTTCCGTAATGAGCAATAACGGTCTGCCACTTTGTGCTGTAGCTTCCAGAATAGGAAGAATATCTTTCATCACAGATATCTTCTTATCGTAAATCAAAATATAAGGGTTTTCCAATTCTGTTTTCATCTTTTCGGAATTGGTCACGAAATATGGAGATAAATAGCCTCTGTCAAATTGCATTCCCTCTACTATATCTACAGTCGTATCTGTGTTTTTTGACTCTTCCACTGTAATGACTCCTTCTTTGCCAACTTTAGCGAAAGCATCTGCAATTAGCTTTCCGATTTTTTCATCATTATTAGCAGAAATAGTAGCTACCTGACAGAGTTTATTAGATTTAATATCGATGATTTCACTTTGTTTTTTAAGGTCTGTAACTACTGTCTTTACTGCTTTGTCAATTCCTTTTTTTAATTCCATAGGGTTTGCTCCTGTTGTAACAATTCTCAATCCATTTTTATAAATGGACTGAGCAAGAATAGTTGCAGTTGTAGTTCCATCCCCAGCAATATCGGCCGTTTTAGAGGCAACATTTTTAACCATTTGTGCGCCAATATTTTCGATAGGATCTTCTAATTCTATTTCTTTAGCAACACTTACACCATCTTTAGTAATTGAAGAGACTCCATATTTTTTTTCAAGAATAACATTTCTTCCTTTAGGTCCTAAAGTAACTTTAACCGCATTAGCAAGAATATCCACTCCTTTGTGTATTTTATTTCTCACGTCATTGTCAAACAAAATTTGCTTAGCCATAATTTTAAAAATTTTAATTGTTAATGAATTAAACTAATAAAAAGATAACTTTAAGAAAATTATTAATCTATAATAGCAAGAATGTCTGATTCACGCATAATCAAATAATCTTCACCCTCAAATTGAAGTTCTGTTCCTGCATATTTACCGTACAAAACTCGATCACCTGGTTTGACTGTATTGGGGTCGTCTTTTTTACCGGGGCCGGATGCAATAACTTTGCCTTTTTGAGGTTTTTCTTTTGCGGTATCTGGGATAATGATTCCTGCAGCAGTTTTATCTTCTGCTTTCTCTGGTTGGATGACAACTCTGTCATGAATTGGCTGTACAATTGTTTTTGTATCCATAATTATTAAAATTTAAATAAATAAAAAATAAATTTTAAAAATAAAAATTAATTAAAATAAATACATTTAAATTACCTATATAGGGCTATTCTTCGAAGAACTCTTGCATTTTTTTCAATGATAATGCCAATAAGAAAATTTGAGTCATTTTGGCAGTAAAAATTTTTCGGGAGTTGAATATTACAATAATTTATCTCTTAATATTAATAATTTTTTAAAAAGAATATTATTGCAAAAATTCTAATGTTATAGTCTAAATTATATGTGTTTATTTATCAATTTATAAATTGACAAAAGTTGGTCAACTATAGTCAATTTGTCATTTCATTGTAGTTAAAACAACTAAAGCTATACTGTGATATATCTTCCCAAAAAAACTCTCCACACCTTAGTCTTTTGATATAAAAATTCAATAAGTGCAATAGCGTAAATGCTGTTGCAGATTTAAATTTGTAAATCTTTATATTTATTAACGTGGTATTCCTACGTTTAAGAATTCTTATGAACAATATGTGAATTTATTGAAAAATACTGTCAAAAAACACGATTATTCTAAATTAATAATTTGATTTTTGACAAAATTTCAACTCAACTATAAACTTAAATTTTGGTATGCATTTTGATTTTAAACAAACATATTTTGATTATATATCATAAATTAAATAGTTGGCATTAAATGTTTTTTTATAGTTTATTATTTAACCTTTAAAAACTCAAGTAATGAATGACCATTCTAATCCAAAAACATTACTTCATCAAGTATTCATCCTACTTTTTGTTGCTAGATGTATTAAAAGTGTACGTTCCCATTATCCAATAAATCAAAAAATTTCCTCATTATAATATATTAGCAGTTGGGTGAGAAAAAATACAATTCGAAAGTTTACAGTAGTTGATGTAATTATATATGATAAAAATGTTCACTATTACATCCTAACAGTCTGCTATTTAAACATTCTAATTACTTTTTTATATTTTTTATTTTAAACGCTAAATTTTATTTAGAGTTCTAAACTCTTAATCGATATATTAAAAATTATACTCCACTATATTATACATTTTGGAGGAAGATATTAATTGACGTAGCCATTTTTAATATTAAGGTATGAAAAAAAAATGTTTTATTGAGTTGGAAATGAAAAATACTCTTGACTTTTTTCCCTATGCTCGGTTCTGGATAGATATGGACTTGAAAGAGGCAATGGTGATATTCGCTGCTCTAGAAGGCGTTCCGAGTTGCGAAAAAGAAAATATGCCCAGACCAATAAAGTTAAAATTGGTTTATTCTAATCAAAATATTAAGGAGATCATTGCAGAGTCTTATTGCACATTATCACAATTAGAAAGAAACTGTAGTAGAATTACTATGGAAATATTTAAAAATTTGATTACAAAATATTGATACTCGATTTTAGTGTGTCTTTAATATGAATTACAAAAATTTTTACAATCATTTTTATGGAAAAAATGTTGAGTAGTATATGTATACTATGTATGACTATTACAGCTCTTTTATATCTTTTTAAAAAATCCAACCAGCCTAATATAATTGCTTATATACTAACGGGTATATTTTTAGGGCCCAATGTACTTGGACTGCTTTCATTATCAAAGGATGTAAAAGAGGTAGGAGATATAGGTGTTCTTTTATTAATGTTCTTTTTAGGTTTAGAATTGAAAGTGCCTGATAAGAGCAATTTGATTAAACAACCTATTTATTTTCAGTTTTCAAAGACAATTATAGCAATTGCTTTAAGTTTCTGTATTGGGTCTATTTTGGGATATTCCTCAAACGAAAAGTTATTAATTGCTTCTTTTCTAATGTTTAACAGTACTGTTATTGCAAGCGAATATTTAAAACGCGATGGTAATTTGCATACAAATTTAGGTAGTTGTTTGTTGAATATTTTACTTTTGCAAGACATACTTTTTACTCCTTTTCTTTTATATGTTGATATAGGAAATGTTTCGCTGCGCTATTTATTTAAAATATTAATGTCTATAGTCGGAATTACTATATTTCTATATGTTATTAATAGATTGCGAGAACGGAAAAAAAATTTCCTAGATGCAATTTTACCAGATATGGTCAATGATCATGAACTACAAGTGTTTTCCGGTTTATTATTATGTTTAGGATTTGCATATCTCTCTTCTTTTTCAGGATTGGGACATTCCACAGGTAGTTTTTTGGCTGGAGTAATCGTAGGTCGGAGTAATTCGCTTACATGGTTAGAAAAATCATTGCGTCCATTTGAAATTTTCTTTGTTTCACTATTTTTTGTTTCAATTGGATTACAAATTGATATTCATTTTTTATTAAATCATTTAAAAATTATTTCATTTTTATCAATAATATTTATATTATGTAACTTTATTTTTGCCGTTTTATTTTTTTGTTTAAATCATTTAAGTTTAAGTAAATGTATTTATAATGCAGCCCTCTTATCACATTGCGGTGAACTTGCAATTGTTGCATTTTCTTTAGGATTTCAGAAAAAAACTATAGACTATGATTTCTATATGAATGGTCTATGCTTAGTGGCTATATCACTACTAGTTTCTTCATATTGGATTTTTATCTTAAAGTATTTTTTATCAAAAAATAAGATTCCACTCAATAAATTAGATCTCTTATAATCATTTTTTTTCTATAATTATTCTCTCAAAATAATTGATACAACATAAGACTATACAACTCTATATGTATAAGGGTATATAGTCTTTTTCTCATAAATAATTGTAGCGATTTGTTTTTATGAGATGTAATATTTCTTCCATTTTCATATATTATAGTTACTTATAAAATTAAAATCAAACCTTTTTTCCATAAAATAAAATAACCTCACGATTGAGGCTATTTATAATTTAATATTTGATTTAAGTAAAATAATTATTGTAGTGATTGAAATATTAGTAATTATTTGAGATTTCCTTATTTCTATCACTTTTAAAAGGTGAAGGAACTCTATTACTATAGTTATTAGAACGAGGTTCTTTCTCTTTAGCTTCACTAACATTAATTGTCCTTCCGTCCAACTTGGATCCATCCAAAGAGTTAATTGCTTTATTGGCAGAAACGATATTTGGCATTTCAACAAATCCAAAGCCTCGACTACGTTGTGTGAATTTATCATTTATAATATTTGCAGAAACAACTTCTCCAAAATCTTCAAATAATTCTTTTAGGTCATCATTGTTGACACTATAGCTTAAGCTAGATACATAAATGTTCATATTATATTTTTTTATAAATAAATTAATAAAATAACAGGATGAAAAAGACTAAAAGAAGAAGACTTAAAAAAATTTCCGATCTGAAAATTAGGGGAATTCGATACTTAAAAAAGTTTTGATTCTGTTTTATCTGTATAAAGATATAACTAAATATTTAATGATTAATAATTGTATTGTTAATTAAAAGATAATGTTGAATTATTAGCAATAAAAATAAAACGCAATAATACAATAACTTTATAGTACGTTAGATTTTAAAATAATCATGAACAAGTCTAAATATTCAAAATTATAGTAGATCTCTTTTCTCCCATAAATCTTTTATTTTCATAGCCTTTTGTACCTGTGTTGCTTTCACATAACGCCGAAATGACTTTTCTGTTTTGTGCCCACTGACCGCCATAATCAAATCAATGGGCGTGCTTTCCAGATATTCATTGGTGCAAAACGACCTGCGACAGGTATGTGAACATACCCAGGCGTATTTGGGGCGGATTTCTGCTATCGTTTGATTTCCTTTTTTGTGTACAATTTTAATAGGCGTGTCAAGGCCTGCGAGTTTTGCCACCTCTTTGATATAGCGGTTAAATTCAGGGTTGTTAGTCTGCGGCATCTGCATATTGTATTTACCAATCAAGATTTTTTGTATTTCAGGGCGCATAGGAACAACTACCATGGCTTTAGTCTTTTCCTGTATCACATGTAGCATTCCGTCCCTTATTTCTTCTGGTCGTAGTTCCGAGTAATCACTGAAACGAAAGCCAGTCAAACATCCTATTACAAAAAGGTCTCGGTATTTTTCCAAATGAGTGTGCTCCGACAAGTCAAGATGGTAAATCCTGGAAATTTCTTTCCAGTCCAGATATATGGCATCTACATCTTCCTGTATCACTTTCAGAAAACTGACATCAAAGAATCGTATGATCTTTTTGCGCATCCTGTCCAACAGGAAATTTTTGAGGTATTTGATGGTCTTTCCAATTGTGTTTATCCTTAGCCCGATGATAGGCGTTTTTCTTCTTTGCATCTCAATCTTATGCGTAAGGAAATACACAAAATCTTCGTAGAACTGTATATCAATGGAATCAAAAGTTATTGGTTTCCCCAAATACTCCTGATAACACTTTAGATGGTGGGACATGGAGCGTATTACAGTAATTGTAACGTGTTTGACAACTTTACTTTTACTTTCCATATAGTCTTCAATATGTGCAAAGATGTCTTTTTCCTTGACCGGCTTTGGTTCTATAGTTTCAACTACTTCACCCGCATGAAAATGTGCTTTCAAGAAATCAATTGGATCCTGTCCACTATGTTGCGCTTTCAGGACCAGATCTTCTGCCTTTCGTAACTGGTCTCGCAAAAGTATTTCTAGTGCCTCCACTTTTCCATACACAATAGGTAGGTCTTTTGAGATTCTGGAACTCTTTCTGTTCCAATAACTTGGTGGAATGGACACGTCTGTTTTTAATAAAGTTCTTTTTTCAGAACTATAACAGTACTGAATGAAAATAGGAGCAGAGCCGTCTTTACGGACTTTGTTTTTCTTGCAAATGAGCTTGATGGATAATGACATGGTTTGGTCTATTTTTTGGTCTATCAAAATATTGCCAACACATGTAAAGGTCGTAAATGTTATTCTGTGTAAAAGTTATAAGTGTTTAAAAATCAATACATTAAAGTAAAGTGTCGTAAACTGTTGTAAACCCTGATAAGCCAATTGCGTTCCCGTCCGGTCCGCTCTTAAGGAGTTCAAAAAGATATAAACCGTGTTAAATCATTGATTTACACGGTTTTTTTATTTATTTCTGATCCAAGTAAATACAAAAAAGTTCAATTGTCAAGGTCGTAATTCGGTTAGCATAGAATTCTTATTAACATTGCTAAAGGTAAACTCTTGTAGGCGTATCGTATTGGGGATGTTTTATTTAAAAAGGGCCCGAAGCAGATCGACATTTCTTTTAATTCTAGTCTTTATTTAATTGAATCCAGAATTCAAACAATTTCTTTCCTATTTCAAACTGTATTATACAAAAGATATTTAAATAACATTGCTTTGCTATATTGAAAGATAAAATGAGAAAAATGTCTCGAATAGCACTTGTTATATTATGTCTGGTCAAGTTAAATGTATGTTTTTGTCAGAAATTGGAAATGCAGCTAAATAGCATCAATCCTATTTTGAAAAGAGATACAAATGGTGATTCTATCAGAAAATATTTTTCTGTCACTTTATATAACTATAACAATTTTCGAAACTCAAAGAAAGTGCCGTTGGCCATGGTGGCATTCTATTCGAACAATTTGCTAGTCAATCCAGCTTTTGTTAAGGAGAAAATTCCTGATATTGTCAAATACAAAAATGATTCGTCAAATAGCATTGGTTTTTTTGATGCCTATTCTGGCAAATATGCCATACCAATTTTTGATTCTTCCGGCATTATTTTTACTGTCAATGGAATTAATCAATATAATGCACATGATTATGAATATCGAGTGATAGAAAACAATAGAAAAGTTGTTCTTCCATGGACCACTCCCAAGTTGTTTTGGAAAGTTTATTGGATGACAAAAATTGCCAACCCAAAGGAAATCGATACGGTTACGGCTTACCTAGGTCAATTTAAAGCTGCATATGGAAATGCGTTAGTCTTGCAGATAAGACGAAAAGATTCACCCAATAGGCTCGAAGTTTCCATGTCTGCACTATGGGTAAGAAGAGCGCCCAGAGTGGTGGGAGTTTTCTCCTTTGCTCAATTCTATGATTTTCTTCAACTTTTCAAGAAGCAATGGATGCCAGATAAGTATATGAGGGATATGCAGGATTGGACACATGATACCACGTTGCTACACACGCGACATCAATTTAATTCAAACGAGAACAGCATTATTTTTTATTTAGATGATGTGGTAAATTCAAAGGATGCTATTGAATATAATTTAGTTCATGGAAAGGATAGTACTGGCTGGCGGATCAATGATTTTGATCTAAATTTTGTATGGCTTAAAAACCTTGCTCCAGGTAATTATCAACTTAAAATTCGTTATAGTATCCAAAGGGAAAATGTATGTGTTTATAATTTTACTATCGCGACTGCTTGGTATCAAACAATTTGGTTCAAGATGATGTGGGTATTGCTCTCAGTTTTGGCTATTGGTTTTGGAATATTATTAGTTCGTTCCAACAATCTAAAACGGAAAATTAAGATACAAGGTCTAAAAAATCAATTGGTGCAAACGGAGTTGAAATCTATTCGATCACAATTTAATCCCCATTTTGTTTTTAATGCACTAAGTTCTATTCAAGGACTCATTACGAAAAATGATTCTGAAAATGCGACAAAGTATTTAATAGAATTTGGCGACTTGATGCGAGATTCATTAAAAGCTAGTAACACGGAATTTTCCAGTATCTCAAAAGAAATAAAAATGTTGGAAAATTATCTCAATTTGGAAAGATTACGTTTTGGATTCACTTATCAAATTATCACAGATGAGAATATAGATATCAGAGCTTACGAAGTTCCCAATTTGCTGTTACAACCTTTAGTAGAAAATGCAATTAAGCATGGTATTTCTTCATTAAAAGAGAAGGGAACTCTAATCGTTTCTTTTGTAAAACTAGAGGATAATATGGTCGTTTCAGTGATAGATAATGGAAAAGGCTTCTCTGATAATATGGAGATAAAAGGCTTCGGACTTCAACTCACAAAAGAAAGAATCAAGTTATTGAATCATACCCTGTACGATCAGCAAATATCTTTGACAATAAGAAGAAAAAATGATCACACTCATGTAATCCTTTCATTTAAAAATTGGCTAATATGATAAGAGCGGTAATTATTGATGATGAAAAAAACAATATTGATAATCTTACAGGATTGTTGGAAAAATATTCGCCAGAAGTGGATATTGTCGGAACTGCCACTAACGCAGATGACGGTATTAAAATAATAACTGCATCTAATCCAGATTTGCTTTTTCTCGATATTCAGATGCCGGACAAAAATGGTTTTGATGTTTTACGCACATTACCACATCATCAATTTGAAATAATCTTTGTTACCGCTTACGACCATTATGGAATTCAAGCTATCAAATTCGCAGCAATTGATTATCTACTCAAACCAGTTAATCCAGAAGAATTGAAACTTTCTATTGGAAAAGTAGTGGAAAAACTAAAACAAAAGAAAGCCAATCTTCAATTAGAAAATTTGCTTGAACTTATTAAGTACAAAGATTCCAAAAAAGAGCACAAACTTGCATTATCTACTTTTAAGGAGATCAGATTTGTATATACTAGTGAAATATTAAGATGCGAATCTTCCAATGCCTACACAACTTTTTATCTGTCTGATGGGAAAAATATCATGGTCTCTAATCCCATTTATGAATACGAAGAATTGCTCACAGAATACGATTTCATCCGTTGTCACCAATCTCACTTAGTAAATAAAAAATTTATTAAAAGCCTGATTAGAGAGGATGGGGGTTATTTATTACTTACAGATGATACCCAAATTCCAATATCTAGAAGCAAAAAAGAAATTGTATTAAAGTCTCTGACTTCTAATGGAAATTAATCCTAATATAATCAAAACATAAAAGATGAAACAACTAATCACCGCAATGCTGTTGTTATTATGCAATTCAGTAGGGGCACAATCTAATGTGCCATTAGCAATAGAGGATCCTAAAATGGATGCTTATTTGCGAACTCGCAAACCGCCTACGTTGACTATTCAAATAAAGAACTTACCAGATAGTGTTGAGGAAATGGAGATTAAATATACGCTTGTCTGTTTTGGCGCTGATTTTCAGATTAAAAAATATACAAAAACAGATAAAAGAGGATTCGTTAAAATCGCTTTAGATCAAAACTTTCCGTATCAACAAATATGGTTGAGTATAGGAGATTTACTATACACAGGTGCTTATGTAAATACCGATTTGAAAGTGACAATTGATGCTGGTGAAATAAAAAGTAAAGACGGCATTTTTTTATATGGCGATGGCGTCACTTATTCAGGAACAGATGGCGAATTGAATACAGTAATCTGTAAACATACTTTATATAAAAGAGCGGAGCAGAATGAACTTGGAAATAGGTTCCGTGCATTATGTCAATCTCGTCGAAATATTAGTGCAGATTTATTCCAACAAAAAACAGATTCAATTTATAAAGCGATAGTCCAAATCAATGATGAATTTATAAAGGAATATCCTGATTATAATTGGGCAATTAAAAATGAAACTGAATCAGAGTATTATGGACAACTATGCACAACGTATTATGGTGATACAATGCCGGCAAATTTATTTTCAAGGGTTAATACGCATAAACCATATTTCACGAGTAACGAAGGGGTATTGTTTTATCGATATTTAACTAACTATAATAAATTTAAACCGCAGAATTCTATTATAGCAATTGATCCACAATTTTTAATGCGAAATTATGCTCATTACGATGCAGAACGGAAGTCGGTCATCGATTCGTTAAAATATTATGAGGATTTATCCCAGAAGGAGAAAGAGAAGCAGTTTGCTAAAATAAGTTCATTGGAGCAAAAGTGCTTTCAACTTTTCCCTCAAGAGATCAATGCCATGCAGATGAGTAATACTATTAAAATATTTGATCGTAGTTTTCCCCAATCCAAGTCGGATCTATTAAAAACTTTTTTCCTTGAGGATGGAAAAGATGAATTTTCCATAGTCTATCCAGAAATAATATCTCATATAAAAACTACATGGTGCGAACGACTTGCAAAAAGTGAGTTTATTGAAGCAAGTGTCAAGCAGAAAAGTATTGATAGTCTCTTGGCTTCTTCAATTCGACTAGTTGCTTCTGACTATTTTATAGGCAAACCATTAGAAACCTTACCATTTGAAGCTTCCTTATATCAGTTAGATAGTATTAATAATGTAAAGGATTTCATTATCAATCTTAAATCAAAATTTAAAAACAAGGCTTTAGTCATAGATTTTTGGGCGACATGGTGTGTTCCTTGCCTTAATGATTTGCCATTTAGTAAAAAACTTCACGAAGCAAACAAAGATCTGCCTATGGAATATGTTTACATATGCACAAGCAGCGTCTCAAATACGAATCTTTGGAAAAATAAAGTGGCAGGTTTACAATTGGCGGGTACGCATATTTTCATGAATGAAAAGATCGTTAGTGAACTCAAAAGTAGCTTCAATCGCGCAGGTTCCGGTTTTCCAACCTATGTAGCCATAGATATAAATGGAAATCTTCGTGCAAATGCAATTCAGTGGGTACAATCTTTAGACAGAGAGAAGTTAAAAGAGCTATTAGGAATAAAATAAATTAATGTTGCAAGTATATAGATGTTTTATAATATTTTAGTTGTGTTATATCGTACAACTAAAATATCGAATCTTAAAAAGGCTATTTATTGGTGTTTTTTAATGGATTAAAAAGTATTTATTTTGAATAATAAAAATGTGAGTCTGTAATTATTAAGACGAAAAAGTATTGATTGGTTAGTAGCTCCACCTATTGTAAACACTATAAAAGAGCTCCGTGTATTTAAAATATATTCAGATAGTTATGCCCTGCTAAATAATGCCAGCAATTAATCAATATTATAAATTTGGTTGCTCAAAAAGTGATGAGAAGCATAGCATATTGTTTGCATTAAAATATCCCAATAGAATTAACATTGAAATCGTGATCAGTTTGAACATTACAAAAGAAATAATATAGATTAGATGATTGTTTAAATAATTGGTTGTACATCCTTGATATTTAAAGTTATCTCCAAGTCTATGAAAACTGTATTCGAATTGAGGATTTATGGATGATAGATAAGATTTGTTCTTATCTATGTAGGTTGTACGAAAGCCTTTTTTACATTTTTATTGATTGTAATTTATTTTAAAAAGACAATCGTCCAATAATAATATTAAAGTAACTACCACATAAAAGATAATATTATTAATTTCCATTTTTTTAAATAGGTGAAAAATGATGCTTTCATAAGTTAGCGCATCTACTATTTCGTAAAGAAATAGATCAAAATCTTGTTATATCAATATTTTACAAATTCTTAATTCCATTAATGTTATAAAGCACACTATTCTTTTTAGCAATTCGCTATAAAAAATAAAAACTAGCACTTTAAATAACAAAATCTTTTATGTGGCGTTTTCTTTAGAATGCAAATATATTCAACATTTGTTGAATATATAAATATTTTGAAAAAAAATTTGAACTTTGCTCATGGCAAAACTCACCAAACCAGACGCGACAAAAAATAATATATTAGCAGCAGTGCGAGAGATATTGCTGGAAGAAGGTTATACCGGGCTTTACATAAGAAACATTGCTAGGAAAGCGAAAACGAGTGGTAAGATGATTTATTATCATTTTGGCAGTTTAGAACAATTATTGGATATTTATATCAATGAAACTGATTATTGGAAAGGTTTGGATAAAGCTTTTGCCACAGAGGAATTTGCTCAATTGAGATCGCAACCAAAAGATTTAATGACACATATATTCAGAGCACACTATGAATCTTTTGAAAAAAGCGAAGAAATGCAAAAACTCATTTTATGGGAAGTGAGTAAGTATAGTGATTCATTAAGAAAAGATTCTGACGCTCGTGAAGCATATGGTGAAAGAGTGTATGAAATTGTTGATCCTATATTCAAAGACAAGGATCTAGATTTTAGATCGGTGAGCGCAATAATTACAGCAGGGGTTTACTATTTGATTATGCATGCAAAAACCAATGGAAGTACATTTTGTGGTAGAGATATTAATAAAGAATCGGATCGAGAATTAATGTTGAAAACGATAGATCAACTAGTGGATATGTCATTTAAAATGGCTAACGCTAAAAAATAGTTTTTCTAATGTAAATAACAATCGCCTTTGAATTTTCAAGGGCGATTGTTATTTAAAGTTGAGCGACTATAAACCATAGTTACCAGTTAAAGCTTTTATTTCAATGCTTTGTTGGCAAATAATGGCGTTTCTTCATGATTGTTTGAGTCAGGTGCCACTTGATTATCGTGTGCAGCTTGAGGTAATGTGATATTATGTTCCTGGAAAGTCAAGGCATTATTTAAAACCGTATAATAGTTACTTATCTATTTTTGCAAGTCTAAATAATTTCTCTACCAAAATTCGATTGAATGAGTCGGGTAATGCGCGCATTATGTAATTTCTAATGTTAATGCATTGCGCATTTTTCCAATGTGATATTTTTCCTAGTTTCCGACTATTGTTTTTTATAAATTTTACTTTTTTATTTCTATAATGAAATAATTTATTTATGCCATAATTGATAGAGTATTTTTGAATTAATTCCCCAAGAATAAAAGCATCTTCAATTGCTTGACATGCTCCTTGCCCTAAATTTGGAGTCATAGAATGAGCTGCATCACCTATTAGTACAATCGAATTGTTCCCCCATTGTTCTAGTAATTCTAGTTCTTTTATTTCATCCATATACACGTTTTGTGTTGGAGTACTGAATACAAGCTCTTGAGCCAATAAAGGAAATTTTTTGACTAGTGTATTTTTATATTCTATATTAAATACACTTCCATCATTATCCGCAACTAAAAACCAATAACTCTGGTTTTCATTTAATCTATTCATTCCAAATCGTGCACCAGGAGCCCATGCTTCTAAAGAAATATGAGCATATTTTTCTGGTAAAGAAATTGTGGAGATCCCTCGCCAAGCAATTTGCCCAGCGGATATTATCGCAGCGGTTGGAAATAAATTTTGCCTAATTTTAGAGTAAATCCCATCTGATGCGATTATGTAATCATAGTTAATAATTGAACCGTCTTTAAAAATTATGGTTTTATTATTTATATCTATAGTGTCTAATTCTTTTCCATAACTTATATTATCTTCTCCAATATTATTTACTAATATATTTTGCAAATCTGATCGATGTATGGAAATATTATACGAATTATATTTTTTTTCAAAATACGCTAAATCTTGAATTGAATTTGGATGAAATTTATTGTCAGTTAGATGTATTTTTGAGATAATATTTCCTTTTAATAATATTTCTTTTCCTATTCCAAGATTTTTATAAATCTGCATCGCATTATTGGCTAATAGAATGCCTGCTCCTCTAGTATTAGGCGCTTCTGATTTTTCAAATAGTTGAAAAGATATCCCCAATTTTTTTAAAACAAGAGCCATTGTCAACCCTGCTATGCCGCCACCTATGATGCAAATTTTTTCCATTGCAAATTTATTCATTAAGATATTTCTTACATGCTATTATTACGAAGTAAGAAATATTTTATCTATATTTTTATTTTCTCTTTTCGTAATCCTGTTAATATATTTCAAATTTAGCTTTGCACGCCACTTTAACAGTCATTTTAAATTTGAATTAAAGAAACGTGAATAAAAATATTAAAAACTGCACAAAACTAGCTCTCGCATTTTTACTAATAGCACCTCTTAGGAGCCCCGCTCAGCAAAATAGTTTGAAAGGGGTCATTTATACAAAAGATAGTTTACCTGCGAGAGATGTGGAAATTATCGTCAATGATAGTATATCAACGAACACAGAGCGTAAAGGAGAATTTAATTTTATTGATTTAAGTGGAGAAAAAATCAATAAAATTGAATTTAAGACAGAAGGTAAATTAGTATTGACAAAAAAATATACAAATGGAATCAATGAGGGAGAATTAAATAATTTTTATCTACCATTGACTCTTGCTCAGTTAAAAGAAGTGATCGTTTCTTCCTATCGCAGAAATTTACCTTTAAGTACGGAAGATTTGGGTAAAATGCCTATGAAAAATCTTGAAAATCCACAAGTCTATAGTGTAGTTCCACACCAATTAATGATTGAGCAAAATGTTACAAATTTGCAAGACGCATTACGCAATGTCACTGGCGCCGCCGTATCAGTAGATCCAGCAGGAGGTACACACATTACTTCAAGAGGATTCTCTACCCCGATTGGAGCAAGGAATGGTATGCCATATCTTGGTGTAGGTAGAAGTGGGCTAGATCCTGCGAACGTAGAGACTATTGAAGTTTTAAAAGGTCCAAGTGGGACCTTGTTTGGTAATGCAATAACGTCTTATGGAGGACTGGTGAATTTAGTGACTAAGAAACCGTTTGATGTTGTGAAATCTGAAGTTAGTTATACATTTGGTTCCTACGGATTACAGAGAGTTACAGCAGATGTAAATGCTCCGTTGAATAAAGAAAAAACAGTCTTATTTAGAGCTAATGCAGCTGTAAATAAGCAAGGCTCTTTTATGATTGCTGGTCATAATAATCGATTATTTTTTGCACCAAGCATTACTTTTCAAGCGACTGATAGATTGAAACTGTCTTTGGATGTTGAGATGTATAGAGAAGATGTTACTAAAACGCAATATATTAGTAGTTCAGGTCCATTAACTATAAATTCGATTAAAGATTATCCGATTCAATACAATCAGACTTTCTTTGATAATAGTTTCAATGCAATTGCTAATAATTTCCGAACTTTTGCTAAAGCGGAATACAAACTTTCCGATGACTGGACATCCACTACAAATGTTTCTTTTAATAATGAAGATTTGAATAAAAGCTTACAAGGTTATTTGTATTTTAAGGGATCGGATAGTGTGACTATTCAAGGTGGAGATTTCGGCCCTATTAATACAAATACTTCTGATTTTCAACAAAATTTCAATGGAGATGTTCGTTTTTTAGGAATGAGACATAGAATTTTATTTGGAATTGATTATTTCAATTACGTATCCAAACGTTATAGTCGTGGTACGCCAGTATTGGGAACGATTAATTATCTAACGAGCTCAAGATTGTTTTCTCAACAAGATGTGACGAACGCTTATGGTACTGCCAATGTAGCGACTACCAATTCAAATTCTGTGAACAATCGTCTTGCGTCTTATGTTTCTGATTTAATAAACATTACCAAAGGTTTGATGATATTGGGGAGTGTAAGATATGATAGATATATGGCTAAGAACCCAGGTGGTTATAATCAAAATTCTTGGACGCCAAGATTTGGAATAGTATATCAACCAATCTTAGATGTGGTATCTATCTTTGGAAACTATACAAGTGGATTTACCAACTATAATACTGGAATACAACCAGACGGTTCTACGTTTTACTATAAACCTTCTTTTGCCAATCAATGGGAAACTGGGGTGAAAGTAGACTTGTTGAAAAATAGATTAATCTCTACCATTAGCTATTATAGTATTAAAATTAACGATGCGCCTCGTACAGGCACGGATGGTACGCTATATCAGGATGGACAACAAAAAAGTAATGGCTGGGAATTTGATTTAAAAGCGAATCCAATTAATGAATTATCAATCACGGCAGGTTATGTTTACAACAAAAATATTTACTTAAGATCAACGTCCACTTCTGGCTATTTGAATTCAGGAAGCCCAAAAAATATTGCTAATTTATGGGTGAGCTATAGATTTGCCAAAATACAATCACTAGAGCATTTTGGTATGGGAGCCGGGATGAATTTTGTGGACAAAAGTTTCATGGATGTAAATAATACAATTTTATTACCTTCTTACACGCTTTTCAATGCATCTGTATTTTATGATGCCAATAATTGGAGATTGGGCATTGCTGTCAATAATATTAGCAACCAAAAATACTGGAACTCAATCGGTACCGCTCAGATGCCAAGAAATATTTCTTGCAATGTTGCTTTCAAATTCTAATTTATTTAATATTAAATGTCCTCGCAATTGTAGAAGTTGCGAGGATTTTCATATATGAGAAAAAATAATCCAACTTTTGATCATTTTTTGGAACTACATGAAAGGATTAACAAAGAGAGAAAAGGAATATATCTCTATAGTTTATCCTACAGAAAAAAGAAAAACTTAAGAAGATTATTTTTTGGAAAATAGGGTATGCCGTATAGTCAATTGTATTATAGTTAGCAAGACTCTAGCCAAATTATACAAATTAAAAAACAACTTTATGGCCAATTGCCCCTAAGAAACAAATTGTAGAATATTAATTTTGAATTGCATGTTGGTAATACTTACAGACTACCTACAAAAAAATTAGCCCTTTTAACATCATTCGTAGGAGCAAGTTTACCAGTTACAGGTTTATTATTTGACTGAATCCGAAAAATAAGCTTCGTAAATCTGTTTCTTAAAAATCTGTATAAATATCGAGTTACAAAATCCTACTTTTGTTCTATGGAAAAGTTGAGCTATAGAGATGCACAGAAATCCGATCTTCAACGGATTGTAGATATTTATAATACGATCGTCGCGGGACGTATGGTGACCGCCGATGAAGTAGAAGTTACTGTAGAAGATCGCTTGGTTTGGTTTGAAGCTCACAATCCAAACACACGCCCACTTTTGGTTATAGAAAATGAGGATCAAAACGTCATTGCTTGGGTAAGTTTTCAATCCTTTTATGGCAGATCTGCCTATAATAAAACGGCGGAAATTAGCATTTACATAGATCCTGCTTTTAGAGGTAAAGGTTTAGGTAAGAGGATCTTAAATGATATGAAATTGCAAGCTCCGCAATATGGTATTGAAACTATTTTGGCTTTCATTTTTCAACATAATGTTCCAAGTATGACACTATTTCAAAAACAAGGATTTGAAATCTATGGAAATCTACCAGAAGTTGCGGAGCTTGATGGGATTAAAAGAAGCTTGATAATATTGGGATGTAAGGTCTAATAACAATCTGATTTGATCTGGTTATTAGATTGGTAAATGTGATAATTTGCACAATTTTTTTCCAATATTTCCAAAATATCTTTGTGCATTTGTAAAGATCCACAAATCATTATTTGACCTCCATTATCCAAAATATCTTTTACGATCGACATATCTTCTTGTAACAAATGGGAAACATATTGCTTATCTTCCGTTTCACGAGAATAAGCAATTTTGAAATTGGAAACTTTGTTTACCGATTTAAATTGTTCAAGTTTGGACGTGATATTTTTTTGCAAAGCGTGTTCTCTTTGAAATCCTGCATATAAATGAACGTCAAATTGTTGCGTGTTTTCTTCCAACATTCCTAAGAATGGTGCGATCCCTGTACCATTAGAGATCATGATGGTTGTTGGTTGATTATCATGTATATGAAAACCGTGGTTGGATTGAACGGCGGCATTTATTTGTTGGCCATTTTTCAAATTATACAAAAATCCAGAACCTAAACCAGAAGCATGCAATTTGACAATCAGTTGTATCTCCTCTCCCACTTTTCCGATAGAATATAATCGTTCGATATGATCATTTTTTGGATAAATGGCAAATAGATCACCTGAAGTAAATTTCATTTTACTATTCGGTTTCAATTTTACCAAGAAAGAAGACTCCTCTCCTTCCAAAGCTGTTTTTTCTGTTACAGTGAAGCTTTCTTTTTGAATCTTATCCTCTAATGAATAATAGGTGGCCGTATCGATTAAGGCACATTGATTGACATCGGACCACGCTTTTACCCATTTGATAAAATCGGTAGTTGATTTTTCGTCTACTTTATATAATGGTAATTGCGCTTGTAACCAATTAACATCTTTTACTGCCTCCGCTACACGACTAGCAAATCCACAGAAATCTGGATATTGCGTAGAACCAAAGCCGACAATTGAGTAATCAATAAGATTCATCGCAGTAATTTCATCCAATTTACCCAAAAATCTATCTGCATTTCCAGGTGCATCACCTAGACCGTAAGTGGACGTAAAAATGATAATTTTACTGGTGCTTGGAAAAACTTCAAAGTTATTTAGATCGGTTTGATAGGTTGGAATTCCATGCTGATTTAATTGCTCCGCAATTTTATTGGCAAAATGGATTGTTGTTCCGTTTTCCGAACCGACATATAACAATACCTCCGCGGTGTCAGGTTTGATTTTATTTTTTAATTTGTTTTTCTGACGTTTAAATGTGATGGCAAATCCAGAATAAATGAAAAATAGAATTCCGAAAGTTGCTATTGTTAAGAAAATTGCCCAACTCGCGCTGGCTTGACCGGTATGTAGAACTAAACTTGTTGTGAGAAATAAATGCATTAATGGATAATTTTTTGTGTCTTCGATTTTTCCGTCAAATTGATTGACTAGAATTTCCTTGTCTTGGAGTTTGATTTTGTAATATTCATCTGGATCGTCTGCAAAAGGGAAATCGATACTTTGTACATCATTTAAATGAATAGTTTGAAATATTTTAAATTTAGATGGATCGATTTGCTCGGATTCTCGTCCATTTTTTGGAACGCGAAGTTCGACTTTTTTATCGTTTAAAATTCCTAATTTTTCCATTGACAAAACTGAACCAGTAATCGCAATAATCAGAATGAATACCAAACTCCATCTTCCCAAGTTTACATGATAGTATTGAGAGAAGGATTCTTTGGAAAAAGAAGCAAAAAATCTACGCACACCATTCTGCTGCTTTATGACCAAAGCAATACCAGAAATTGTTACGAAAACCAATATTAATGAGGTAAGTCCGACAATCAACCTACCCGTTTCGTGTAGGAATAAGGATCTATGTAGCGATGTTACACTTTGAATAAAAGGTGATTTTTCTTGATATTTCCCTAAAATCTTTCCGGTATTGGGTTGGATAAAGCCGGCAACTTCTTTCCCATCGAGATCTAACGCTTTCAATACCACAAAATGATGATCTTTCACTTCCAAACTTGTCACTTCCGTATATTCCGATTGTAATTGCGGGATGAGTTTGTCTAGCGTAACTTGCTTTACTTCCTTAACATTATATGGCGGTTGAGGACTTTTCGCTGCATCAATCCCCAATATAATACCCGTAACAGAAGCTACTGACAAAAATAAAAAACAAAATACAGCCAACACAAGGTGGCTGTATCTCCAGAAAGATAATTTCATTGTATTCTAAATCCTATTTAGCGATTTTACTTAAACGTACATATTTGATATAACCCGTACCGTCTGCCTTACCAGCTAATGCTGCAGTAGTAAGAGGAATCTCTGCATCTTTTTCATTATACTTATGATCCTCTACCGCGGATTCAAATCTCAATTTGTAACCCGTATTTATTTTACTATCCTCTATTTCAATAACTTTTACAGTACGATCTCCACCAGAAATAGAAGCACCAGTAACAGCACTCAAATTGGCATTACTTTTTTTGTAAAATTTATACCAATCTTTTAGACTCTTGTACCACTTGTCATCGTCACCGATAATATAAAGTGTTTTTTCGTAATCTCCTTTGCTATTAACAAGGGAAACTGCAATGTATGCACCATCTCCAAGATAGCTGGACATTTGGATCATACATTTATATTTGGAAGATTGTGCATGAGAGACAAATGGTAATCCAAGCATCATCAAACCACCGAAAAGATAATTTTTAAGTTTCATATTCTTATTTTAGAAAATCTATAGAAATATTATTTTTAGTTAAATATTCATTTTCCTTTGCCAAATCGTAAGCCGTCTCATCCATATCCGTTTTGACATCTTTTTGAGCGCCTGCTTCAATTAAATATTTCAAAACTTGGTCATTTTTAGAGATCATCGCGGCTCTCTGCAATGCGGTCAAACCGTCACTATTTTTAGCATTCAGATCAATATTCAAATTGGAAATTTCTTTAAGTAAATCGACTTCATTTTTGGCAATGGCAAGATGATACAATGTATTGCTGCCGTTTTGTAAAGCATTTAATTGAACGCCTTTAGACTGCAATAGCGCTAATTTTTCTTTGAAATCCTTGCCATTATCTCCGCCACGTCCCATACCGCGACCTGCATTTTTTCCTCTATAGGATTGGATAAGATAATAAGCCAAATTATTTCCCTTTGCATCTTTGGCTTCTGGATTGGCTCCATGTTCGAGTAAATAATTGACCACTTGCGTATTTCCATTTTGCACCGCATTCATAAGTGGCGTCTCTCCTTCTTTATTGGCAAGATTGATATTTTTTAATTTGGGTAAAAGCATTGCCAATACGGAGGTATCGCGACTACTACTTGCATAATAAAAAGGCGTATTGCCGGAGTTATCTACCTGATTGGGATTCGCTCCATTTTGAATAAACCAAGAGATAATTTCTTCTTGTTTAGGTTTACGTACGAGCGCATCCAAGGCATTTTCTCCACTTTTGTTTACCGCGCTTGCTGGAATACCTACGCTGGTAATATATTGATATACGTCCAAAGTACTGGCACTTCTACGTGTACCTTGACTAGCAAATATCATTGCATTTGCAGTAGGAAAAACTCCTTTTTCTTTTAATTTTTTCAATAAATCAATATTGCCCACACGAGCCGCATAGTCAAATGCAGTATTACCGTCTGCATCTTTATCTTTTAAGGAAAAACCTTTGGATACTAGATAATTACTTAATGTCAAATCGGGACTATCGTTGCCCACAGAAACCAAAAGTAAAGAAGCTCCTTTTTGGTATTTCTTTTTGATGTCTGCTCCTGCTTTTATAAGGGTTTCATATACGTCAGTATTTTTAACACCACCAGCCGCCGCAAAAGATAAGGCTGTCATCGCATGACTATCTTCTGTATTTACATTCGCTCCTTTTTGGATAAAGTATTGCATTGCTGGGACATTTCCTTTCATGGCTGCCCAAAATAGATAAGTTCTACCATCGTGCGTTAATTTTTCTACGGAATTGCCTTTTTGTTCGGTTAAATATTTAATAGTTTCGATTGGCGCATCATTCATGATGGCTAATACGACCGCATCAAACGCCATTGGATTCATTTCACTTGGACTTGCTCCTTTGGAAATAGCATCTTTAACAGTTGAAATGGAAGGTGTTGCTTTCCAAAAATCTTGGTCAAGCAAGGTATTTTTATTTTGCGCTTGGCTATGCAATGCTGCAAGGAGTAACGCAGACAGAAGTATTTTTTTCATATAAAAATGTGGTAAAAAAATTTGAATAAAATTAATTCTAAAAATGAGTTGGGTTGTTTCGAATTGCGGAAATTTTTAATGTTGAAGTCATGATTTAACAAATAAAAGACACGAAATCTAATATATGAGATCGTGTCTTTTATATATGTGAGATAATTTGTTTATTAATCTTTTTTCAAATATCCAACAGCTCCAATACCAACAGCATCTACTTCCAAGCCTCTTGTTGCAGTATTTTTTGCAGGATCAATAATATAAACCGCAGGTTTCATATTTTCCACAGTTACTGGAAGGTAAATTTTGCTATTCAACGAAGTTGGTAATCCCGTTCCAGTTATAGTTGTGGAATCGGGCATACCGCTAGCAGCATCTAACCATTTGAAACTTTGATCTGAAGTATTTACAATACCATAAGCTGTAGATCCTTGCAAAGTATTGGTAATATTTCCCGCTTGATTGTAAAATTCCAACAAGAAATAACCATCAGAAATATGCCACACTCTTTTGAATTTATGATTGCTCGCCGCAGATTGTATGTCCATATAAAAGCTTTGGTCAAATGTTGTAGCCCCTTTGTTGATACGGATAACGCCTGCTTTTTTAGTTGTTGTACTTTCGTATGCTCCTGAGAATACATAGGTATTACCATTGTCATCGTCTGCCATCTGAGAGTAGTATTGAGAGCGATAGCGGCCAGAACTATAACTGATACGTCCATCTCTATAAATATTTTTTACATTAAGATTTGCATCAAATCGAATTACCCAACAGCTATCTGGAAAATTAATTGTGCCGGAGGAAGAACCGCCACCAGATCCAGCAGCTTTGCTACCTGAAAGTACTGCACTCGTCAAGAATGTTCCATCTCCCATGTCCACTATTCCAGAAAATGTGGCTTGTTGCGTATTTCCTACAAAATTGGAAGTCGCAATAGTTTTCCTAGTATTAGCATTACCGTTTCCAACATCATAGAAGTTAAATACTGCTACTGTATCTTTTTGGCCTGGATGTGTAAGCGAATCAATATATCCACCAACAGAAGAAACAACATAATTTCCAAAAGGTCCGTAACTAGTAAAACGATCTACAATCTCTACATCTCCACCAGATTTCTCTAACTTTCCATTGGTATTCAGTTTATAACTAACGCCTAATCCTGGATCTCCTTGTTGATATAAAAGCCCAAATGCTCTATCTGAACTATGAAATACCCACGTGTAAGCGCTAAATAACTCAACTCCATCCCCAACAATAGTTAATGAACCATTGTCCAATGTTGGAGTCGCTAGTAGATAGCTACCATTTGCAGAGGTCGCAGATATGAAATAGCCACCAGTTGCGTCAGATGGGATGATTGGATTTGAGGAACCAATACTACTATCACTTTTGGAACATGCAGTTAATGTTCCTGCGGCAATTGCGATAGCAACTGCGCTGTTTAGAATTTTCTTTGTTTTCATTTTTATTTTTTGTTGTGGTTATCAATGTTTATTTATCTCATTAAATAATATCTAAGCTTTATACTAAAATTGCGTCCTGGCTTTTGCAAACTCCAATTGTCATATAGTTTTCTATTCGTAAGATTGCGCCCTTCTAACCCTACATTATATTTTCCTCCTTTCATGGCATAACTCAATAAGATATCATGAGAAAATTGTTCTGGAATAGTGAATTTAGTAGAGGCTTCGCCTAAGCTAGGCCATTGTAAATAAAAGGCGTGTACATATTGTGTACTATACATAATACTCATCGTATTCCCTTTATGCCAAATATCTTTTAAGAAAACAGATACGTCAGTGTTACCAAAGAAATAAGGAACATTGGGCAATCTATCATTATAAATAGCATTAGGAGACGTATTATTTGCAGACGTTTCTCTGTCTTTATTTCTAAGATTTTGATAGGTAACCGTACCTCCAATGGCTAAGATATCCTTGTAAAAATATCGGACTTCTGCATTGATTCCCATATTCTGCACTTTGCCCCAGTTGATGGAACTTTGCGTGCCATATCTTTGTTCTACTATTTGGCGTATATAGTCGTATACATGGCGATACATTAATCCCAAATCTGCATAGATGGAATGATTTTTTACAATTTCTTTATTGTAAGTAATTCCAAGATTTATATTATGACTTCTCTCCGGTCTTAGGGATGTATTTTCTGTTTGTAAAACTTGGTCACCAAACAATTCGTTATCTGTTGGTAGGCGCGCAGCTTTTTCATAGGAAGCTTTCAACTGTAAGTATTCTTTTATAAAATAAGTAGTGGCAATGCCATATCCCATTACACTTTGGGATTTCGATTGATTTGCATAATTGTACTCATTTACATTAGTTGCTACGTTAACAGGACTGGTTACAGACATACTATAATTTTTTGCGAATACGGACGTATTCCAGCGTTTATTATAGTCCCATTTGTATGATGCGCCTAAAATATTTTTCGAATTTTTTCTTTCTAAATATTGCGCTGATTGGGAGCCATCTGTAATGACAGAAGCGGCATCATCATTTTTTCTATTGAAAGAATTATATACATCATTTATTGAAAATGTGTGTTGTGTTCCTAAATGATAAGTAAGATTTCCAGTGGAGGATAAATTATGATTATTGAATTTAGCTAAAGTACTTGTTCCGCCTTCGCCTTGTGTAGCTTTTCTAGCCCATTCTCCAAGCCAGTTATAACTTCTAGCAGAGGTGTCAATATTTTGATTATGATTTTTACTGTAGTTTGCTGCTAATTTCAGATTTAATCCACGTGTAAATAGGTTATTTTTTTGATATATTAGATTAGGCATTATTGTGTTGCCCTTTCTAAAACGTTGCCCGTATACAATTTTCATTATATAGGCATGTTGTATATCTGCTTTCTCCTGACCCAATGTCACACCAACTAAAAGCCTATCCGCCCACTTTTTGTTTACAAATCCGAAGTTAGTAACTACCGTTTCATTATGATAATTGTCGTGAAACCGTTTAACCCATTGTGGATCTTGCATATATACATTGGTATTCACATTTTTAATTTCTTCCATCCAAACTTTATAGTTATTGTCCGAATAGTTTTGAAATGCATTGATATTGAAAGTGAATCCTTTTTTAGTGGTAATGCCGTAATCAATGTTAGACTTATAGGTATTAAAGGATCTATAAGAAGCAGACACATCTAAATGCGTTCTTTTACCTTTTTTAGTTACAATATTAATTACTCCTCCTATCGCATCCGATCCGAATTCAATAGGTACAACTCCTTTGTATACTTCGATTCTTTCGGCAATATTTACTGGTATATTATTTAATTGAAATGCAGATCCCATACCTTCCATGGGCATCCCATCTATGAAAACTTTTACATGTCTTCCAGAAAAACCATTTAGAGAAACATTATAATCTGATCCCACTCCTCCACTACTTCGTACCTTGACACCAGACGCTCTGTCAAGTAATTGAGCTAGGTCCATAGTTGTATTATAGTATGGTTTAGCATCTATAGCGACCACGTTGTAGGCTGATTGTCTCAATGTTGTTATTGCGGTATTCGCTGCTACGGACACATCTTCTAAATCAGCTATTTTTTTATCCCTTTTGAGAATTATGTTTTCAAGTATTGCGTGTTGTTTTTTGTGCAATCGCTTATAGATAGAAAGATATTTAACTTTAGAAAAATGAACTTTATAGTTTTTTTCTTCCGGCAAAAGAATTAAGTAATAGCCATTTGATTGGGTTGTAGTGGACAGATTTATTCCTTCGACTATAACTGATGCATCTTCGATAGGATTTCCTTGATCGTCATACACATATCCTTTGATTGTATCTGAAATATTTTGTGCTTTTGTTATTTGGTTGTTTAAAAGCAAAACTATAATAGTTAAAAAAGCAATTCCTTTAAATTTCACGTTGAGAAAGGTTTAAAGATATTTTGGAATGGCGCAAAACTATTTTAGGATTCTGGGCGTTAATAACGGAAAAGGAATTAAAAATAATGGAATTGGTATTTTATGAGAATTAAATCAACAATTAAGGAAGCGGATGAGGTTATTATCGATGTGGAGACAATATCTCTTAATGATTTTAATAATAAATTGATTATCAATGAATACGATATTAACATTTCTGGTTATCTAACTGCTCATATACGTACAAAAAGTACCAAATATTTTAGTGTTATTACCACAGAAATGAATTTATATGATTCTGTTACCGATATTTTTGAAATTGGTGGAGATATCGTTTTCTTAGGATTTTTATCTGAGGGACATTCCAATATGTATAACAAAATGGATGGACAATATGATAAAATAAGTGTTGGTTCACTGTATCGAAATTTTCTAAAAAGCCCTAAAATGCAAATCAAAATGCATGCAAATAGAAAAGTGAAATATTGTTCTATTTTTATAGATCGTCAATTTTATATACAACTAATAGAAAATGAAGAATGGACGTATAAAGATAGTTTTTCTCAATTCGTAAGGAAAAATATTACAGCTCCACAAGTGGAGCAATCCGTGGCGGTAGATGATGAACTATTCAATTTGATAAAGTCTATTTCGCAACTAAATATTAGTCCGAAATATGCCATAGAATATCTAAAAATAAAATTTAAAGAATTGGCTATTGTATTTTCGGATAAGTATACAACTGCCATACAACAACATATAAAAATTTCTGCGGATGATCAGCGTAAACTATTACAATCGCGTGCTTATCTTACCATCAATTTTATGGAGCCACCAACTATAAAATCGCTTTCTAAAATTGTATCTCTCAATGAGCTTAAGCTCAAACAAGGATTTAAAATGCTCTTTGATACGACGATACATGCCTACATCATACAATTACGTATGCAAAAGGCAGAGATCTTTCTTCAAGAGAAAAAAATGCAAATTGCAGATATTGCATTTGAATTAGGTTATAAAAGTGTATCGCATTTTATAGTCATGTTCAAAAGTTATTACCATGTAACTCCGAAACAGTATTTGGATAAGAAATGAATATTATAGTTTTCGAAATCGGGAAAATTTTTAAATAATGACAATTGCTTGAGTTTCAACAGGTACTTTTGCACCATGAAAAAAATTATTTTGTGTGCTTTAGTCTTATGTCAATTAAGTTTTAATAATAGACAATTACATGCACAAAATACACTTCCAACTATAGAATTGGAATATAAAGATTCGATTAAATCTTCCATATTAAAAGAGCAAAGAAAATTTTCTGTAAAACTTCCCAATGGGTTTGATAAATCACAGAAATATCCAGTGATTTATGTTTTAGATGGAGAGATGTATTTTCCAATTGTTACTGCAGTGCAAAACTTTTTAGATAGAAATAAAAGATTTGCATCCAATAAAAGTATTATAGTTGCTATTGAAAATACAGATCGTACTAGAGACTTAACGCCAAGTGCCGCGGTTAGTTCCAAAGGTCATGGAACTATGGAAAATAGTGGAAAGGCGGAGCAATTTTACCAATTTATTACCAGCGAATTAATTCCTGAAATTTCACATAAATATGCAGTTTCTGATAGGAAACTATTGATTGGACATTCCTTCGGAGGCTTAACTGCAACTTATTTCTTTTTGGAACATCCCAATTCATTTTCTGACTATTTGATTATGGAACCAAGTATGTGGTGGGATAATGGAAAACTTTTGAATGCCGCAACCAAAAAATTGCAAGCGAATCACTATGAGAAAAATACGCGTGTATTTTTCGCTTTTGCTAGTAAAGAAGACTCGACTAGAAATAGCATTGAAAAACTAGTCGGTCAATTACAACCTGAAATTGCTTTGAAATATGCTTATTATCCCAATGAAAATCATGGATCTGTCTATTTACCCGCTTTATATGACGGACTCAGATTTTTGTTTGATATAAAAGTAGAGAGAAAACCTCGTATGTAAAATTAAAGCCTCGTTATTCAACGAGGCTTTAAAAATTATAGTTACTTTCAAGAATTAACTAGCTAAAATTTTTTGCTTTTGGCTGTCAAATTCTTCTTGTGTTAGAATACCTGCATCCAACAACTCCTTTATGTCAAATAGAGCTTTCTTTTTATCCTCCATATTTTTTATAGTTGGTTGTACAGGAGCTGCTTTAGTACCATCATCGATGGCATTTGTCTTTGCACCAAACTCTATTAATAAGGCTGTAATTTCATTATAGCCTTTCATATTGGAATAGTCAATCGCTTTTTGTTCCAATACATTTGCTTCATCTGTTTTCGCTCCATTGGTCAATAAAAATCGTACAATATCTTTTTTGCCATAAGCGGCTGCATAATGAAGTGCAGTATTACCAGATGCATCTTGTTTGTTGATATCAGCACCCTTATCAAGTAATAATTTAACTAAAGAAAGATAGCCAAATTTAGATGCTGTTTCCAATAAAGTCTCTCCTGCATAATGAGGTTCAAAACCCAGAATGAAAGTTCTCGTACCTGTATTGGCAATTAATTTTTGTAAATAATTTCCATCTTTTCCGTCCCATGCATCTACACTACGTGCATAGTCGGGAGACAAACCTTTATCTAAAAATAAGGCAACTAATTCTTTCAAATTGGCTCCAACTGCGTACCAAACAGGCGAAATACCTTCTTTCGATTCTGTAAAAATATCTGCTCCTTGTTCAATTAACTTTTCACAAATAATTCTATTACCTGATTTTGCTGCTAATAGTAATGGTCCTTCATTCAAATCGTTTAATAAGTTGACTGTTGCACCATTGTCTAATAACAGATTCACTATAGGAATAGAATTGTTCTCAATCGCTAGATTCAGAGGCGTATTTCCATTTTTATCTGTATAGTTACTATCTGCGCCATTCAACAACAAAATCTTTACTACTGGAAGAAATTTATATTGAACTGCAATTAACAAGGTCGAAACAGAAGCTTGATTGAGTGCATTAACGTCCAATCCTGCTTGGATCAATTTATCAGCAAGATCTTGTTGCCCTGTTTGAGCAACTACATGCAATAAGGTGTTTCCTTGAAAATCGTTGATATGTACATTAGCACCTTGGTCTATAAGCAACAATGCAGTTTGCTTTTGTTTATTAATAATAGCAAAAAACAAAGGCGTTTCTCCATTATGATCTTCATAATTGATCTCAGCGCCATTGTCGATTAAGGATTTTACAATTTCATTATAACCTTGATATGCCGCATAATGCAAAGCGGTTCTTCCTTTTTCATCCGTATATTTTACATCTACTTGTTTATTTTCAAGTAGTATTTCTGCTATTTTTCTTTTGCCGCCTTCACAGGCAACTATAAATGATTGTGACATGTTCTTATTATTTTTCTAAAAGGGTTTCTACAATTTTTGCTTTCAAGTTGTCGCTCATAGCATAGTCTACCGCTTTTTTATCAAATCGATCTTCAATACTTGGCTCCGCGCCTGCTTTCAATAAATATTTTACTTTTCTGTACAAATCTTTTGCAACAGCCTCGTCATAGTTAGGTTCAACTTGACAAACTTTAAATAGTATAGTCTGTCCATCGTTGTCCGTATTATTTACATCAATGGAACCATTATCCAATAAATGCTTCAATATTTCTGATGATTTCTCAGCGATCCAATCAATACCAGATTTTTCTTTTTGATAATAGGCAGACGTCGCAGTAAGGTTAGCGCCATTTTGAATAAATGCATCCAAAATTTCTATAGAATTGGGGCTATTGCTAATGGATCTTAAAAAAGCATTTACTAAATTTTCGCCTTCCAAATTTTTCTTGTCAAAATCTGGCGTGCCATATTCCAATAGAGATTTAACCAAATCCAATTTTTGCTGATAAACTGCAGCTACGAATATGGGTGTAATTCCTTTTTTATCTTCTTGATTAACATCCGCTCCATTTTCCAATAATAGTTGAATGATTTCTGGTTTAGATAAATTATAGTTTTCCAATGCATTTCTCAATGGAGTTTTGCCTTCGATATCTATTTTGTTGATATCTACACCACTATCTATAAATAGTTGTATTGCATTTTTATTATAGTCGATATTTGAATTTTGTCTTTGACGACATATGGAATGCAAATAGTTTTCTTCTGCTTTTGTCAAATAATTTGTCTGAATACCAGCGTCTATTAGTGCTTGAAATATAGCGACAGGCAAACCCTCTTGTATCGCAAACGATAATAAATTTTTGCTTTCAATTTCTTCATTGATATCGTCTACTTCATCTAAATATGCGGAGAAATGTGGCAGAAAATTATTCAAATCATTTTCGGATAAATATTTCGTTCCCATTAAAATGGAATTCAATTCTCCATTATTCAAACTATCATATTCGAATAAGTCCGTGTGTATCAAATCTTCTTTAACACAATAGTCAAATGTCTCCCACTTCTTATTTTGCATAATTGTAGAGATCAATTGCTCTTTTTTATCCGCAGGAATGGCAGATTTATTTTCTTCTAAATACGTTATTAATTGTTCCTCGGGTAAGTCATATATGGCTTTGAAAAAGGATTGATGATCAAAATCTGGCATGTCGAATTTTTTATTTATCTAAAGTATATGTTTCATTTCTTCAAAATTGTTGCCAAACAATGAATTATTAGAAATTTTAATATAATCCTATATAAATAAAAAAAACGCCCCGAAGGGCGTTGTAATTATTGTAATGCTTTTCTTACTGCCGGAGCGACTTTCGTCCCAAAGAGCTCAATTGCATCCATCATTTGCTTGTGATCTGGCGCGCCGACATCCATGTGCGCGCTGAATCTTGTAATCCCAAATAACTCGTGCATATACAAAATCTTGTCAATTACTTGATTGGCATCTCCGATAAATAACGCGCCATCTTTGGTGCGACCAGCTTCATATTGTCTTTCTGTAAAATGTGGCCAACCACGTGAACTACCAATTCGATCCATTTGCGCAGCGTAATTTTTATAGTATCCGCTGATTATGCTTGAATCATCACTTACAAATGAATGAGAATGTATACCGATTTGCATTTTGCTTTTGTCATGACCATGCAATATATATTGCTCTTTATAATATTGAACGAGCGATTGAAACTGTTTTGGAGAACCTCCAATAATAGCGATCATCAATGGAAGTCCTAATTTAGCAGCGCGTAAAACAGACTCTGGAGTTCCTCCTACGGCAATCCATATAGGAAGTTTACCTTCATTTTTGGCACGTGGTAATACATTTTGATGCGTCATAGGAGGTCTTGTTTTACCTGACCAAGAAACATCTTCACTGCTATTTATCTTGAGTAAAAGATCCAATTTTTCTTCGAAAAGTTGGTCATAAGCACTCAATGGATATCCGAATAAAGGAAAGGATTCTATGAAACTACCACGACCCACACAGATCTCTGCGCGACCATGTGAAATCAAATCTATGGTAGAATAATTTTGATAAACATTGACGGGTTCTGACGAACTCAAAACGGTAACAGCACTTCCCAATTTGATATTTTTGGTAATGCTTGCAGCCGCCGCTAATATGATATCTGGTGCAGAGATGACATAATCTTCACGATGATGTTCTCCTAATCCAAACATATCCAAACCGACTTCGTCGGCTAATTTTATTTCTTCTAATATTTCGCCAAGCTTTTGTTCGGCGCTTTGTGGCTTGCCCTGGGCATCAAAAGCAAGATCTCCAAACATTCCAACTCCTAATTCCATAATTCTTAATTTTCATGCAATTTAGCGCTTATAAAATCTCTTTTAATTGAACTAGATTAAGAATTGTGTGCGTAGAAGGAACGATTTGTTGAGCATTAATATGATTTACCCAGATAGAATCGATCTGCATATTATTGGCTCCCGCAATATCCGCATCTTGATTATCGCCGATCATAACAGACGTTTCTGCATTTCCATGAGTAATATCCAAAGCATATTGAAAAATCTCTGGTTGCGGCTTCAAGCTATTGCTCGTTTCCGAAGTAATGACTTTGTCAAAATAATGCGCCATATTGCTACTTTTCAATTTGCCAGCTTGAATAGCATCAAATCCATTGGTAATCAAGTGCAAAGGATAATTTTTTTCTTTCAAATAGTCCAAAACTTCGAATGTATGGGGAAATACTTTGCTTTTGGTAGGTAAGATCTGGAGAAATGCACCATCCATTTGATGCGCCAATGGTTCGTCCGCAATTTTGAAATCGAGCATTGCGAGATACATTCTTTTCCATTTCAATACATCTTGTTTGATGCGCCCTTTCGTATATAAATCCCAAAGTCTGGTATTATGAAAACTGTAACGCTCAAAAAAATCATCAAAATTTTCAATGCCGCGTTGTGAAAGATTGGTCGTTGCAAATACTTCTGCAATTGCGTCTTTTGCATTTGCCTCAAAATCCCAAAGTGTGTGATCGAGGTCGAAAAAAATATTTTTGTAAGCCATGTGCGAAAATAAGATGGAATTATGACTTTAAGGCGTGAGGTGAAAGGTTTAAGGGAAAAGTAATATTATGGATACGGCGATTTTTTGAGATTATTTCCGTCCTTCTACCTTTCATCTTTCACATCTCACCTTCTTCTTTTTCCTTTTCTCTATATAAGTTACCTTGCACCAAATAGTTGAAACAATGGAATATATCATCAGAAATGCACAGATTGTCAATGAAGGCTCAAGACAACAAGCCGACGTGTGGATCAAAAATAAACGTATTGAAAAGATCGCACCACAAATAAATCTTCCGTACGAAGTAAAAGAAATCAATGCAGAAGGATTGACTTTGTTACCTGGCGTTATTGATGATCAAGTCCATTTTAGAGAACCTGGTTTGACGCAAAAAGCGACTATTTATACAGAAGCGAAAGCGGCTGTAGCGGGCGGTGTTACTAGTTTTATGGAAATGCCTAACACGAAACCGCCGGCACTGACGCAGACATTGTTGGAAGATAAATTCACTATCGGAAAGGAAAATGCGCTCGCAAACTATTCCTTTTATTTGGGTACGTCCAATGATAATTTGGAAGATATTTTGAAAGCCAATTCTTATAAAAATGATATTGCTGGCGTAAAAATTTTCATGGGTTCTTCTACGGGAAATATGCTCGTTGACGATCCAGCCACTTTGGAAAAAGTATTTGCTGGTTGCGAAAATTTGATTGCAACGCATTGCGAAGAACAATCCATCATCAAAGCCAATTACGAAAAAGTATTTGCGGAGCGCGGTGGAAAATTGCGCCCAGAAGATCATCCAATTATCCGAAATGCGGAAAATTGTTATGCATCTTCTTCCAAAGCAATAGGATTGGCACAGAAACATGGTACGCGTTTACACATTTTACATATTACAGATGCATTGGAATTATCCGAATTTACCAATAGCATTCCATTGGAACAGAAAAAAATAACGTCAGAGGTTTGCGTGCATCATTTGACTTTTTCAGATGCAGACTATCATACATTGGGCTATCAAATAAAATGCAATCCTGCCGTGAAAACGGCAACCGATCGCGACGCACTTTGGACGGCATTATTAGACGATAGAATTGATGTCATCGCTACAGATCACGCGCCACATACTTTATCCGAAAAGGGGTTGATTCGTATGTCTGATGGTAATTTGGCTATGTCAGACGATGCAACTTATGACAATACGGCTGCTGGTCTGCCTTTGATACAACATACTTTGTTATTGATGTTGCAACATGTAAAAGATGGAAAAATATCATTAGAAGAAGTGGTACGCAAGATGAGCCACGACGTTGCGCGCTGTTATCAATTGAAAGATCGTGGTTATATCAGAGAAGGATATTTTGCCGATATCGTTTTGGTAAATTTGAATAAAGAAACTTCCGTAACAAAAGACAATCTATTATACAAATGTCAATGGAGCCCATTGGAAGGACGCACCTTCCCTGCGGAAATCAAATATACTTTTGTCAGTGGCCATTTGGTTTATGGAAATGGCTCTTTTGATGAATCTATAAAAGGAGAGCGATTGGCTTTTGATAGAGATTAAAACAATGGACAGCGTATGCAGATAGATGCCACCACTTTACATGATTTGGGTATTACAAATAAGGAAACTGCGCAATCGGTTTTGAATTTGTTGGATTTTACAGAATCTTCAATTGGGAATAACTATCTGCGTACGTTTTTAAGCAAACCATTGGAAAATATTGCGCAAATAAAAGAGCAACAATCAATCATCCAGTCAATAGGAGAAGTCGAGGCCAAATGGAATTTGGATATAAAAAATGGAACAATTCAATTGGTGGAAACTTTTTACACCACCAGAAAAGCGTTGATTCCATACCCAGCGTCGGCTTTCAATGCCATAATTTACAAAGTATTTAATCCCAATAGTTACAATGCGGTTGTATTCACAGCAAAGCATTTTCAAAAATTTTTGAAAAAATTGTTTACCATTTGGCAATCTTTTTCCAAGGAAGTGGTTCGGACAAAAAAGTTGGCGATCTTATTGGACAATTTAGAAAGAATCTTAAAGCGAGATAACTTTTTGCTGTATATAGAAATGGATCACAAATTGAAACCGAATGAAGCTTTGAATTTGGGACACGAAATGCAAATACACAAACAAGAAGTCTCCCAATTATTGGAAACCTATGGTAAATTAGACGCTTGGCGTAGTTTGGCTATTGCGACGAAAAAATACAATTTTCATTTCCCTGAATTAATAGAATCGGAGAATCCGTATATCGAAGGAAAACAACTATTTCATCCTTTGCTAAAAAAGCCCATTCCTTATGATGTAACGCTTTCTGAAAATGAAAATTTTCTTTTTCTAACTGGCGCAAATATGGCGGGGAAAAGCACATTTATCAAAGCGGTTGGTTTGAATGTGTATTTCGCACATTTGGGTATTGGCGTTCCTGCGGAGTCTTTTAGATTGAGTTATTTTGATGGATTGTTTAGTAATATTCAGATAACGGACAATATTTTGCAAGGAGAAAGCTATTTTTTCAACGAAGTAAAACGAATAAAAGACACCGCTGAAAAAGTCAATGATGAGAAAAAATGGCTTGTCTTAATAGATGAATTATTTAAGGGTACGAATGTTCGAGATGCGATGCGTTGCAGCGTTGCGGTAATTAATGGATTTCACAAAAAGCGAAAGTCAATATTTTTACTTTCTACACATTTATATGAAATTGAAGAAGAAATCAAACAATTCTCCAATATTCAATTCAAATATTTTGAAACCAAATCTCTCAATGGTCAATTAGAATTTAGCTACCAATTGAAAAACGGCGTGAGCAATGATCGTATTGGTTATTTGATTTTGGAACGAGAAGGAGTGATTAATTTACTAGAAAACATGTAAATATCAATCTTCTGTAATATTTCTGCCATTTTATCCTCTGCTTTTAAATAAAAAGAAAAAATCCTCGTTCTGATGTTTTAACTTAAAAAACATCTTCATGCTTAAAAAATTGTTTGCTGAATTTTTCGGAACTTTCTGGTTAGTATTTGGTGGTTGTGGTAGTGCCTTATTTGCCGCAGGCGTACCCAATACAGGGATTGGTTTATTAGGCGTTGCACTCGCTTTTGGTTTAACTGTATTAACGATGGTATATGCTGTTGGGCATATTTCTGGTGGACATTTTAATCCCGCGGTATCTGTTGGTTTGATGATCGGAGGGCGTTTTCCTGCAAAAGATTTAATTCCTTATATAATTGCACAATTGGTCGGCGCAATTGCTGCTGCAGGATGTTTGTATATTATTTTAAATGGAGCAGGCGCTTTTTCTAAAGAAGGGGCGGGTGCATTTGCTACAAATTTTTATGACTTACCAGGTTATAATAATCGTAGTTTCAGCGTTGGTGCTGCGTTCTTGGCAGAGTTCCTTTTGACTGCATTTTTCCTAATTGTAATTATGGGGGCGACGGATAAATGGGCAAATGGAAAATTTGCAGGGATTGCGATTGGTTTATGTTTGACATTAATACATTTAATCTCTATTCCCATTACAAATACATCTGTAAATCCTGCTCGATCTACTTCTCAAGCATTATTTGTTGGCGGTACAGCCTTATCCCAACTTTGGTTGTTTTGGTTAGCGCCTATTTTAGGAGGTGCAGTTGGCGGTGCTATTTATAAACTCCTTTTACAAAAAGATCAAAATGCATAATTGCATTTAAAATTCTAATAGAAAGAGCAAGCTAGTTGGCTTGCTTTTTTTATTAGAATTATTCGCCGACATATTTTCATTTTCTACCGAGATATGCCATTGATACCCTTATATTGCATGGTTTTAGATTCTATTAAACAAAAACCATATACTATGAAAATGATAAAATTTATTGTTGCTTGTTTCTGTATTTCAACTATACTTATCTCTTGTGCAAGCATGCGTGCAGTTAATACTTCCAATCTCCATCTTGGAATGAATAAAGCAGAGGTTCAAACAGCACTTCGAAAAAATCCTGATAATACTATCGCAGCGAAATCATATAGTGATGGTAATTTAGAAGTGGTACAGTATTCTGACTTGAACAATGGTGTCAGTTTAGAAACTGCCATCAATCCCTATTGGTTATACTTTTTTAATGATAAGTTAGTAAAGTGGGAGCCAAGGCCTAAGGGACCGCAAGGCCCTTTTAACTATGATTTTTTAGATAATGTACATTATAATTTGGAACATAATTAATTCTATATTTATAATAACAAAAGCCTCTTATGTTACCCTTTTAGAAAGATTTATGCTGATTATAGATTTTATACACATTAAAAAGGTATTATAGTTCTCTTTTAGATAAATTATACTTTAATGCATACTTAAATTACTTAAAAAAGGCATTATATTTCTTTTTTTTAATTATTTATATGTAGTTTTGCAGTTTATTGTCGATTTTATTATGTGGATAAATTATGAATAGAATAATGTGTAGAATAATAAAAAAATACTATGACATCTAATTTAATTTATTTAGGTAGTCGTATTGTTAAGCGTAGGGAGCAATTGAAATATACGCAAAAGGATATGGCTGAATTGACTGGATTAAGTAATAAAACCATTCAAGCGATTGAAAAAGGCAAATCAGGTGTTTCAATTTCCAATTGGATACTTGTAGCCGGCATACTTGGTTTGGAATTATCATTGCAAGGAAAAAGAATGAGTGATGAGACAGGGAAAAGTTTTTAATAATCAAATATATGTAGGACTCATAACTCAATTGGATGATGGAAGTTTTAAGTTTGAGTATGACGATGTTTATTTTACTAGTGAAAATTATTCCGCTATTAGTTTAACCTTACCAAAGAATACAAGGGTTTATTTTTCTCCTGTACTATTTCCGTTTTTTTTCAATATGTTAAGTGAAGGGAGAAATAAACTTGCACAGAGTCGAATTCTAAAAATCGATGAGAATGATCATTTCACTTTTCTGATTAAAACAGCATCTACAGAATCGATTGGTGCAATTAGGGTAGAAGAAGTTTAAATTACACGTTATGGAAATTATTTCAGTATGTCCTGCGACATTACGTCCTGGACACGATACTTATAGCACAACAGCATTGCGCCATTTGTTCAATGGTCGTAAAGTCTCGCATATATTACCTTTTGCTCAAAATGAAAGTAATGGAGAACAAAGGAAATTATCAATAAAGGATAGAGCTCGAATTTCGATATCGGGAGTTCAAGAAAAATATTCTCTCCGATTAGAAAAGAATATTTTAACTGTTACGCAAGAGAATGGGCAATATATATTGAAGCCTATGCCAACCGAGCTGGATAATGTAGAGTTTGTTCCAGCAAATGAACATTTAACTATGCAGATTGCATCTCAAATATATAAGATAGAGACTGCACAAAATGCTTTAATCTTTTTCCCGGACGAAGCTCCCGCATATATTACGAAGCGATTTGATGTTGTTGCTGATGGTGTGCGTTGTTTAAAGGAAGACTTTGCGAGTTTGATGTTAAAAACTAGTGATGATGGTAATAAAAATTTTAAATACGACGGAAGCTATTTGCAAATGGCAGAGACGATTGACAAATTTTTACCTGCGGCATTGATTGCCAAGGAAAATTTATTTAAGTTAGTTGTATTTAACTATTTATTTAGTAACGGGGATGCGCATCTTAAAAACTACTCTGTTGTGGATTATGAACAGAATGGGCTATACCAGCTTGCTCCAGCATACGATCTAATTTGTACAAGATTACATATAGAGGATGGAGATTTTGCGTTGGAGGATAGATTGTATGATGGAGATTTCGATCATCCAAGTTTTGCTTATTTTGGATTTCATGCTTATGATGATTTTTATGATTTCGGTATTAAGATTGGGTTATTGCCTTTAAGAGTTAAAAAAATTATGGATAATTTTTTGTCGCATGTAGAAGAAGTCATTTTTTTAACGCAACTAAGTTTTTTATCAGAATCGCTAAAAGAGATATATATAGGACTATATAAAGAAAAATTGAAGCGATTGAGTTTGTCATTAAAGAATAGTAAACAATAAAGCCGATCCAATTGGATCGGCTTTATTGTTTTAATATAAAAGCGTTCTATTTAATTTCTTTCGCTCCGAAATAAGGTTGTAGTACTTCTGGAATTTTGATACTATCTTCTGTTTGATAATTTTCCAAAATTGCTGCTAAAATTCTAGGTAATGCTAAGGAACTACCATTTAAAGTATGTACTAATTGTATTTTTCCGTCTTCGTTTTTAAAACGACATTTCAATCTATTTGCTTGAAATGTTTCGAAATTACTTACACTACTCACTTCTAACCAACGACCTTGCGCTTCGCTATATACTTCAAAATCGTACGTAATAGCACTTGTAAATCCAAGATCTCCACCACAAAGACGTAAAATTCTATAAGGTAATCCTAAGGATTGAATCAATTTTTCAACGTGTGCAACCATTTCATCCAAAACATCATAGCTTTTATCTGGATGAACGATTTGAATAATTTCGACTTTTTCAAATTCGTGTACACGATTTAAACCGCGTACTTCTTTGCCGAAACTGCCCGCTTCTCTTCTAAAACAATGAGAATACGCCGTCATTTTTACAGGGAAATCACTTTCTTTTAAGATAGTATCTCTATAAATATTGGTAACGGGAACTTCTGCCGTTGGTATCAAATAAAAGTTATCTGCCGTCGCGTGATACATTTGTCCTTCTTTATCGGGCAATTGACCTGTGCTATATGCAGAAGTTTCATTGACCATATATGGCGGAATGAATTCAAAATAACCTGCATCTGTATTGAAATCCAAGAAATAAGCACTTAATGCACGTTGCAATTTTGCTCCTTTGCCTTTATAAACTGGAAATCCACTACCGGTGATTTTCGCACCTAATTCAAAATCTATCAAATCATATTTGGTCAATAAATCCCAATGTGGCAATGCGCCTTCTGGCAATACAGGGATATTATCTGTTATTTTTACAACTTCGTTGTCTGCTTCAGACTTTCCAGGTTGGACTTTTTCATTGGGAAGGTTAGGCAATAAAACCAATTTATTATGCAAATCCTCTTCTACCTGTGCCATCGAAGCTTTGATCGGATCTAATTGAGGTTTTAACTCAGAAACTTCTTTTTTCAAAGCTTCCGCATCTTCTTTTTTCCCTTGTGCCATCATTTGACCGATGGATTTGGACGCGCTATTTATTTTTGATTGCGCATTGTCAAATTGCGCTTGTAAGTTTTTACGTTGGTCATCCAAAGCGATGATTTCATCTACCAATTCGCCTTGATTAAAATTCTTTACTGCGAGTCTTTCTTTTACCCATTCAGGATTTTGGCGCAGTACATTTACTTGTAACATTCCAAAAGATTTTGGCAAAGATAAACTTCGAGTTAGGAAATTTTACATTTTAAAAACGAAAGTGGCAAAATAGAGATATATCTTTGTAGAATTATGTTAATAAATGACGATATCCAAGAACGTTGGTGGACACTTGAAGCGAAATTGGTAGAACGATTTGGAAAAAAACCTGATTTAGATGCGATACTTTTTCTAATTGGTATCCAAGAAACGGGCTTTTTTGCAGAGAAAGTAACCAAAGAGCAGAAAGAGGATTTAATGCACGTGGCAGTGTGTACGATATTGACGCCGAGCGGATATTATGTTTTAGATCATCATGATCAAGACAATTGGCCACATTTCAACCAAATTAAGGAATTGCCCAAAATGGGATTGGGCGAGCAGGAAAACTTTCTAAAAGATCATGTGTTATTCTATTTTGAACAAAATGATTTTTAAAATATATTGAAATTGGATCAAAAAATTCCTGTAAATATTGTTGTCGGAGATCGTACCTATCGTGTAAAAATCGATCGTGTCGATGAAGAATTGGTGCGAAAAACGATGAGTTTTGTCAATGAAAAAATCATTGAATTTAAAACACATTTCGCAGGCAAAGACATGCAAGATTATATTGCTATGGCATTGTTGTGGTTTGCAACAGAACAAAACCAAACGGGAACTTTCAAAATAAAAGAACAAGAAACGAATCAAAAGCTTTCTAGTTGGGAAAATATGCTCAACAAATTGTTGGATGATAAGGAATCTGAAGATTAAACGCTCTCTATTTAAATCGCTGCTGCTAATTCAATAACGAGAAAAACAATTTCTCCTATTTATTGTTATTCTTTTCTCGATCAGAATCAAATCTTAAATTGAAAAAATAATTTTTGTTTTTTAGAAAACATGTATAACTTTGTTCATCATTACAAATATTGTTAAAACAAATATCATGGCAACATACAAAATTGACGCGGCACACTCAGACATTACTTTTAAAGTAAAGCATTTGATGATCTCTACCGTAACAGGTAATTTCAAAACATTTGATGGTTCGTTGACTGCAGATGCAGACGATTTTTCTGATTTGAAAGTGAGTTTTGATGCAGATATTAGTAGCATTTCTACCAATAACGAACAAAGAGATGAACATTTGAAAAGCGCAGATTTCTTTGACGCGGCACAATATCCAAATTTGAAATTTGTATCAAGTTCTGTGGAAAAAGATGATGATGTGTTGATTGTATCAGGTGATTTGACTTTACATGGTGTAACAAAACCAGTAAAATTAAAAGCAGAATATAACGGTTCTGTAATTGACCCTTATGGTCAATCAAAAGTAGGGTTTGAAATTAAAGGAAAATTGAGCAGAAAAGATTTTGGTTTGACTTGGAGCGCGGTTACAGAGACTGGTAGTGTCGTTGTAAGTGATGAAGTTAAATTGGAATTTGACGTTCAATTTATCAAACAAGCATAGGTTAATAAGATAAATATATCTGCGGATTTTTATCCAAAGAATACAATTATTGGGGTTAGTAGGAATAAGATCGAATGATGAATTAAGGAAAATTTGCCTAACCCCTTTATTTTTTAAAATAAGCAAGTAACTTTGCGCTTTCTTTCTAAATTTAGATATGAGCGAAGCAATAAAACATGAATGTGGATTAGCATTCATTCGTTTAAGAAAACCATTTTCCTATTATTTGCAAAAATATGGTACGCCAATGTACGCTTTAAATAAGCTGTACGTACTCATGGAAAAACAACATAATCGTGGACAAGACGGAGCAGGGGTAGCAACGGTAAAACTGAATACAGAACCGGGCTACCCTTTCTTATATCGTATGCGTAGCAATGCCGCGCAACCCATCGCCGAAATATTCCAAAAAATCGGATTGGAATTAGAGGAATTGGAACGTTATCAACCAGATATTCAAATGCATCCTGGATTATTGAAAGGACATTTGAATATGATGGGCGAGTTACTATTGGGACATCTTCGTTACGGTACACAAGGAAAAAATAATGTAGAATTTTGCCATCCCTTTATTAAAAGAGATTTGGTTCCTGGCAAAAACTTGGCTTTAGCGGGTAATTTCAACCTAGTAAATACGGATGAATTATTTGCAGAAATAAAAATGGATCCAGGTACTTTCCAAAAACAAAGCGATTTGGCTGCAATGATGGAAGTCATTCACCATTTCCTTGTTATCGAAGAAGATAAATGTCCCAATTGTGCCAATATTGTCAATGTGTTGAAACAAGCAACACCATTATTTGATGGAGGATATACGATTGGCGGTTTGGTGGGTAATGGTAGCAGTTTTGTGATGAGAGACGCACATGGTATTCGCCCAGCTTACTATTATATAGATGATGAAATTATCATTGCGGCAAGTGAGCGTTCTTCAATACGTACAACTTTTAACATTGGACCGGGGGAAATCCAAGAATTGATGCCGGGACATGCTTTAATCGTAGACGAAAAAGGTGAGTATTCCATCGAACATATTTTACCAGATGCACCAAGACGTGCTTGTAGTTTCGAAAGAATCTATTTCAGTCGTGGTAGCGATGAAAAAATCTATCGCGAAAGAATTGATTTGGGTTATCATTTGAGTAAAACTGTATTGGAAAGAATCGATAATGATTTGAAAAATACAATATTCTCCTATATTCCAAATACTGCCGAAGTTGCGTATTTTGGTTTGGTAAAAGGAATGGAAGATTATTTGAATGAAATCAAATACCAAAGAATTTTAAGTTGGGGTAAAGATGTTGATCCTGACAAACTTAAAGAAATGGTCAATCGCAAAATTCGTCAAGAGAAAATTGCGATCAAGGACGTGAAGATGCGCACATTCATAACCGCCGATTCTGGTAGAAATGAAATGGTGCAACACGTTTATGATATTACTTATGGTACCATTCGCGATTATGAAGATACATTGGTCGTAATTGATGATTCTATCGTAAGAGGTACAACCTTAAAAGAAAGTATCGTCAGAATGTTGTCTCGATTGAGACCGAAAAAAATTATTGTTGTTTCTTCTGCTCCTCAGATCAGATATCCAGATTGTTACGGTATTGATATGAGTAGAATGGGAGACTTTATTGCGTTCAAAGCGGCGATTGATTTGCATAAAGACCGTGGTACTTCTCATATTGTTGATGATATATATGCTCAATGTAAGGAATTGGAGGCTACAGATCAATTAAAATCTACCAATTTGGTACGTGGTATTTATGCTCCATTTACCCCAGAAGAAATCTCCAAAAAAATTGCAGAATTAATTACTCCAGAAGATGTAGATACTCCGGTTGAAGTAATCTACCAGACAATTGAAGATTTGCATGCAAGTTGCCCGACAAACACAGGTGATTGGTATTTTACAGGAAATTATCCAACTCCAGGAGGTAATCGCGTAGTTAATAAAGCATTTATAAACTATGTGGAAGGTGTAAATTCTAGAGGATATTAAAATTGAAAAAGTAATTTACTACAATACCTAATCAATTATAAAAAACGTGGTTGGATTTTTCAACCACGTTTTTTTTATTTAAGTTTTACCGTTTTATAAGATGTTGTAAGATATTGCTTTTTTAATCTTGACAATGTTTCTGGTGTAATTCCAAGATAGGATGCTACGTCTTTATTGGAAATTTGATCAATATATTCTTTGTACTTTTCCATAAAAATTAAGAATCTTTTTATAGAAGATGTGTAACTAATGATGAGACGTGCTCTAAATTCATAAGCATTGATATAATTACTAAATACATTATACGCTGCAAATTGAAAATTAGGCACTTCACACATATATTCAAAAAGATGTTCTTTCGGAATTTTTATAATTGAGGAAGGAATAACTGACATAAGTGTATGTCGACTTGCGCCTTTACTAAATAAGGTGTTAATATCTGCAACAAAATCACCTGGGACAAAGAAATATTCTGTAAAATTTCGTTTATCTAAATCAAAGCAAGATTTTAATAAGCCTTTTAATATAATATATAAGTAATTGTCATGTTCGCCTTGCTTGTAGATTACTTTATTTTTTTTAACTTCTAATAATTGCGCCTTTTCCAAAATACGAAGTAAGTCTTGATCCGTAAATTTTTCAAATTGTGGCAAACTTTTAAGGTAAGGAATGTATTTTTTCATAAATTTTTTAGGGTTAAAATTTAGGAATAGCTGTAGTCAACTATTCGCAATTTCGTAATTACAAATACCATTCTAGAAAATATAATTCAGTCAAAAAGATACAAATTTGATAGGAATAATATATTTTTTTTTGTTGAAGATGATTTTAATCAATTTTTTTCAAATTCTCTTCAGCTAATAATATGTACAAGTCTATAAATATTGTAACTTATTTGGTGATAATAAAATTACGAATCACGTTTTATTCATAATAGGTAAACTGTATTACAGGGAAAATGTGATGCTTAATTAGGAATAAAAATTTCAATTATAGAGATAATTTGAATAGTTATCTTTGTTATAGAATAAGTTATCTTTTATAGATATTTGATTAACCTAAAGAATTATAAATTAATGCACCTATTATTTAGCATATGAGTTCAAAAATACTAAAAGGTAAAAAAGGTATTATTCTTGGAGTCTTGAATGAAAATTCAATAGCTTGGGAAGTTGCAAAAAAATGTAAGCAAGAAGGTGCAAAAATAATTATTTCAAATGCACCATTAGCAGTAAGATTTGGAGAGGTAAAATCATTGGCTAAAGAAATTAAAGTTCCAGTTATTGGAGCTGATGTTACTAAAATCGAAGATTTGGAGTTACTTGTTGATAAAGCGGTGAAATATTTCAAAGGACCATTTGATTTTGTTTTGCATAGTGTGGCGATGAGTAATAATATCCGTAAAAAGCATGATTATACGGAACTGAATTATGAGTATATGCTTAAAACATTAGACGTTTCAGCTGTTAGCTTCCATAAATTGTTGCAAGTTTGTTTTCAAAAAAATGCGATTGCAGATTGGGGTAGTGTTGTCGCATTGACCTATATTGCCTCTAAAAGGATCTTTCCACAATATTCAGAAATGGCAGATGCGAAATCCTTATTGGAAGGTATTTCTAGAAGCTTTGGTTTACATTATGCAGCGAAAAATAAAGTGAGAATCAATACAATATCCCAGTCGCCTGTTAAGACAACGGCGGGAGGTGCAATAGCTGGATTTGATGATTTTTGGAACTATTCAGATCAGATGAGCCCCTTAGGAAATGCATCAAGCAAAGACCTAGCATCATTTTGTGTCACAATGTTTAGTGATTATACTCGTTATATCACTATGCAAAACATCTATCATGATGGAGGCTTTAGTTCTACTGGGCTGACAGATAAAGTGATTAGTACATTTAATGAATAAGTATTAAAATATGGCGTTAAAAAAAAATGAAAAATTAGAGAAAACGTCTATTGATTTGGACAAGAAAGAAACCACTAACACAATTCCTATGAACCAAAAAGAAAAGAATGATAAAAAATCTACACTCAAAAAAATAGATAACAAAACTTCAGATTTCACAAAGGTATTAGTAGCAAAGAGTAAAGGTCTTCAACGTAAAGAAGGGGAGGCTACAATTATATACGATGAAATTTTGTTAAATGAGTTGAAGCAAATTATTGCTAAGTATACAGAACATCCAGAAATTCTGGATGAAATCAATGTAAAATATAGTGGTAATCAAGAGAAATTGGGAGAGATTGATGCAAAGATGGAAAGCAATTTTATTGAAAGATTGAATATCGATTCTGTCGATTTTGTAGAGATTATTGTAGATACTGAAGAAAAATTTGGCATTAAAATCGAAGATGAGGAAGTTAAGAAAATTGTCAATTTTGACGAAATGTACTTATTGATACAATCTAAAATTGCCAATAAAAATGTAACAACAAAGATCTCAACCGCTAAAAAATCTCCAAAAACAAAAAAAAATGCGACAGTTGTAGCTGTTAAAACTGAGACTGTTTCCATAAAAAGCCAGAAGATTAGCAAAAGTGAAAAAAAATCACCCAAAGTAGCGAAAACAACAATCTCAATAAATGCTTCTCCTAAAAAGAAAGTTAAGTAAGAGGGTGTTTGCAAAAATCCATAGTAAAAAACTATGGATTTTTTAGCTTTTATATTTTTGAAAAATTACACAGGCATTGACATCCCCAAACCCAAAGCTTATTTTTGCGATTGTATTTAAATTAATGTTTTCGATTACTGTTTTTGGAATTTTTTCATGAGGAAATATTCCTTCAATATTTTCATGTAATGGATAAGCATTAATGCTAGGATGAACAAAATTTTGATTCATTTGGAGTATTGCTGCAATAGATTCTATCGATCCAGATGCGCTCAAAGAGTGACCAATCATTGATTTTGTGGCATTAATATAGGGTCTTTTTTCAAAAGATATTTTATGCCTTTTGAATACATAATCCCAACATTGCATTTCTACTATATCTCCTATGGTGGAAGTTAGATGACCAGAAATTAAATCTAAATCTTTCACTTTTATTTTACAATTTTTCACAGCATTTTCAATACACCTTATCATGCCTTCAGAGTTACCAATAGTCATTGAACCGTCTCTTCTCTGTCCACCTGAATTAATGTGTCCCCCTAAAATTTCTGCATAAATTTTTGCGCCCCGTTTTTGGGCTGATGCTAAACTTTCTAAAATTAATGCTCCTCCGCCTGCACCAGGCACAAAACCACTTGCATTTTGATTTAAAGGACAGGATGCTTCTTTGGGATGGTGATTATGATCTTGGGCTGTTGCAAACATAGCGTCAAATGGAGTCCATACAAATGTTCCTGCACTTTCAGAACTGCCGATAATCATTCTTTCTGCTTCACCGTGCACGATTCTATAGTAGCCCTCCAAAATGCCTTCCGTTCCCGTTGAGCATGCGGAGGAATTAGTGGTTACATGATTTCCTAAACCGAATATTCCATTTATATAAATACTCACACAACTTGCAATTGATTGCATGAAAATATTTTTGGGCGTTTTTTTGACACCTTTTCCCGCATCATATAGATCAATGGCTAATTGAGTTGCTTCGGCACCGTTACTGCCTGTTCCGAATATACATCCTGTTGATCTGTCTAAGGCCTTATCACTAATTTCTAATCCAGCATCTAGCCAAGCTTCAACGGCAGACATGCAACCATAAATAACACCAGTACTTATTATGTCTCTTAGATTATATTTAGATAAAAAAGCTTGTATTTTTTTTTGAGAAATGGGAGGAACCCCTGCGACTTGGCATCGTAAATTCAAGTCTCGCATTTCCTTAATTTTCTTAATGCCCGATTTACCGATTTTTAGTGATTTCGCAAATGCTTTCAATCCAATACCATTTGGACTGACGACACCCATACCTGTTATAACAACTCGTTGTTTCATTTCCAATAGATTAGGCTTTCCATTTTTTCAAAATATAACTTGAATATACGTCACCGACCCCATAATTTACATGTAAGATTGTTGATAAATCCTTTTTTCTTATCATTTTGGAAGGAATTTTAGATGCTGATAGATGAGTCAAAATATCCAAACTTATATCTCCAATCCTCGGAGTACCATGAATAAAATTATTATTCAACTCCAAAATCGCAGCAACTGCTTCGATTGCTCCAGAAGCTGCTAAGCATGCTCCAATCAAAGACTTGGTTGTATTAAAATAAGGTAATGATTTATTGGTTAGTTGTAATGCTTTTCGGGTTGCAGCAAACTCAATCTTTTGGCAATAGTCATCTGATGGATAGGATCCTGCAACTAAATCGATTATAGCAGGATTTATTTTTGCCTTTTTAATAGTATTTTTAATACAGTATTCCAAGCTATGTTCATCTAAGCCAAGTAATCCCTTATCGTTTCTTTGGCCACCAGAATTAAGATTTGTTCCTAATATTTCTGCATATATTTTTGCACCTCTATTGATTGCAGATTCTAAGCTTTCTAAAACCAATGCTCCAGCTCCTGCCCCATAAATTCCTCCAGGTGCATTTTCTTCAAAACAATGCATGGCGATTTCCTCGGAAGTAAGATTTTTTGTCTCAATCGTTGTATGCGAGTTATCCTCACGTTGTGTAGTATCATATAGTCCAAAAACATACTCACTGCTGCTTTCTGTACTACCTGCAAGCATAATCTCGCCTAAACCCCATTTGATACGATTGTAAGCGTTGATAATAGATTCAGTACCAGAATTAGATTCTGATGCATACGTTGTGACTTGATTTCCCAATCCTAATATACCTCCCATATATGCGCTAATGCCACTATTCATCGCTTGCTGCGCTACTCGGCCTCCCATTTTTTTGAAATCACCAGCTTTTGCCAATTTATAATTGTATGCAAATGCTTCTACTCCTCCACAGCTAGAATTAAAAATACAGCCAGCGTTCCAAAGCGGCTCTCCGGTACTTTTTTCAGATACTTCTAATCCCGCGTCCAACCAAGCTTCCATTCCTGCCATACATCCATAAATTACTGCGCTACTTCGTATTTTTACTAATCTATATTTTTTGCAAAAATTATCTATTGCCTCTTGTGAAAGTTCTGGTATTGCTGCATATTCACATCCTAATCCTAACTTGGAAGCGTTTGATATTTTCTTAAAATTTGTTTTGCCCTTTTTTAATGCATCTAAAAATAAAGATTTATTGACTCCGTTTGGTGCCACAACTCCAATCCCTGTTATAACGACTCGTCTATCTTGCATATGTCATTCTTACTTTAAAATCGAAACATGTACCATTCCGGACATTATACCTTTACAAATTATTTGATCAGCTTCATTTTTAATTTCGATACCGCACTTTAATTTATTCAAACGAAAAAATATCTTTTCTGCATGTACATGAATAGTATCACTAGGCTGTACAATTTTCTTAAATTTTAGTTCGGAAGAGGTTAAATAAAAACGTATAACATAATTCTCTATAACAATTCCTGGGACAATAGCTAATTCATTGGGCAGTTGTGTATTGTCTATGTCAAATAAAGAATCAATACGATTACCTAACAAATACATACCAAAAGCAACAAGCCCTATCTGGGCAGCAGACTCTTGCAATATAGATCCTGGGACAATTGGATTATTAGGAAAATGTCCTTTAAAAAAGTATTCATCTTCTGAAAATGTATATGATCCAATAATCTGCTGGGCATTCACTTCATCAATAGTATTGATAAATCTAAATGGTGGTTGTATGGGGAAATAGGATAAGATATCTGTGGTTGTAATTTGTCTATCTAGATTCATTTGTTAGAAACTTTACGGTAAGGGAGAAATCCAATCCGAAATTAACTGAAATAAAATAAACTGGAAAGGATAATAGTAACGATATAATACCCAAGAATATTATTAAATATGAGAGACGTTTATGAAAAATATATTCTTTGTTATTTTTTTGAAAAAATTAACAATTGTCATGAATAAAAGAAACAATTGTTTTGCTCTAATTGCGTTTTAATTTAACTTTATACAAATTTTTAACCTGAATAAGCACTAATCAACACCTAACTAATTGATTAGTATAAATTTTAATCTATTTCTATGAAAAAATATTTACACATTTTAAGATTGCTGGTATGTTCTAGTGCGATTTTTTTATTTCTGACTAATATTCTCTCCGCTAGTCCTAATGCTCCGATTGTAACCACTACTGGTCAAGCATATAGATGGAGTAGTGATGTTAATACCTTAGGGGCTAGGGATGGTTCTTGGTTGACTAGTTTAAATCAAGCGTTGATTCCTGATGTAATTCAAGATAAGGTGTATAGAATAAGAATTGGCGTAAATATGGCAGTGACCGTTACATATGGATCAGGTTTGACACCTGCATACATAAATTCCTTCGTCTTAAATAACCCAATTCAGTTTACGACTTATTACAAAAAGTCAACTGCTACAAATTGGCGATTAGTTCCAACCACAAGTAGCGATACTGCAGTAATGAGGGTTGCTCCTTCTGCTTATATTAGCAACAGAACGATTATTGGAAATAGCGAAACTGCTAATATGATTGTCTTGCCAAAGTATGGAGTAACAAATGCGGTAGGGACACGGCCAGCTAATCCATATTATTACTTAGGGGGTAAATTTTTTAGTACAGAAAGTTCATCCACAAATGTTGGTGATTTGGGTTATACTATAGGAGACGTGAATGTTATAAGCCAAGGGAGTTTTGTTACTAATTCATCATATACAACATCTACTTCAATGAATTCTCAAACGTATCTGAATTTGGGAACAGAAGTGGAAGCAAGTATTGTATTTTTGAAAGGTGTGGAAGCAAATACACTTTATGATGTGAGAATTAATTTAAGTGTTCCATTTACAGGTACAGGTGGAACCTATTCATCATCAGGAACTGGAGGGTATAATTTGTCAGGAACAGCAACTCCGTATTTACAAGGTCAGTTTCTAACTCCTGCATCTGTATTACCAATAAAGTTGACTTCATTTATTGCTAAGAAAGAAGGAAATAGTGTGCAATTAAATTGGGAAACTGCATCCGAGATAAACAACAAGGGTTTTTATATTCAAAGAAGTAACGACGGTAAGACCTTTAATAGCCTAGGATTTGTAGGGTCTTTTGCATCAGGCGGTACAAGTAATAATATATTAAATTATAGTTATACTGATGCAACGCCAGGTACAGGTGCGGTGTATTACAGATTGAACCAAGTGGATCTAGATGGCACCTCGAATTATAGTACGATTCAAAGTTTATTTTTAGGTACTACTAGTTCAGATGTTATGGTTGCTCCTAACCCTGTTATTACTAGTGTAAATTTAAATAATGCATTAGTAGGTGCTGATTATTCAATCTATAGTATGTCTGGACAATTGGTTAAATCTGGTAAAGTATCTGCATCACTAATGCCTATTGATGCAAGTAATCTTCGTTCCGGTATTTATGTTATTAAAACAAGTAATAATGCTGGAGTTCCGGTATTTAAGAAATTCGTAAAGAAATAATAGTTACTATTCATATTATTTTTCAAACACTCTCAAATTTATTGAGAGTGTTTGCGTTTATAGTTTGTTATAAGAATTATCAATTATCCTATTACATTTTTAACCAATTGAAAGATTACATTGAAAAAAAAATTACCCAAAATAGACCAAGTTGCATTTGCAAAAAAACATAACAGAAAAATGAATTGGCTCGCTGCCTTAGCCGCAATACCAATCACATTTGGCATTCAAATGATTTCTACACCTTTTAATTGGTTGATTTTAGTTCCAATCTTTTATCTATGCCTTGATGCTACGAAAAGGCAAATTTTGACAAGAGCAGTTATTTTTGGAGTGACAGCATCCGTAATTAATTTTAATTGGTTGATTAACAGCGTCGCCAATTATTCTAAAACTGGTTATTTATTTGGTATAGGGTTAATTATTGCGTTCGCCATATTTTTTAGTTTATACACGAGCCTTGTAGGTTTAGTTTATTACTACTTACTTCCTAAAAATCGTCATTACAAAAGTTATTGGATATGGGCTGCTATTGCTGGAGGTTGTTTCGGGGTCTTGTTAGATTGGAGTATGGAACATATTGGTCGTAGTTTTGCGACCTGTCTTTATTTGAATTATATCCCGGCATCAACAAATCTTTATGCAATTCAACCCGCGTCTATATTTGGACCATATATAATTACATTTTTTGGGGCCATGTTGAATTATTTAGTAGCAGAATTTATAAAAGTAAAAAAGTGGAAATTGTTAGTGATCACTTTTGTATGTATTCTGATTTATTTAGCGTGGGGCGCATTAATTTTGAATAATTATCAACAAAATCTTGTCAATAATCCTAAAAAAGATTCCAGTTTTAAAGCAGCTATTATTTGTGAAAATTTATTACCTGATGAAAGTTGGAATTCCACAAATGGAGATCTTGTGGCTAAACAATTATTTGCGTTGACACAGGTGGCAATAAAAAATCAAGCACGATTAGGCATTTGGACAGAAACGGCTATTCCCTGGACCTATGATCCTGACGATAATTTTATCAATTTTGTAGATAGTTTATCTAGCCCTTCAGGTATGACCAATCTCATTGGCGTCAATACGGTTTATGCAAAAAACGTACTCCTTAATTCCATATATAGTATAGCTCCTGGAAAAAAAGTACTAGGAAGATATGACAAAAGAGTGGCGCTTAGTCTTGCAGAAAAACCATTTTTGGGAATTACAATGCCTTTTTTTTACTATGGAAATATCCAATATAAAGAGGGTGTAAGCGATAAGCCTTTAAATACGCCTGTAGGAAAAGCTGGCATGATGCTCTGCAATGAATCTGTAATAACTGATCCATCTTGGTCTTCTGTTAAAGAAGGCGCTAATTTTCTCATAAATCCAGGGAATGATGGCTGGTTTGCCCAGACCTATTTGTCGCGTCAACATTTTTATTATGATAGAATGCGAGCTGTAGAGACAAGAAAAGATGTTGTTGTAAATAACAATAACGGTTACTGTGGTATTATCAAATCAACAGGGGAAATAGAAGTAATGGAAAACAATGATGGGCCAAAGACTATAATGGTTGATATATCACCTAATTCTTTTTTACCCTCATCCCTAATTATGTCTAATTATCTAGTAATCTTCAGTTTCTTACTTTTCATTTCCATTTCGATTTGGAATATAAAAGTTATCAAAAATTATAAATAAATAGAAAAATTAAAATGAGGTAACGACAATAGCTAGTTACCTTATTTTAATTTTATAAGAAATTTTATTTCTTTTCTTTCAAATATTTAAGCAAACCTAATAAACCCCCAATAAATGAAATTATTGCACTGCAATAATAACCATATACTAATGCCGTCGGACCTTCTTTGTCAATATACCTTAAAATAATATAAGTTATAACAACGGCCGCGATGCCAGCTAAAAAATCAAGTCTCAAAAACCAACCTTTAAATCCGAAGATATCAGCTCCAATATGTAAAAGAGACAAAAGAGGAATACCCCATAATAAATAAGAAATATTCAAATAAGTATTCTTTTTTAAAAAATCAAAGTTTTTATAAGATGTACTAATAGAAAGCCCAGTAAAATGAATTTTTAAAAAATCTACGATTATCCAAGGCAAAAAATAAGTGACTACCAATAAAATAGAACAAATAGTTATAAGGTTAAATCTTTTAGGTTGGCGTTGAATTAATTTCATTTCTGCGTTTTAAATAGTTTCTTAACTAAACGGAAATTTGCGACAAAAATTATATAAAAAAAGGAAAGGACGTCAATGCATTGACGTCCTTTCCTTTTTTTATAACTGATAAGTTGTTATTATAATAATAATCTCAAAGGCTCTTCTAATAAACCTTTCAAAGTTTGTAAGAATTCTGCGGCTTTTGCACCATCTACAATTCTGTGGTCACTGCTCAATGTTACTTTCATTACATTACCAACCACGATCTGACCGTCTTTTACCACGGGTTCTTGAGAAATACCACCAACAGCAAGAATACAAGCGTTTGGCGGATTAATGATACCTGTAAATTGATCTACACCATACATTCCTAGGTTACTGATAGTGAATGTGCTACCTTCCATTTCTGCAGGAGTCAATTTTTTATCCTTAGCTTTAACTGCATAAGTTTTAACCGCAGAAGAAATCTGAGTAAGAGACATGCTATCCGCATATTTGATAACCGGTACAACCAACCCTTCTGGTACGGCTACAGCAACACCAATATTTACATGATGATTCAAACGAATTTTGTCGCCTAACCAAGCACCATTTACTTCTGGATGTTCACGTAATGCAACAGCTACAGCTTTAACAACTAAATCGTTGAAGCTAATTTTAACTTTCGCATCTTTTCCATTTAATTTAGGTCTTGCGGCTACACATGCATCCATATCAATCGCCATAGTTACGTAGAAATGAGGACTTGTAAATTTGCTTTCCGCTAAACGTTTTGCAATTACTTTTCTCATTTGTGTAACAGGAATCTCATCATAAGATTCTTGTCCTGCAGGTACAAATACGGGAGCTGTTGCCTCTGATTTTTTCACTTCCTGAGGAGAGGCAGTTGTCGCAGCTGTTTGCGGTTGGAAATTTTCAATGTCGGATTTTACAATACGACCATTATCTCCAGAACCTTGTACATATTTTAAATCAATACCTTTATCTTCCGCAATTTTTTTAGCTAAAGGAGAGGCGAATATGCGTCCTTCATTCACAACGACAGGTGCCGGAGCACTTGAAGATGCAACTACTTTTTCTTCTTTAACTGGCGCTGCAGGCGTTTCCTCTTTTACAGGAGCACTTGTAGGCGCTCCGCCAGATTTAGCTGCTGCAAGGATAGCTGAAATGTCTTGTCCTTTCTTACCAATAATTGCTAATAACTCATTAACTGCAATTTTGTCTCCAGGTTTAGCACCTTGATATAAAAGAAAGCCATCTTTGTAACTTTCTAGTTCCATGGTTGCTTTATCGGTTTCTATTTCAGCAAGGATATCTCCTTTTTTTACTTCATCTCCTACTTCCTTATCCCAAGCAGCGATAACACCTTCTGTCATCGTATCACTCAAACGAGGCATTAATACAACCTCTTCCATCGTGGAAATATCTACAGCTGGAGCAGATGATTCAGTTGGTTTATTTTCTGCTGGAGCTTCTGTTTTAGGGGCTTCAGTAGTTGCTGCACCATTGCCTGTATGTTCTTTTACAATTGCTGTTATATCTTCTCCACTTTTACCAATAATCGCCATCAAATCATTAACGGCTAATTTACCACCTTCTTCTACACCTATATATAACAAAGTACCATCATGATAGCTTTCTAGTTCCATAGTCGCTTTATCGGTTTCGATATCTGCGAGTACATCACCTTTCTTAACTGTATCTCCTACTTTTTTTTGCCAGGAAGCAATTACGCCTTCTGTCATCGTGTCGCTTAAACGCGGCATTAAAAGTACTTCTGCCATAAATTATTATTGTTTTAAAGCAATTACTGCTATTGTTCAATGCAATAACCCAAATTCGGGCGTGAAATTACGAGAAAAAATCTTAAAATTATATTATTAACGTTTTCTCTATCTATTCTGTTGAGTCATTAACTAGAATGATCCAAAATGATCAGCCATTTATGATCTATCCATTGGAAAATGAGTGAATAGTAACCGCTTGGATGATCTGTTGCTCTTTCTAATTCCCATTTCCCAATAACCAAATAATGTGTTTTATCAAGAGGCTTCAATTGAATATTACTAAATTGTAAAATTCCCATTTTTGATTTGTCCGGATACGTTTTTTGATAAGATTTCAGGGCTCCTTCATATCCATAATTGGGACCTGAACCACCAATAAAAACCAAACTATCATTATTCCAATATCCTTCCATGAAATGAACTAAATCTCCCTTATTCCAAAAATCTTGCTGTCGATGCAACGTATTTAAAATTTCTTTTTCCGCCGTAGCATTATGCTTTTGCGCAAATGAAATTTGCAAAAAACTTAGATAAATCAGTAAAAATGAAATTCTTTTCATGAATATTGGGATTAAATTATCTTACTTCAGCTCCATTATTAATAACAACATTTGGACTAACAAATTGCAATTTGCCATCAACATCTTCCGCCATTAAAATCATTCCGTTGCTTTCAATTCCACGCATCTTACGTGGTGCAAGATTGGCAACGACAACAACTTGTTTATTAATGATATCTTGCGGTTGGAAATGCATCGCAATACCCGAAACAATGGTACGCGTTTCCGTGCCCATATCCACAGAAAGTTTCAAAAGCTTGTCTGCTTTTTCTACCTTTTCAGCGGTCAAAATTGTTCCAACTTTCAAATCAATTTTTGCAAAATCTTCAAATTGAATGGTTGATTTTACTTCAGATTCTACTTTTGGTTTAGATGCTGGAAGTGGACTTTCTTGAGCAAACGTAGTTGGCCTTATTTTTCCTTTGTGTAATTTATCTAATTGAAAATCAATTTCTTCTTTTTCAATTTTTCTAAATAACAATTCTGGCGCACGCAATGCGTAACCAACGCTTAACAATTTGATTCTGCCGGCATTTTTCCATTCGAGCATTTTAGGTACCACTTTCATCATGTGACACAATTTTTCTGCAGTGAATGGTAAAAACGGATGTATCAAAATAGCCAAATTTGCAGTCAATTGCAGACAAAGATGTAAGCAATTGTCAATCAATTTTTGCTTTTCAGGATTTACTTCTAATTCTTTGGCAACAATCCAAGGTTGTTTGTCCTGCATGTATTTGTTGCCTTTGCGCGCCAAATCAATGACTTCAAACAGTGCCTCACGGAATTTATATTGCTCGATGGCATTTTCTACCTTCAACTTCGCATTTTCAATATCTGAAATCAAAGTTTCATCAATCTCATCCAATTCTCGCGCATTTAATGGAGGTACTTTTCCCCCACACAATTTGTGCATCAATACAAATGTGCGATTGACAAAATTTCCAAAAATGCTCACCAATTCACTATTGTTGGCATCTTGAAAACCTTTCCATGTAAATTCGCTGTCTTTGGATTCTGGCAAAATGGAACAAAGATAATATCTCAAAACGTCCGCCATCTGGCTGCCACCATTTTCTTTTTTGATAAAATCATCGATATAATCTTGCATTTCGAGTTTCCAGTTGCGGCTGGTACTCATTTTTTCCCCTTCTAAATTGACAAATTCATTTGCAGGAACATTTTCGGGTAGAATATTACCATGCAACTTAAGCATGGTTGGAAATATCAAACAGTGAAATACAATATTATCCTTCCCGATAAAGTGAACTAATTTGGTATTTTTATCTTCCCAATAAGGCTTCCAATCTTTATTATTATCTAATGCCCATTGTTTTGTCGCACTTATATATCCGATCGGTGCATCAAACCATACGTATAAAACTTTTCCCTCGGCACCTTCAACAGGCACTTTTACACCCCAATCTAAATCGCGTGTAACGGCACGTGGTTGCAAACCTCCATCTAGCCAACTTTTACATTGACCAACAACGCTTGGCTTCCAATCATTCTTATGTTTTTCCAAAATCCATTCTCTTAACCAGTCTTCATGTTTGTTAAGTGGAAGGTACCAATGTTTTGTTGCTTTCTTGATCGGAGTTTTACCGCTAATTGTGCTAAATGGTTTGATCAATTGTTCTGGACTTAAAGAAGTACCACATTTTTCACATTGATCACCATAGGCTTCTGGGAAGCCGCAATTTGGGCATGTTCCTTTTATATACCTGTCAGCAAGAAATGTATTTGCTTCTTCATCGAAATATTGCTCGCTTTCTAAAATTTCCAAATCGCCATGATCATTCAATTGTTTGAAAAAAGCTTGTGCTGTTTCGTGATGGATTGGATCAGACGTACGAGAATAGATATCAAATGAAATACCTAAATCTTCAAAATTCTGCTTGATAATAGGGTGATATTTATCTATAATAGCTCTTGGGGTTGTGCCTTCCTTTTTTGCCTGAATAGGAATAGCCGTTCCATGCTCATCACTTCCGCATACAAAAACCACTTCTTTTTTTTGTGCACGCAAATAACGTACATAAATGTCTGCGGGAAGATAAGCGCCTGCCAAATGTCCAATATGTTTTAATCCATTGGCATAAGGTAGAGCCGCAGTTATCAAAAACCGCTTTACTGAGTTACTCATATATAATCAAATATCGAAAATTAAAGGAATAGGCAAAAGTACTTTAAACAAAAAAGGATACCAAAATCAATGAATAAAAGATTTTCATGTTATTTTTTACCTATTTTAAAATATTTAACAATAATATTTAGCATTTGCAGTTATAAATTAAAGGACCCGAATAAGAATGTTAATTATTATAATCATCTGTTATTTTGCCCTTTAAAAAATATGAACACCCATCTATTATTTACAAATATTTTTAATGTTCCATTAGGTGACTCTTTTGTTTACCTACTGGCAATGTTGTGTGCATTTATGATTGTTGTTTATGCAATTCCTGGGATTTTATTAGTTGCCTTGAAAAAGCGATTGGTTGATAAACCTGATTTTAGAAAAAAACATAAAAAAGTTACACCGAGTTTCGGTGGCTTGGCAATGTATTCTGCGATTATATTTGTCACATCTGTATTTGATTTAGATAATTTTTTTCCACATTGGAATTTCGTTGTTGCTGGATCATTTTTATTGTTTGTTACGGGTTTAAAAGATGATGTGGTGGCAATTTCTCCTAAAAGTAAATTTGCTGCTCAATTTATTGCTTCATTTTTAGTTGTCTATTTTGCTGGTATTAGAATTGGTAATTTGCATGGATTTTTAGGTATACATGATTTACCTAATTGGTTGAGTATTATTTTAACAACAATTGGAATAACATTCGTAACTAATGCCTACAATTTAATTGATGGAGTAGATGGTTTATGTGGAAGCCTTTGTTTGACAGATACACTATTATTAGGTGTGTATTTTGGTTATATGGGTGATCAAGGTTATGCATTAGCATCTTTCACAATTTCTGGTGCGATCCTTGGATTTTTGAAATACAATAAAAATCCAGCTCGTATTTTTATGGGAGATACAGGATCCTTGATTTTAGGTTTCTTAATTTGTATCTTGTCTGTTGCTATTGTGGAAGAGACAAATTTGCATCGAAATGGCACTCCTTTATCTTATTATGCAGGAAAAGAGCATTTGGCTTTAGCTTTAGCAATGGTTATGGTTCCTGTATTTGATACATTTAGAGTTTTTACAACTAGAATTATACATAAAACCTCTCCGTTCAAGCCAGATAGGAGACATATTCATCATATATTAGGAGATAGCGGAATGAACGCAAATCAAATTTGCATTACCTTAGTATTAACAAGTTTGTTTTTTGTTTTTGTAACTGTAGTCTTTTCTATGATGGATATGAATGCAACATTGATCATTTTATTCCAATTATTTATGGCAGTTGGTTTATTATTAGTTGCATTGAGGAAGAGAAATATGTATTTTTTAAAATTAAAAGACAAAGCGGAAACGACCACGTACGAAAAAAATAATGCATTGACCCTCAATGAAAATGGTTCTCCAATGCATTCAGCATCTGAAGCCCATACTAGTCATCAGAATTAATTGCATACAATAACAGAAATAATTTTTTAAACCACTAATATTCTTTCTATTAGTGGTTTATCTTTGTACGCACTATGAGCAAAAAACAAGAAAATACATTTCAGACGATAATATCTCATGCGAAGGAATATGGTTTTGTATTTCCAAGTAGCGAAATTTATGATGGTTTAAGTGCTGTTTATGATTATGGTCCTTATGGTTCTGAATTAAAAAAGAACATTCGTGATTATTGGTGGAAATCCATGACGCAAATGCATGACAATATTGTCGGCTTGGATGCTGCCATATTTATGCATCCAACGACTTGGAAGGCGAGTGGTCACGTGGATAGTTTCAGTGATCCAATGATAGACAATAAAGACAGTAACAAGCGCTATCGTGTTGATCATCTAATAGAAGGGTTTGCAGATAAATTGACGGAAAAAGGAGAAAAAGAGAGAGCTGACAAATTAGTTGAAGAGATGAATCAATTGCTTGCAAAAGAGGATTTCGCTTCTTTAAAAGACTTAATCGTTACCAATAATATCAAATGTGAAGTGAGCGGTACGACAAATTGGACAGACATTCGTCAGTTCAATTTGATGTTCAAAACGGAAATCGGTTCTGTTGCTGATGCCACTAACACATTGTATTTAAGACCAGAAACGGCTCAAGGTATTTTTGTAAATTTTTTGAACGTGCAAAAAAGTGCACGTATGAAAATTCCATTTGGTATCGCTCAGACGGGTAAAGCTTTCAGAAATGAAATCGTTGCACGTCAATTCATTTTCAGAATGAGAGAGTTCGAACAAATGGAAATGCAATTTTTCGTACGTCCTGGAACAGAATTGGAATGGTTTGAAAAATGGAAAACAGAAAGATTGGCTTGGCATCAAAGTTTGGGTATTCCAGCTGAAAAAGAACATTTTCTTCCGCATATCAAATTGGCGCATTATGCGAATGCTGCGGTAGATATTGAATATGAGTTTTCCTTTGGTTTCAAAGAATTAGAGGGTATTCACTCTCGTACGGACTTTGACCTTAAGCGTCATCAGGAATTTAGCGGAAAAAAAATGATGTATTTCGATCCAGAAATTAATCAAAGTTATATTCCTTATGTAATCGAAACTTCTATTGGTTTGGATCGCATGTTTTTGGCAATTTTATCCAACGCATACGAAGAACAAACGATCAACAAAGAAGACGGAAGTACAGATTCAAGAGTTGTATTGCATATTTCTCCAAAAATCTCTCCCATCAAATTGGCCATTTTTCCATTAACCAAAAAAGATGGTTTGCCTGAAATTGCGAAAGGAATATTGGATGATTGTAAAAGATCTTTCCGCTGTTATTACGAAGAAAAAGATGCGATTGGTAAACGTTATCGCCGTCAAGATGCGATTGGTACGCCTTTCTGTATTACAATCGATCATCAAACAAAAGAGGATAATATGGTTACGATACGTCACAGAGATTCTATGACTCAGGAACGTATCGCTATTGCCGATATCAAAAAAATCATCTTGGCAGAAATTATATAATAGTAAATTTTTATAAGTTGGATTAAACATCTAAAAAAAACAATAGCAATTATTAAATTGCTATTGTTTTTTATTTATATATAGTTTGTTCAATATTAGCAGATTGTATTTGTAGTGCTATTTTCCTAAATAATTCAAGCATTTTAATTTTTAAATTATGTAATTTCCAAATCAATCATAAGAAATTGATTAATTTGAAATGATAATAGGCATTAGAATTATCACATTTACAACAACTACAAAACATACGTTTTATATTTCTAATGTATGATTAGAATTGCTATTTTATTCAATATAAAGCTGTATAAAATCCTAATTATATTTATTGGGGTAATTGAAATATTACCCTTATGTAGTAAATGTCAAAATGTAATTTCTGATATTAATACCACTTACAATACTTCGGAAGATAATATCTATATGCAATTTGACAATAGTATGTATTCAACTGGAGACACGGTTCATTTTCAAGGATTTACATTAACAAATGGATTACCCACAATTAGCACAAAAAATTTTTATGTTGATTGGTTCGACGAAAAAGATAAACTATTAGCACATCAAATCTACCCAATTGTTAACAGCGTTGTGGCCGGACAGTGGGTTGTTCCTAATTATTATGAGGGACATGGTTTTCATATTGTCGCATATACAAATGAAATACTTCAAAATGATAGCAGCCATTCCTTCCGTGAAGATATCCCAATATTAGGTTATCAAATTGTACCACAATTCAAATTTGATCTATTTCCAGAAGGAGGAAATCTTATTGCAGGTGTGGAAAATCGGGTAGGTTATTACATAGAAGGCGTACACCCAACCGAAATCTATTTAATAGAAGGATCAAATGATACCTTGAAAAAGATTTCAACAAAAACAGATAATTATGGGAGTTTTGTTTTTCTACCTCAAAAAAATAAATCCTATCATTTATCTCTACCAATGGATAGTTCCATAAATGTAGAACTCAATCCAGTGAAGGAAAGTGGTATTGCAATGAAGACAGATGTTTATGTCGACTCAATTACAATAATGCTGCATAAAACAAAAGACCTTTTGATTAAGCATTTATTTTTGAAAGGTATCATGAGGAAGGATACTGCGTTTCAGTCCTCATTTAATATGGAAAAAAAAGATAGTTTAAGAATAAAAATTAATCTTTCTGATCTTCCAAGTGGAGAAATGAAGCTTTGCCTAACAGATGAATCAGGAGAGATTTTAGCATTTCGGTCTGTTTACATTACGGGAAATACAAATATTACCAACCCTGCGCCAATAGACATTGTGAATAATTCTATCCCAAATGCGCAAGCAAAAAACTTGCAAATAATATATCGTGATTCAATGCCAGCAATTATATCAATCTCGATCAGAGATATGGCATTTGTAACTAAAAATAGAAATTTTATGGGATGGTTATTATTGGGAAGGAATATTGAAGATAGTTTGCTTCAAACTAATAAACCATCCACACTTAATGCAATAGATAATATTATGCTTTGTACACCCCTTTCGTTTAGACGCAAAGTAAATACATTTGATTCCTCTTATTTTCATCTTTCTGGACAAGTATTTAGCAAGCGAAAACTACCAAATGAGGTTCGCCTGATAATCAGAAATGAAGGAGAATATAATAGTTTAAAACTTTCACTTGATGATCTAGGGCACTTTAAAGACAGTGGCTTTATCATTTTTGATAGTTGTTACATTGGATTAGCTGGTGGGCAGGATGACTTAACTTTTAATATTGATACACTTCTTATAACACATGGATTTGAACGATCCCCATATATTGAAAATAAAATAGAAATTTTTGGGAAAAATAATAATATACCGAATAAATATCAAAGAAGTTTGAACACAATAAAGTTGCGTGCACAACTTAATTTATATAAGGAGGAAAAAGATTCCTTAAATATAAGGCACCAAATGTTGCCAAATGTTTCGGTGAGTACAAGACAATGGCGTTCTCGTGCAGATTCAGTGAAAGATATTTATATGACGGAATCCATGAAAAGGCGATTTGATAATGTTGGATTAAGAGTTAAAGATATAGATGTAGATAAAGACCCTATGCGATATATGTATAACAATATTGTTGATTTTTTGAAAGGCAAGATGATAGATGTTGATATACATGCTCATATATTTTATGATGAAATGGAAATTAGTTATGAGACCGCTAGAATGATGACATCATTACCTACAATAGGATTTATAAGGATAATAGGTATCAAACCTCAGACAATTCTAATCTACACTGCAAAATATACAGACTCTAATTTAAAGGAACGGTTTAAGCATAAATGGGGTCAATTGATTTTGGGTTATAACTCATATATTCCATTTGGTCAATCTTCTGTAGCCAAAGAAAAAAGTGTCTCAGATAGACGTAAGACACTTTTTTGGCAACCTGGGATTACTCTTAGCAAAGACAACAATATAATGGATATTCATTTCGATAACAATGCTTTAGCTAAAAAATTACTAGTTGTTATTGAAGGTATCAAGGCTGATGGTACTCCAATTCATTATGAGAAAATTATAGAAACTAAATTGTAAACTTACTTTTTATTCAAATTTTTGATAAATGCTTGTGCGTCTTCATGGCTTTTTTTATCCAAAATAACAGCGCTTGCATCAAGAAATAGGTACTATTCACACGAGCAGCCGTCTTTACTACCAATGCATCTAAGCCAAGTAAAATTATATCAGATGGAACAAGTGATATGTAATTTGTGAAATTGGGAAAAATGACAATTACAGGTATGCCATTCGCTTTGGTAGATTAAAAGGTGCATATTCATTGTACTGTTATAAAAATCTGATTCATAACAGAAACCTTCCTCAGCATATGACAATACATATCATAATCATTGTTTTTTTCAAAAAAACGTATTTACAACTATCAATTATTTAATTAATAGTTGTATTTCGGCTTCAAAAATAGGTAAAAACAGGTTTAACCTCAATGGAAACGGGAAGCTTTTATCCATACATATAGGTCACATTATGATAATTAGCATTCCAAGTGTAATAATTATCAACAAATAACTAGTGGCTATCATTGAAAATAATTTATATGGCGATGATAGATATTACAGATATTGAAAATGTACAAGAAGACGATCAAGTATAAATTTTCGGAAAAATCTGCTAGTATAGGAACATTCAAATCAAAACTATCACCTATGAAATATTGACGAGTATGGGATAAAGAAATAAAAAGAATATATATACAAGAATGGGCAATTTGTGTATCATTTGACCAGAACTATAGTTTCCTCAAATTTTGCTTTGTATTCTATTTATCATATAGATAGATATACAAAGCAAATATTTATTTTTTAATAAACTTATTTGTTGAATACGATTTTCCTGATTCATCTAAAATTCTAAGATAATATATACCAGAGGCAAGTTTTGAAACATCTATCTTTTGACTATATTCATTAGAATTTTCAATTTTTAAAATTTTACCAGCCATATCAATGATCTGTATTTTATATCCGGGATGTGTATTATATACATTAATCGTTGAAGACGCGGGATTCGGAAAAACTCTTACAGAAGAAGGATGATTTGGGTTTAATAAACTAATAATGTTACTATAGTCTATATTTCCATCAAAATCTACTTGTTTCAATCTATAATATAGAGTATTCCCCAAAATATAGTTATCCGTATACTCATAATTAATAAACTTATCACTATTTCCATTTACCGCCTTAGTATTTATAAAAGAAAGATAATGAAAATCAGTACCGTTCGAACTGCGCTCTACATAAAACCCTTTGTTATTGATCTCAGAAGCTGTACTCCAGTTCAATGATATATTATTTGTATTCAATGTCCCACTAAAATTGAGAAGTCTAACTGGTAAGGGGCTTGTCGCATCACTAGACTTACTATAAAAACTAGAGTTCATTGTGCTAGTTGATGCCATAAGAACTCCCCAATGAGTACTTATATTAACTCCAGAAGAAACATAATCAACTAATCCAGGATAGGTCCAATAGCCAGTCATGCCATTTGCATACTGTACTATAAAAGATTTGTTTTCTACATATCGACTTCCATTATAAGTAGAATTATGTGTCAATTGAATAGAAGATGCACTTTCATTTCCGAAAATATGCCAAGTTCGATTTATTCCTTCGTCTGGCACATTGATAACAGGCAACCCTATATCTTGTGTATAATCAATTAAACTTACATTGTACGTTCCTTCTCCATTGATAATTGCGGGATTATAGTCTCCATTTGCGATACCAATTGGATAGGTAAATGTACCTGATGAGGATTGATCCTTCACTATATGACTTAAAATCTTATTATTCGTAACAATTTTTCTCGTCGAACTGTAGCCCTGTATGGTTCCAGAAGAACTAAATTTCAAATCTCCAATAGCACTAGTCCCCAAATAAATATTGCCACCATCTACATCCAAAGAGAGAATTTTATTCAAATTTAGAGTGCTATTATTATATGTGGTATTCCATGTTGAAATAGGGGCACTAATATCTGATAGTGTAATTCCATTTGGATTTTGAATACTTAGCTTGGCTATAGATAAATAGTTACTTTTATTGTTGCCATCAAGAAGAGTAGTCGTTTCACTTAATCCAAATTCATTGGGATTCATTATGTTTAGATCGCCAGTTCCGCTTATGATACAAGATAATTCAGGACTAATCCATAATTCATTAGTCCACATAGATAATGTTCCATTTACTACTAAGTTAGCATCCGGACCTATATAGGTGTTTGTCGCAATGCAAGAAACAGTAGTTCCACTGTTAATATAAAAATCGCTATTGATTACATTTTGCGCTTCTGAAGGATAATAAAAAAATAAAAGTGTAATTATAAATATTATTGATTTCATAGTTGAATGTTAAAAATATAATACAAATTATACGCGCAAATATTATAATGCTTGGGAAGCATTAATTACATACCATCCATATCCGCCAGCATAGTCAACTGGGACTATAGCAATTCGCTCTCCTGATGAAAGGATGGATATTTGTGTTCCATTTTTTATCGTTGGTTTCAGACCTGCAAGAGTTACATCTCCTCCTGATGCAACAATATAGGTTATTCGACCTCTCTTAATCAATGCTGGTGTTGGAGTAATAAGAGTAAGCACTTTACCCGTTTCTCCAGCTAGCCATATTACATCTTCTGAGCCATCATTCGTAAAATCACTTGCAGTGCCTCTAAATACTACAGACTGATCTATTGTGTTGTAAAACCTCTTAGGGTCGGCTTTGGTTAATAATCCAGTGGTACTATTTACTGTAACCACACTATCTGTCAATGGATCATAAACGTCCATATTAGTAATTCTGGCGTCACCAACTACATGCAATTTACTTTGTGGACTTGTTGTGCCAATACCAACTTGAGAAAAAGAGTACTTCGAAATAAATAAAATTAAAAAGAGTAGAACGTTTTTTTTCATAGAAAATGTATTATAGTTAAAAAAATTACATTGGGTCAATTAGTTTATAAACCTATGTTTTAATATGCATAACAAACTAAGTTCTGGCTAGATTGAAAAACTAAATAAAATTGCTATTATAGTACAAGTTATATATTCGAATGAATGATATAGCTTGTACTATAATAGCAAAGGTTTATAAATTTCTTGTTTTTTTATCTACGCCTTTTTAATAAATTGATGATTGTATTAAAGCGAATTGATTATAATCAACCCAAAGTTATTTCGTAATGATTATGGTTAGTTTATATGTTAGAAGTGAATAAATCAGATGTATGTTTATTTAAAAATACAAGTCAAAGTATAAATATATAATTTCTCGTCTTATTGATAAGGAGATAGTATAGTTGATTATTGTAAATTATTGTAGTCGGATTTGCAATAGTATACTATATTTAAATTTTATTCTGATAATGATTTTTTTATTCTAGTGAGAGCTTCTGGAGTTATGCCTAAATAGGAGGCAATATCTTTATTTGGGAATTTTTCAACATAGAACCCAAATCTTTCCTTAAATTTTAAATAGCTTTTAATCGCAATAGGGTATGTTGTTAATAGTTTAACTCTATCATCATGTATACGAATATAGGTTACTAAAATTTCGTATATTTTATATCTTATTTTTTCATTACAATTTTGCATATCAAAAACAAATTTTTTGGGAAATGAAAAAAGTACACATGGTGTAATACTTTCCACGGTCAATCTACTTGGAAGATTTAAAAATATAAAATCGACATTAGCTATAAAAGATTGATCAGTGTAAAAGAGATCCACGATCTCTTTGTTATTGTGCATTGAGTACCCTCTTATTGCGCCTTTTGCCAAAAAGGAAATGTTATCGTCAGTACTACCTTCCAAATAAAGTATTCTCTTCTTTTTTAATTCTATTAATTTCGAATTTTCTAAAAAAGTTTTAATAATTTCTATGGGCATATCCGATAGAATAGGAGTTTCTTTTAGAAGGGATAAATATTTTAACATAATTTATTGTGAAGCGTATGGTACAATAAATTATTAGTGACCATTGATTCAAGGTTAATTAGGATTCTGTTTTCATTTAGCTATAGACTTTATATATTCATTGTCAATTTCATTTAGTATGATAAAGTTTTGGCACAATAAATAAACTACTAAGACTATATTTCTCAGTAGAAAAACATGTGTTTATAAATAGCATTAACAAATATCATTTTTATAGTTAAATTTACACTTATAACTTTTAATTTTATTGATAATACATCTATTTAAATATTGATAATTATCAACGTTTAAATAGATGTATTCGAATATTAAAATCCGTTGATAAAACTTGCCACATCTTCATGGCTTTTCTTTTCCAAAACATTTGCACCTTGCATCAAGAAATAGGTACTATTCACACGAGCAGCCGTCTTTACAACGACGGCATCCAAACCAAGTAAGATTACATCCGAAGGAACAAGTGATAACGCTTGTTTGTAATTAGGAGAAACAACAAATACTGGATAGCTCTTTGCTTTGGCAGATTGCAAAACACTATTGAACGCTGCTTTATCCCAATGATCAAAATTTTGGGTAAATACCATCACATATTTACCCGGATTACTCAATACTTCTTTCGTAGTATCTGCGCCATCTTTTGTATTCAAAACAAAATCATTAATCGGAGCTAATCCAGTTCCTTTTCTGACAACTTTGTCATAGCGATCTACATATTCATAAGTAGAATCGTTAAAATCATCAGGGAAATGCTCTGCATCAAACTCTACCGTTTTTCCATTATGCGCGTATTTGAATGTAATTACAGTGGAGTCAGGTCTCGCATCTTTAGGTAATTGCATTTCTACCAATAAATTATTGCCTACTTTATAAGGCAGACAATCTCTTATAGGCAAATGATGCAAAACAAATTGTTGCAGTATTACGGTGCCGACAACTGTTGCTAATAGCAAAACGATAGAAATGGGCTTCCATTTAAATAATGGGCGAATTTTATTTCTATATATAAATACAATACTGATAAGGATCAACAATAGTACATCTTTTAAGAAAGATGCCATCGGTGGAATGGGAAGACAATCACCAAAACAACCACAACTTTTAAACTTACCTGAAAGCGTTGCATAACCGGTAAGAAATCCAAATGCAATCATCAATAAAAGTAACAGCCAACTAAACAATGGCATAGCGAATCCTACAATAACTGCGACACCTGCCAATACTTCAAAAATATTCATCAGGTACGCCAATGCCAAAGTAATATCATTCAATCCTGTCCATCCCCAAGCTTCAAAAAACTCTTGCATTTTGTAGCTCAATCCGAGTGGATCATTTGCCTTAATTAAACCAGAAAAAATAAATAGCAATCCTATGATCCAGCGGATAATGGTGATGCCTTTCTTGTTCTTTTGCGTACTAATTTTTCTTTTCATTTTCACTTAGTTTTATCAATGCAAATACCGCATAGTTTACAATATCTGTATAATTAGCATCGATGCCTTCGCTTATTAAGGTCTTACCATCATTCGCTAATATTTGCTTAACTCTTAACAATTTAACTAAAATCAGATCTGCGAAGCTTTCTTGACTCATATCTCTCCAAGCTTCTCCATAATCATGGTTTTTTGCAAGCATGGTATTTTTTACCGTTGCGATTTCTTCAGAGTATAGTTCGTCTGCTTTTTCTTTGGAAAGATCTTCAATAATCGGATTATTCAACTTTAATTGAATCAAACCAATGATTCCATAGTTGATAATTCCTAAAAATTCGGATGGAATATCATCTGCGACCATTTGCTCAGTGGCCGATTGCAAGGTGCGTATTCTTTGTGCTTTGATAAATATTTGATCTACAACGGAGATCGTACGCAACACGCGCCACGAAGTACCGTAGTCAATTGTTTTTTTCAAAAAGACTTCTTTGCAACTATTTATTATCTGATCGTATTGGATTGACGTATTCATTTTCGATATTTGGGCTTCAAAAATAGGCAAAAACATGTTTACCCTCAATTGTCAAGGAAAGCTTTTATCTCTCGAGACTCCCCAAGTTATGGGAATTATCAATATTACGCCCGATTCATTTTTTAGGGGGAACCGAAAACCAGACTTGAGTGAGGCGATTGCCATGGCAGAAAATATGTTGGAAAATGGGGCAACGATTTTGGATATAGGCGGACAAAGTACACGACCGGGTAGTACTTTATTGACCGCAGCGGAAGAAGCGGAGCGTTTAATTCCTGCGGTAATGGCTATCAAAAAAGCGATTCCAGATGCCATTATTTCCGTAGATACTTTTTATGCAAATGTAGCTCAAGCAAGTGTGGACGCGGGAGCATCTATTATAAATGATATAAGTGGTGGAGATTTGGATAAAGAGATGATCGCCACCGTCGGTAAATTAAATGTTCCTTATGTCTGTATGCACATGCGTGGCACACCTCAAACAATGAGTAAATTGACAGATTATGAAAATGTTACATTAGAGGTATTGGATTTTTTTATCAAGAAAATAGAAATCTGTAGAGAAGCGGGAATTAATAATTTTATTGTGGATCCGGGATTAGGTTTTGCCAAAACACGCACGCAAAATTTTACGCTTCTGAAGAATATAGAGCAGTTCTCCATATTAGAAAAACCTATTTTAATTGGTTTGTCCAGAAAAGGAATGATTCAAAAAACGATTGATGTCAGCGCAGAAGATGCGCTCAACGGAACGACCGTTTTGAATACTATTGCCTTACAAAATGGTGCCAATATTATTCGGGTACATGATGTAAAAGAAGCGGTACAAGCCGTAGAATTGGTGGAATATTATAAAAAAGCAGAAAAGCTTAAGGCTAAACGTTAGGTGCAAGCTTTGGAGGATCGACAACATCTAAGGCATAGCAAAGAATACAAGGCATTTTTATCAGACAATTTAACACCTAGAGATACAATAATAAATCTTTTTATTAACTTACAGTAATATTTATTTCTTTTTTTCAAAAACTTGTTTTAACTTTGCGGTAGATTAGTTCTTTGAAATGTGATTTGATGTCTATTTACTAAGTGGAGTTCCTTTGACTGTCTGAAAAGACAACCTTAACGGGTAAATTAACAGCACACAATTATCCCCTATGACAGTCATAAACTGACCAGTCTAGATAAGATGATTTTGTTTAAATTGTTATTATGCTATATTAATTTAATAAGCAGGAATTTTAAGTGAGTGTACGAGAACATTGTTTTACGCACTTAGGAAATAGACTCCTAACTACAAGTTTTTACTTAGACATTGTTGGAAAAAGCAGGACAACAATGTCGTTGTCTTTAAAAACAAGTAAAATGAGTAGATTAAAACAAAATCAAATCATTGATAATGCAATACAAAATGTTGCAACTATCACAAAGAACCAGTGTTCTCTTTCGGAAAAAGACTTAATTGTCTTAAATGAAGCATTAGAAAGACTTCAATTCTTGAAACGGAAAAAAGGTAAGACCAATGAGCAAATTCGTCAAGAAATTGCTAAAGTAGTTGGACTTCTTATTGATTTTTTCGCTAGAGACCAAAATTGATGAAACCAAGATGTAGAATTGAAAATCCGAACACTCCTTAAATTTATTCAACAACATAAAAATGGATTTAGGCAATATTATAAAAAACATCAGAAAGCAAAAAGGACAAACCCAAGGTGAATTTGCCCTTTCTTGTGGTATCACACAAACATATCTTTCGCAAATTGAAAGTAACTTGAAAGAACCAAATCTTTCAACTTTAAAATCAATTAGTGAAAATTTAAATGTGCCTTTACCAATTCTTTTCTTTCTATCAATGACAGAAGACGATGTTCAACCGAATAAAAGAAAAGCATTTCAAATTGTAAGCCCTTCTGTAAAATCATTGGTTAATGAATTCTTCGCAGTTTAAAATAAATGAGTTCAAAAAATTCTGTGCAATCGTATGTTTTAAATCAGACGAAGTAGAAAAAATTGCAAATAATTTAGAAAAATACTACAAGGAGTGGATAGAGAAGAAAATTGATAAAAAAACAGGACTACCTAAAAAATATTTGGATGGAACTGAAAAGCAAAGAACTATTAGACCTTCTCAAAAGGAGCTGAAATTAATTCAGTCGAGAATAAAAAATAAAATTTTAATTCCTATTCAATTACCTAAGACTGTTCACGGTGGTGTTAAAGGTTGTAGCAATATAACTAATGCTAAACCGCACCAAGGTAAAAAATATGTTTTCACTACAGACTTACAAGAGTTTTATCCAAACATTACATCACAAAGAGTTTATGAAACTTTTCGCAAGCTGAATTTTTCGCCACATTTCTCACATTGGTTGACAAACTTGACAACTTGGAAATATGAATTGCCCCAAGGAACACCGACAAGCACGCATATTGCCAATTTAGTTTTTCTAGAAACAGACTTTTTACTTATTGATCTTTGTAACAAAAATAATATTACATACACAAGATATGTTGATGATTTAACTTTTTCATCTCAACAGGACTTTCAACATTTACTGTCAGATATACTAAAAATAGTTACGGACAATAATTTTAAACTTAGTTACAGAAAGACACAGTATAAAGGAAAGCAGACAATCACAGGTGTAAATGTTTTTTTAAATAAAATAGACGCACCTGACAAAATAATTGAGAAGTCAAGAACAGAAATAACAGAAAAAAAAGAGATAAAACCTTTTACGAACTATTTAAACAATATTAGGAAAACGAATGGACGAAAGAAACCGGCACCTAACAGCGGTTTGATGAAAGAGCAGGTTTGGTTCTAATTCTCAACTTTTATTCTATTCACGTAGCAAAAACAGCTTGATTTATGTTTTTATTTTTATAATTTGGAATCATCAAGCAGTTTTGTCAAATTGAACTTTTGTACTTTCTTTTCTGCTTATGCATCAAGCCGTAGAAAGCTTTTCGCTTTACAGTCCAATCACTTCGACTTCCGTTCTTCGATTGAGCGCACGCCCTTCTTCTGTTGCATTGTCTGCGATTGGATGTGCGTCGCCATATCCTTTCCATTCCAATCTCGACTTTTCAATGTCATTCCCTAAAAGAAAATCGACCACGGCTTTTGCTCTTTTGGCGGATAACGGTTGATTAACCGCTTGCGAACCTTTATTGTCTGTATGCCCATTTATCCGAACTCGAAGTGTGGGATTTTCTCGTAATAACTGTAATAATTTGTTCAATTCAATTTTACTTACAGGTTCTAATTCGTACGACTTAAACGCAAATTGAATATTTTTCAAAGTAATTGCTGCGTTGACTTCAATCGCTTGCATGGAAATATTTTTCCGAAAAACAGACGATGGCTGTACATCATGCAAACTAAAAATTTCGCTTTGGAATAAATAACCAGGACGATTGAGCGTAATGGTATAATCATTTCCAACCGGTAAAGTCACCAAATAATTGCCACTTGTATCAGAATTCGTTTTGCTAATCAATTGCTGATTGGCATTATTGGTCAATTCGATCGTCGCAGCCAATCCTTTATCCGAATGTGCATCCGTAATTTTACCAGAAACGAATGAAGTTTTATTCGGACGAATATCTTTTCGCAATTCAAATTTATACAAATCCAATTCGCCCCTTGTGTCCGCTCGATCGCTCGCATAATAAGCAGTCACTCCGTCCGAAGCGACGAACAAACTACCTTCATTGTCAATCGTGTTGATCGGATAACCTAGATTTTCTGGTTGACTCCAGGTATTATTTGCAAAATCCGTTTTGGTAATTTTGAATAAATCTGTACCACCATAACCAGGCAAACCGCTAGAAGTATAAAATAAAGTGGTGTTGTCCGCATGAATAAAAGGCGCTAATTCGTCTCCAGAAGTGTTGATTTCTTTACCCATATTTTGCGCTTTGGACCATTTCCCATTTGGTTGCATATAACTGACATACAAATCGTTACCTCCAAAACCTCCCGTTCTGTTACTGCTAAAATAAAGTGTTGATTTATCGGGACTCAAACTAGGTGAACTTTCCCAAAATCCAGTGTTGATATTTGGACCAAGATTTTGCGGCGCTGACCATCCATTTTCCGTCTTATACGAAATGTACAAGTCAAAATTACCGAAACCTTTATTTCCAAAATTTCCCGCAAAAATCAACCATTGTCCATCTTGGGAAATATTTAATGCCCCTTTGGATGGCTCGTCATTGATGATTCCTTTAATCAAAGTTGCAGGTGCATATTTTCCATTTTTATCCCTAAAACTTTCTAAAAAATCTTCTCGTATTCCTTCACCTCGACGTGTAAAAACTAATGTGCTATCATCAATCGTAAAGGATGGGTAATATTCCGCTTGCGGAGAATTGATATTGTCTCCCATATTGATCGGCTGGAATACATAAGATTCATGCGGATGATTTTTCGCATAATTGATGGCAAATTGATAACAGTTTTGCCAATATTGCGCATTTTTCAAAGCCTTATCACCGAGATTCGGAATTTTTAAATATTGATCTACCGCCTGCAATGCTTCGGAAAATTTACCCAAACCCGCCAAACAATTGGAATACGGCATATTGTAATAATTGGATTGATGGCTGTCAATCAATTTGGCTTTTTGATAAAATAGAACTGCCGAATCGTAGGATTTTATTTCTTTATAAGTATTGGCAAGAGTGATGATTGCATCGATAAAATTAGGATCTGCCTGATACGCTTTCAGCAAATTATTTAAACCATTGTCATAATCTCCATTATCCAAATAGGGAAGTGCTGCTTCAAAAGATTTCTGAGCATTTGGGTTCGAACTTTGTGAATGTCCTATTAAAAAAAACAATATTGCAATAAATATTAAACTAAGTCTGCGCATGGTTGTTGAGCATTTTACCCAGT